>JAQXBA010000217.1 GCA_029252625.1 Opitutia bacterium | reverse complement strand
AGAATCACGATTGTCTCCTCCATAAACAGGATCGACACCAACACCGCCAATAGCGCGGCAAGAGCGCCTGGCAAGAACACCTTGAGTCTCTTCATTCTTCTCTCCTTTCAGACCGAACGACCGGGTTCACGTGTGTCTGAGCGAAGCGAAGACATCTCGTGGAACCCATGGTTATGCTTTGTTTTTTTTACCATTCGCCAATTTTCTCAAGAGATAGAACTATTTTTGTGCTTTTGTCTTTCAAAAAATATTTTTTATTAGCAAATTGAACAATAATATTAGAATCGGAATATTTCATACTTCCATGAATTTTTTGTCTAACAGTGATATTAAAAATGTTGTTTCCTAAATCCTTTTTAACTGTATATGAGATATCGTTTTCGTTGCCTCCTGGATAAGGATTATTAGCATCAATACAACCACGGAAAGACGTACGGTTCAAGTAAATTGCAGCAACTGTGTCATCTCCATTTAATTCTGTGATTAATTGTCCGAAACATCCTGCTGGAATAATTCCTTCTGAAGTTTTAAATACACCACTTTCTAGTTGGTAATCAAGTTTCTCAGCAAGGACACTACTGCTTACTAATAGTAAGGTGATAAAGGATAAGATTTTCATAATGAGTCTTTGTTTTTATTCCTGCATAACGTCATAGGTCACCCACCCCACACGAGAGCAAGGCTTGACGAAGGGGTTAAAGGTTCAATCTATCGGAAAACTCGCCTACGAAGCGGTGTGGGTTGGTGTGCGCCGACTTGTTGGGCATTGTGTGCTTCTGCATCCGTGCTAGCCGCCTATTTACTCGACTCCTTCTTCCGGAAAATTGCACCAACTTCCTCAAACGCGACGTCGCATCCAGCAAGTTCAGCAGCGGCTGTAAGGATCGCGTAACAACTCGCCTCGTTCATCTTGAGATCTACTGCTACATTTTTGAGATCCTTGTGTCCGATCGTGATGTTTAGCGGAGCCGCAGGTGAAAGCTTTGCAGTCTCAAACCGGAGAATGTTCACGACGTCCTCAAGGTGATCACCCCGCACCTCGATGCGGGGAACAATGATTGCTCGAGCCAACTTCTCTGAGACGCTTGCTTTTGGCTTGGCGACGTATGTCTTACCTTCGATAAGAAACTCTGTCTCATCGTTCTGGCTGATAGTGGCTACGACCTTGCCGCTCTGCTTATCGACGAGATTAATTTCACCAGCAAGGGCGAGCTGACTAAAGGCCAGTAGAATTAGTGCTTGTTTTTTCATAATATAGGATTGGTCAAATTAGTTGGATCGAGCAAGTCATCTTTTACCTAACGACCGGGCTGACCTGTGCCAAATATCGTTCAGCGATATGCAGGCATCAGTGTCCAGCCCATGGTTCTACGATTTTGTTTTTTCTCTTTTCTGATCAGAAGCAGGTGGTTTCCATAAAATGAATAAAGCAATTGCTGAAATTAATATACAAATGTACCAGGCAGATGGGTAATTATATAAAGGGTCATTATCCCATGTTGTTAAAGTAGCTATTCCATCAGATGACTCAGATGAAGAAAAATTTGTTTTGTTATTAATGTTTAAGATTGGAAATGATATTAGTATGGGTCCAAAAATTGAGATGATTATTTTTCTTACAGTGTTCATTTAATTTCTTCTTTTATTATTTTGTGTAGAACGTTTAGTATCCATGACTTTCGTCATGTGAAAAGTTGTGATTTATTTGAGTATTTGTCGATTATTGATTAGTTTAATGGTGAGGCAATTGTATTTTTGGTTAGGTTTTAGTAGTATAAGTTTATTCTTTTATTTTAGGGCAGGGTGGATGTTTGAGGATTGCTTTAGCTCTTCTTCGGGCTACTTGCGGTGTCGAATATTGACCTTACTAAACACGGCTTAAGGTCATGTAGTAGTTATTCGACTTATGCATGACTGGGTTAAAGTTCACTTGAAGGCATATTCGGGTGCAAGTGTAGAAGAGCGACGGGCTTGGTGGATCACGCTCAAGTGGTATTTTGGTTATTGCGCGAAGAAGGAGTTGGGGGAGCCGAACAACCGCGATAATGGCAAGATTTTTTGGCGAGATGCGGTCTTGTGTGCAGATCCAGAGGATTGGCAGAAGGCGCAGTGGGGTGATGCGTTAAAGTGGTTTTTTGAAGAGCTGGCGGCTCGCGATGTTGCAGGGACGAAGCTGAGAAGTGCGCTGCGTCGTCGTCACCTAGCGTATACGACGGAGAAAGCTTACATGGCTTGGTTGCGGCGTTTTCAGGCGTTCTTACATCCGAAGGAAGCGATGGATTCGGAGTCAGGAGATGTGGTACGTTTTTTGACTTACTTGGCGGAGGAGCAGGAGTTAGCGCCGACGGGCCAGAACCAGTGTTTTAATGCTTTGTTGTTTTTCTTCCGTTATGTGCGGGAACAGCCGGATGTAGATTTTCAGGGAGCCACGCGGGCTAAGAAGCGGCAGCGGGTACCAGTCGTTTTATCGACGCGGGAGGTGATGCGCTTATTGGAGCTGTTGCCGACGAAGTTTCGGCTAATGGGGCGCTTGCAGTATGGAGCAGGTCTGCGGGTGACTGAGTTATTGCGTTTGCGGGTAAAGGATCTGGATTTTGATCGCGGGCAGTTGGTGATCCGAGGAGGCAAGGGCGATAAGGATCGGATCACAGTGCTGCCGAGTTCTTTAGTGGATTTATTGCAGCTGCAATTAGAGCAGGTGCGAGCTTTGTATGTGGAGGATGTGGCTGCGGATTTTGCCGGTGCGAGTATGACGGAAGCGTTGGCGCGTAAGTTCAGCGTGGCGCGGGCTGAGTTGAGCTGGCAGTATCTGTTTCCGCACAGTCGGCTAGCGAAAGATCCTCGTAGCGAAGAGATGCTCCGGCACCATGCTTTGGAGAACTCTTACCAAAATGCGATCCGCACGACGGCGAAGAAAGCGGGCATCGAGAAGCGAGTGACGCCGCATGTGTTACGGCACAGCTTTGCGACGCATATGCTGGAAGGTGGGGCAGATATACGCACGGTGCAGGATCTACTCGGGCATGCCTCGGTTGAGACGACGCAGATCTATACCCATGTGATGAAGAAGCCGTTTGGGATAGTGAGCCCGTTGGATAGACTTTGAGCCGTGCTGCGCACGGAGTGAAAGTGAGGGTGACCCTTACCTCTTAAACTGGTAATGCTTAAAGGCTTCTGGGTCGACTGAGTTTTCGATGCCGTCAGGGAAGAGGGGCGCGAAGTCGTCGTAGGCTTCGTGAATGTCTTGGCTTGGAGGCCAGAAGATACCGCTTTTGATTTGTTCAACAACGGCGGCGGCGCACGCTCTGGCGGAATCAAGGTGACTGTCGGTAAATCCATCCCAGCGTTCGATGCCGCTCTTCTCGAGTGTTTGCGCGAGATTGAAGTAGGCGACGCTGGGCCGCTGGCCGCCGGCTTCGTGTTTTGCGAGCACGTAGAGTGGGAGTTGTAGATCGATCCAGCGGTAAGTCTTGCCCTCGTGCTCGAAGAAGGCGGCGTCAGGTAAGTGCTCAGGTGGGGCCTTTTTTGCGACGACCGCGAGGTGTGCTTTCTGGGGATTGGCCGGTGAATTGCTGGTCTTGTAGTCGATCAATTCGAGGCGCTCGCCGCGTTGATCGATGCGGTCAATGCGGCCCTTAATGGTGAAGCCGTTGAGGGGGATTTCAAATGCTTCTTCTGTATTCAGTATTTTGATACTACTGTTGTTTTGGGCGTCTTCGACTTGGTGTTGTCCAAATGCGTTGATGCGCGCCATGATCGCTTCGTACTGTAGGCGCAGGGCGAAGGATAGCTTGTCGCCATAGCGGTGTTTGAGCATTTTCTCAGCGATGGCGTGTAGCTCTTTGACCAAGGTGGCTATGTCGGTGCTACCCTCAATGGTGCGGCCATTGAGTTCGGCGACAGTGTCGTGTACGAGGTTGCCAAAAGCGGCGGGATTGAGCTCGCGTGTTTCGACATCGACCGGGCGCATTTTGAGAATGTGCCTGAGGAAGAATCGGAAGGGGCATTGCAAATAGCTCTTAAAGGCGCTGACGGAGATCGAGGTCGGCAGCGGTATGTCGAGGGGCGGCGAGAGTTTCCACGCGGCGCTGTACTCAATGTTTGCGCTGCTGTCTTCGGTTTCGCGGAAGAGCAGTCGCGTGCGACTGAGGAGTGTGTCGTTCGCACCTTGAAAGAGGAGGCGTGAGGGTTTTAGTGGCGTGTGCTCGTCGCCCGATTGTGGCACGAGAATATCGATGTGCCCATACTCGCCTGCGCGTCGGCGGCAGAGAGCTTCGAGTAAGTAGGCGTCGCGGGCGAAACGCTGTGCGTTGGTGCGTAGGCCGAGTTGCTCGCGCAGGGTCTCAGGCAAGAAGGCATCGCCGATCACGGACTCGGGCACGATGTTCTCGTTGAGGCCGGCGAGGATGAGGTGGGGTGCATCATTCCACAGAAGTTCGAGCCAACCAAGCAGATCGTGCGCTTCTCGTGGGCGGTCGGGATAGACTTTACTGCGCTGCAGACTCTGCCGGAATACGGAGCGGCTGAAGGCTTTGGGGAGTTTTGAAAATAAGGTTTCCGCTTCGGCGGCGTTGTTGAGTAGCTGGCGGACGGCGTCGGCACGCTCCTTCCATTGGCTGCTGGCTTGGTTGCTAGTCTCAATTTGTTTGGTTGAGTAGATCTGTTGCAGCGCCTGCGCGAGTGAGTGACTAAAGTTGCCTGATGTGTTGAGCCCTGTAGCGAGTGCGTTGACTTGCGTGAGGGCGTTGTGCAGCTCTCGATTTTTTTTACGCGCAGCGAAGTGAATCAGCGTGGTGAGGTCGGGAGCGAGGTGGTCTTCGAACAGGCGGTCGAGTTGGCGCAGCAGTTCGTTGCCACTGGCTTTTAGCCAGATCTGAATGTCTGGGTGCTGCAGGAGTGTGCGGATCGTGGTAGTGCTGCGATCATCGCACAGTTGGCAAAGTAGCTCAGTAAGTCGACCGACCCCGCCGAGATGGAGCGCTTGCCCTTCGGGGTCGTAATGAGGGGTCTTAGCCCGCTCGAGGGCATCGACGACGATGGGATTGAGTGTCGGGTCCGCAAGTCCGATGAGCACGGATTCGGGGGCTTTGCCTTGCGTACTTGCGGCGATCGTGGCAGCGGTCGATTTAGCAGAGGCAAGGCTTTGAAGCTGACAGCCCCATGCTTCGAAGGGTAGTGGGCGTTGCGTCCAGTGCTCTGTAGCCGGCCTCCCCCATTTATCAAATTGTGCGTCTTCGGCACCGTAGATCCACACTTCGAGCTGAATGCTTTCTGCGGCACGTTCGAGCGCTTGCAAGGGCAGCGGTTGAGGGTCGGGAGTGGCGGCGAGGATGATGCGCTTGATTTGCGGCGGTGCGACGTAGCTCTGTGCGGCAGCGCGGCGGGCGTGTTTGGGATCTTTGAGGGCGCGTGTTTGGAGTTGGTCGAGGTAGAGGCCTTCGAGTCGGGCGAGTTCGCTCCAGCGTGCAGGTTCGTGTCCGCTTTCGCCGGTGCGTTGTGCGGCGAGTGCGAAGTCGAGCCCTTCTTCGCCGAGTTCGTTACGCAGCTGCATGAGGCGTTGCGCCATGCCGATCTGCCAACTGCTATTTTGCTCAGGGGCAATGGGGAAGAGCGCTTCAAATTGTGTGCAGTCGATCGCACCTAGCACGGTGACCCATGCGGCGGTCACGCTTTCTTCGTTGGCGATCGGCTCGTCTTTGATCGCTTGTCCGAGGAAGACATCGGGGGTGACAATTACGGGTGGAAATAAGCCGCGGTCATTGGCTGCCAGGGCAAGCGCTTCACGGAGTCGGCGGCCGGATTGCACGGTGGGCACGATCACCAGATCGCTGCTGAGGTCGATAAAGTCGCCGCTGGCCCCGGCGAGGAGTTGCTGCGTGATGGCAGGTAGTAGTGGGAGGTTCCAATCTAGGTAGGTCGTGATGCGGTTTGGCATGAGAAGTGACGCCTTTGGCGAGTGAGATTGAAAGTGAGGCTAAAGATGGGTGTTTGTATTGCCACAAAAAGGCACAAAAACTTAGAGAGGTGCTTAGGGTCGGTATTTTTCCATTATCAATGGTCCTGTCAAAACTTTGCGATCTTCGCGTGCTCTGCGGTTAAATATTCTGTTTGTCCTATTTCGAGAGGCACTTTAGCGAAACAATGCGAGGAATCCGTGGAGGACGCGCCACTCAAGGAGCATTTCCAGTGAGAGGTATTGATACAGCCCGACGATGGCCCAGAAGGTCATTTGGTAACTGCGCTTGATCGTCTTATGGCGAAGTTTGTGCTGAGCGATATAGGCGACGGGCCACCCGCCTAGAAATTCAAGTAGATGTAAGGTCGCTTCAGGCGTGCGCGACCCGCCTCTCTGTGCGCGACGCTTGTCGTTCCAGTATATGAAGTAAGTAACGAGCGAGATCAGAATCAGGTAGGCAAGGGTGAACTTTGGCTGCACCCATCTCCAGGATTTGAACAGCGCCAGAGTTGGCAGTATCAGTAGGACTGAAAAGAGTCGGTGCGTGTTCATTGGTTTTGCGCTTAGGTTCGGCTATTTTTAACCGCTTATCTTCGCTAATGGGGCGCTTATCTTAGGATGATGCTGGAATATATTCAGAGAGAATGAGTCGTTTCCATTCGACGGCATCCAATGGTCCAAAGTTTATCAGGTATCCGACAGCTTTCTTCGTGATATGCATATAGTTGAGTAGTTGCTGTGTGTGGTCGGGAGTCAGTGCTTTGACGGCTTTCAACTCTGTCACGATTGCATCAAATACAAGAAGGTCGGGGACATACCTTTTGTTCAGCTTGTGGCCTTTGTAGAAGACTTGGAGTTGCTCTTGGGCTGTGAACGGAATTTTTCTGAGTCCGAGTTCTCATTCAAGACTTTCCTGATAGATCTCTTCGCTTAGTCCGCCGCCGAGCTCACTGTGCACTTCAAAGGCAGCTCCCATGAGAGCATATCCTTCATCTCCTAAGTATTGGTCGTTTTGCATGATTCAGTGCTTAAGTATAAGCGCTCTATGAGCGAAGATAAGCGGTTCCCGCGCAGCGGTCTGATTGTGTACGGTTCGTTACAAGTCTTCCAAAATGTCGCGAAGCTCTGCGGCGGGTTCGTCGTGGTGCTGGGTGACCGCGAGTTGTAGAGCGTGTGCGAGGATCGGCTTTGCGGTGTCGGCTTGACCGTGTTGGAGGAGGGCTTTGCCGAGTAGGATACGAGGCAGCATCCAGTCGTCGCGTGAGTCGGCGCAGCGTTGTAGGTGCGGAATCGATGCTTCGGTCGTCCCTTCGTCATAGAGGGCTTGGCCGAGGCTGAAACGGAATAGCATATTGTCGGGCTTGGCTGCGACTTTAGGTAGGAAAATTTCGGACTTTTTCATGGATGAGAAATATAGAGAATTGAGAGCGGAGGTACACTCTTTTGCGGATGGTTCGGAGGTCGTGCGGTTCTTCTTATTAGCTCAGAGTATTACTGGAAAACGTGGCCTCGGTTGTCACGATTGAAGCGTTTGAAGTCCTGCACGGGCAGGGCATCGAGAAAGCGTTGACCGTAGGTTTTTGTCAAAATACGGGAGTCGAGCACGACGATATTACCGGAGTCTTCGTGACGGCGGATCAGGCGGCCCATGCCTTGGCGAAATTTGACCAATGCTTCGGGCACGGTCATTTCGGCAAAGGGATTTCCCCCGCGTTCGCGAATGTACTCGCTGCGAGCTTCGCTGACTGGGTGGCTCGGATTATCAAACGGGAGGCGTGCCATGATCACCTGCGACAGGGCTGGGCCGGGCACATCGATGCCAGTCCAAAAGCTATCGGTGCCAAATAGTACACCGTTGCCTGCTTGAGCGAATTTACGAGTGAGCTCGCTGCGGTCGATCCCGTATCCTTGGCTAAATAGTGGCCGTTCAATTTTATCAAAGAACGCTTCGGTGCGTTGGTGTACTTGTCTCAGGTCGAAGTGGCTAGTGAAGAGCACGAGGGTGCCCCCAGCGACATTGCGACTGAGCCAGCAAATCATGTTGGCAAGGTAGTCCAGGTCGAGACGGCCTTGTCCTGGTTCGGGAGTCGGCGCATCGGTCGCGATGTAAACCTTGCAGTTGTCTTTATAGTTAAATGGTGAATACTCAACTTGCGTCTCGGCGAGCTCGCCGCCGACTTTTTCTTGGAAGGTATCAATGCTGGTGCCGTCGGACAGAGTGGCACTGGTCAGGATGGCCGCGGTCTGGCGGCTGAAGAGGGCTTCGCGCAAATAGGGGGCGACGTCGAGTGGGGCGCTGCGCAAAGTGACGAGTTGACCTTTTTTGCCGCCGCGTTCGAGCCAGTGTACATGGTCCTCTTCGGCCAGAGTGACATAGCCGTTGATCGTGTCGCGGTAGCCCATAATACGGCGACGGTGGTCTTTGAGCTCGTCTTGCACGCGCTCGTTGTCGCTCGCTTGAATGATGGCTCCGAGGCGTTCGGCGACTTCTTTGAGTGGGCCGGAGAGGATGTTATCGCAAAAATCGGCTTCGTGGATGCGGAGAATCGAGCGCTTGGTGAGGAAGGTGTCGCCGAGGTAGCTAAAAAATTCGCCTGCGGCGGCGATGGCGTTGTCCACTGCATCGTGATCCCACTTCTTGCCGTGTTTGCGCAGGATGCCGCGATTTGTGCGTGGGTTGTAGATGCGTTTCAGCGCCCGATCGACGGCGTAGGAGCTGACGTTGATCCCAAAGTGGTCGGTGGCAACCGCGGGTATGCGGTGCGCTTCGTCGAGCACCACAAAGTCGTCGGGTAGGAGAATGCCGCGGGCGTCGCCTTTGGGCGGCATGCCGGCATTGATCAATGCAAACAGCAGGCTGTGGTTAACGATCACGCAGTTCGAGGTGAGCAGCTTTTTACGCGCGCTCTGGTAGAAGCAGGTGTTCGGATCGCAGTTCTTTTTCGAGCAGGTAGAGCTGTCGGCATTGACCATGTCCCAGACGTCGGGGAGTGGCGCGGGCGAGAGTTCCTGCACGATGCCGTTTTTACTGGTGGTGGACCATGTGGCGAGCCGGATGAGCTCGGCCTTGGCATCGTCTTGGAGCAGCTCTGTTTGCTTGGACGATTGGGCGTCTTTGAGCGCGTTGCTCAGGCGTGTGCTGCAGCAATAGTTGCCTTTGCCGACCATGAGCGCGGTCTTAAATGTGGCGTAGCGCTTGAGCTCGGGGACGGCGTTGAACAGTTGGCGGCAGATTTTGAGGTCTTTGCTGCGGATCTGTTCCTGCAGTGTGATCGTATGACTGGAGACAATCAGTGGGCGCTCGCTATCGATTGAGTGGATTAGCCCGGGGATCAGGTAGGCGAGGCTCTTGCCTACGCCAGTGCCAGCTTCGAACAAAAGTGGCTTATTCGTCTCCAGCGACTGCGCGGTGCTCAGCGCCATCGCCGCCTGCTGTGGACGGTGGTCGAGTTGCAGGACGGTCTGTAAAGTGCCGCCTTCCTTGAATATGGAGTCTACGAGCGCGACAAGGTAGCCCGGTGCGACGGGGGTGCCTCCTGCATTTTCGATCAGTCCAATCATGAGTATCTGGGGTTGACTACTGCTGCAGCAGCCAGTCGGCGTAGCTTAGATCTGCTGGGGTGGTGATCTTTAGATTGGGTGCGTGGTTGGGCACGATTGTAGTACTGAGGCCAATGCTGGCCGCGGCTGCGGTGTCGTCAGTGATGTGTAGACCGGAGTCATGCACGTCCTGGTAGGCTTTGAGAATGTCCGACCGGGCGAACGCTTGTGGGGTCTCCATCGCCCAGAGGCGGGAGCGGTCGAGGTCTTCAAGTTCAGTTTGTGTGAGTTGCTCTGCGGTGGGGATGCGCTTGATCGTATCGGTTACTGAGTGAGCGAGCGCGGCGGCGCGGTCGCGTAGCACTGCGGTGTGGAGCGCTTGTATAGAATTAGTGGATACGAGGGGGCGCGCACTGTCATGGATAAAGACGTATGTGCAGGTCTCTGGCTGGATGCGCAGTGCCTTATAAACCGAGTCTTGGCGTTCGTCGCCGCCGAGCGCCCAGTCGATGGGCGTGCCTTGCAGGTCGATTTGGTCGAGTGCTGCTTGCAGCTCTGCTTTTTGCGCGATGTCTCGGTAAACGACTGTAAAGCGGTCAATACAGCCACTTTCTAGAAAGGCGCGTACACTGTGGCAGAGCACGGGGAGGCCGTTGAGCTGCGCGAGTGCTTTATCCGCGACCGCGCCTTGCATGCGCGAGCCACTGCCAGCCGCCAAAATGATGGCGGAAGAGACCTGAGATTTGAGAGCTGAGGGTTGAGGGCTGGAATTCATATGTTTTGTAATGGAGTGAGGGCGATTCACCCTTATTGTTGAGTTAACGTGGGCGAGTTGCTCACACTCCTATAGCTTAGCTGCCGGTCTCTCAATTAAGGACAGAGTCGGATTCTGAATGGTGCTACACTGCGGCTAGTTCGGCGCGGATCGCAGCGGCGGCAGCGGCGGGATCGTCGGCTCTGAGGATCGGGCGGCCGACGACTATGTAGCTGGAGCCGGCAGCGGCTGCGGCGTGTGGCGTCATGATGCGCTTTTGCTCATCGGCAGAGCTGCCCTTAGGCCGGATTCCGGGGGTGACGATGATTGGCTCGTGGCCGAAACGTGCTCGAAGGGGGGCGAGTTCCAGCGAAGAGCAGACGAGCCCCTGGATGCCAGCCTTGAGGCTGAGGTCGGCAAGGTGTTTGACTTGTGCTTCGGTGGTGGCGTGTACGTTGAGGCTGCGTAGCTGCGGCTCATCCATAGAGGTAAGGACGGTGACGGCGAGCAGGTTTAGATTTGGAGAGTGATCGGCACGTGCTTTGTTGGCCCATTCAAGCATTTCGCCGCCGCCGGAGGCGTGCAGAGTGAGCAGCTCGACGGGTAGGCTGGAAATGCTTTGCACCGCTTTGGCCACGGTGTTGGGAATATCAAAGAGTTTCAGATCGAGAAATACCTTATAGCCGCGATCAGCGATTTCGCGAACGAAGTCGGGCCCGTAGGCTGTAAACAGCTGAAGACCTACTTTGACCCATTCGAGAGAATCGCCTAGGCGGTCGAGCATGGCGAAGGCTTCTTGGCGGGTTTCGAGATCGAGGGCGAGTATGAGTTTGCAGGAATTCTGATTAGGCATTTTAAAAGACTGGTAAGCAGATTTGCTTGAGGCAAATTGTAAAATCACGATTTTTCCTCGGCGGCGAAGAAAAGTAGCTTAATAATCAACTATGCCAATCCAAACTAACAGTTTTCCAAGTGAATTGACTCTGCCCTCTCCGGCCAAGGTGAATCTAATGCTGTCTGTACATGGGCAGCGTGCGGATGGCTTTCATGCGCTGACATCGCTGGTGGTGGCTTTGGAATTTGGCGATACGTTGACGATTCGCGCGGGTGGCTCTAGGGATGTGCTGCATTGCTCGGATCCAGCGGTACCATTGGGACCTGAAAATTTGTTGTTGAAAGCGGCTGCGGCATTTCGGTCACGTTTGGGGCGTGCGGAGTATTTTGAGTTTAATTTGAACAAGCGCATACCGATGGGCGCTGGGCTAGGCGGTGGCAGCGGCAATGCGGCGGTCGCGCTGCGTGGCATGAATCAACTTGCGGGGGAGCCGTTTAGCAATGCTGTGTTGTGCGAGTTGGCTGCTGAGCTCGGTTCGGACTGTGCGTTTTTTATTGAAGGTCGAGCTGCGTGGATGCGCGGACGAGGTGAAGTGATCGAGCCCGTGGCGGCTGAAGTTGCTGAGCGGTTGCGCGGCACGCGGGTGGTACTATTTCGTCCTAATTTTGGTGTGGAGACGGCGGGTGCCTATGGGCGTTTAGTGGCAGGTGCTCCAGGTAGTTATGAGCCTGAAGCCGCGGGCGTGGCTCGAATGCAACATTTTATCGAAAGCGGCACGTTGGCCGATGTGTTGTTTAATTCATTCGAGGGTCCAGTCGGCAGTAAATACCTGGCGATTTCGACTTTGTTGGCGCAATTGCGGGCAGCAGGCGTGGAATGTTTGATGAGTGGCAGTGGCAGTTGTTGTTTCGCTTTATTGGAAGAAAACTGTGCTCATGTGAGTCAAATTGAAAAAATAGTTCGAGATGCATGGGGCGAGGCGGTATTTTGGGTTGAAACTTCAATTTGTTGAGTTGAAGCTATCAGCGTTGGCATTTATATTTCTTCTCAACGCAATTATTGATAACACTAGTGTCTGAACAATCTCCTAAAGAAGAAATTATCCTTGAAGGCATTGCTGCGTCTCCTGGTATTGCGCACGGAACTGCGCTTTTATATCTTCAAAAAGAACTAGATGTGCCGTGCTACGATCTGGCGCCGGAAGTCATTGATTCTGAGATTGAGCGCTTCGATCAAGCGATTTTGCAGACGCGAGAAGAGATTACGGCGGTGCGACATAAGGTCGCTGCTTCGTTGGGCGAGGGTGAGGCGCGAATTTTTGATGCGCATTTGATGGTGCTCGAGGATAGCGCATTGCTGGACGAGGTGAACTCGGAGCTGCGGTCGACGAATAAAAATGTCGAAAGCTGTTACCATAAGATTGCGCAGCGTTATATTTCGTTCTTCAGCTCGATGGAAGATGAGTATTTGAAGGAGCGTGTAACTGATATTCGAGATGTGTCACGGCGTTTGTTACAAAACTTAATTGGCATGAATAAGTCCAATCTGGGGGAATTAACATCGCATAGTATTATCGTTTCCGAAGACATCACGCCATCTGATACTGCAGATATGGATCGTAGTAAGTTACTCGGATTTATCACGGATGCCGGCGGACAAACCAGTCATTCGGTGATTATGGCACGTTCGATGCGGATTCCTGCGGTGGTCGGCCTACACAATGCGACACAGGTGATTCAGAGTGGCGATCAGATCTTGGTGGATGGCTATGATGGCATCGTAGTGATCAACCCGTCCGAGGAACGGCTGTTTAAGTATGGTAAGCTCGCCAGTGAACGTCGCAAGCTGGATGAAATTTACATTTCGGTGATTTCCGAACCGAGCGAGACTAAGGATGGATCGCCGATCGGACTAATGTCTAACATCGAGGGAGCTCATGAGATGGAACAGGTTGTAGCGATGCGTTCAAACGGTGTCGGCCTATTTCGCACCGAAGGGATATTCCTGAGGCATCATGGCTACCCGTCGGAATCAGTGCAGTATGATGAGTATGCGGCAGTTGTAGCAGCTGCGGATGATGAGCCCGTGATCATTCGCACTTTGGATATCGGTGGTGACAAAACTTTAGGGGATGGCGGCTCGGAGGACGATAACTCTTTTATGGGTTTTCGGGCGATCCGTTTTTGCCTCGGGAATGAGGACATCTTCAAGACTCAACTGCGGGCGATTCTTCGGTCCAGCGCCAAAGGGAACGTGAAGATCATGTATCCGATGATCAGTGGAGTGGCTGAGCTGCGACGTGCAAATCAAATTTTAGAGGAAGTGAAAGTCGATCTTCGCGCTGAGAATCTGGCATTTGATGAAGGAATCGAAGTCGGTGCCATGGTTGAGATTCCTAGTGCAGCTGCGATTATTGACTTGTTGGCGGCGGAAGCAGATTTCTTTAGTATCGGTACGAATGATTTGATCCAATATCTAATGGCGGTGGATCGTCTAAACGATCGTGTCGCGCATCTATATGAGCCCGCGCACCCAGCGGTGCTACGCACACTGAAGATAATTATCGACGAGGCCAATCGTTTGGGTAAACCCGTGAGTGTGTGTGGCGAAATCGCCGGCGACCCGATCTATGCGAGTTTACTGCTGGGTATGGGGGCTACCTCGCTGAGCTTGACGTCCTCGATGCTGCCAGAGTTGAAGTATTTCATACGTAACGTGAAGATCAAGGATGCGCGTGCGTTGGTTGAGGAAGTGTTGCTAATCAATGATCCGGTTGCCGTGGTTCGGCGCTTGGAGGCCTTTAGAGTCGAGACAATCGGCAAGCGATAAGCGCTAGGTCGAGTGCCTGTTCATTCAAAAAAATAAAGAGCATTGCTTCTGAATGTGCCGCCTCTTGTATGAAGGGCATGAAGATTGTTGTGCTGGATGCAGGGACTTTGGCTTTTGATGATGCCGTGTGGTCGGGACTTGGTGATTTCGGTGATGTACAGCTCTATGCCTCCACATCGGCAGAGGCAGAGACTATCATCCAACGTATCAGCGAGGCGGACGTGGTTTTTACCAACAAGGTGCCACTTTCGGCAGAAGTGCTGGAGGTTGCGTCCCGCTTGAAGTTTATCGGCGTGCTGGCCACGGGCTATAATTTGGTCGATACGGCGTCCGCAGCGCGGCTTGGGCAAACGGTCTGTAATGTACCAAGCTATGGATCGGCGACGACCGCGCAGCATACGGTCGCTTTGATCTTAGAGTTGTGCAATCAAGTCGGTCTGCACAGCACATCAGTGCATGCTGGCGATTGGGTGCGCAGCGAGCTATTCTCGTATTGGCAGCAGGCACCGCGTGAATTAGCCACGATGACTGTCGGAGTTGTTGGGTTTGGCTCGATCGGTCGCCGTGTAGCTGCGACATTGAATGCGATGGGGGCCAAGGTGCTCGCTTCGGCAAACACCGAACGTAATACGCCGGATTATGATGGTTTTGAATGGGCCTCGAACGAGGTGATCTTTGAGCGAGCGGATCTAGTGAGTTTACATTGCCCTGAAACAGCGGAGACCAGTGGTTTTGTAAATGCAGCTTTACTGGCGACCATGAAGCCAGGTGCATTATTGGTCAATGCCGCTCGCGGTGGACTTGTTTGCGAAGCTTCGCTGGCGGCAGCTTTGCGTTGTGGAATTCTGGGCGGTGCAGCGGTCGATGTGGTGTGTCAAGAGCCGATGGCTGCCGACTGCCCGCTGTTGGGTGCGCCAAATTGTTTGATCACGCCGCACATTGCCTGGGCGAGTGAGCCCGCACGGCGCCGTTTGTTAAACACATCGGTGGATAACTTACGGCAATTTATTGCAGGGCAACCAGTAAATGTGGTTTCAAGATAATATCTAATTTCGCAGCGAAAGAGCTGATGGTTTGTTTGAGTAATAGCTTTACACGTGATCGAGCATACTGAGCATATAGATTTTAGCGCTAAAATGGATAAATTCGTTTTTTTTGCTGGAGTGACGGTGCAGATCTTGTCTCCTTGTGTCGTTTAAATCAGATGATCTAAATGCCCGGAGGCGATTCCCGCTTTACAGTTTTAGTGCTATCTTTCCCAGTTCAGTGAAGATTCTAATTTTAACAGCCCTATACCCACCACTAAGCGCGAATGGACATGATAATCGTTGCCGACAAATGGTCGACGCCTTGTCGAAACTTGGCCATCAGCTGCAGGTATTGACCTCGAATCACCGCATGCCACCAATGGGGGTTTCCGGGGAGAAGGGAGTGTACCGTCAGTTACAGCTGCATGATGCTGAAGATGTTGAATCCAAGTTAGGAGTCTCATACGGGGCGACTTATGAGCATGAGCTGGCGCATCTTAGGGTATTGCATCGTCGGCTGGATGGCTTACGACCTGATGTAGTCTATGTTTGGAATATGCATGGTGTTTCGAAGTCGCTTTTACTCGGTCTTCAAGACCAAGGGACTCCGATTGTCTATGACTTGCACGATAATTGGTTGAGTCCGCATGTCTTTAAGCTAGATCCGTGGTTTACTTGGTGGCAACGCAACCAGAGTTTACGTTCGAGGTGCTATCAGTTCTATATGCGATTGATTGGTTCCGCGCGGCGGCGCTTACGGCACTTTCCGGTTGGGACAGCCGCCGATCTGAATCTGTCGAATGCAACGATCTGTAGTGAGAGCTTGCGCGATGATCTGGTGGCTGACGGTTTGACCCAAGCAGCCTCACTGCCGGTGGTGTATCCTGCTTTGAATACCAAACACATACTTTTCAAATTTGCTTATCAGCCAGCTCGTAAGTTTATGTGGGCAGGGCGTTTGAATGCATCAAAAGCCCCTGGTCTCGCCTTGAGGGCAGTCAAGATCTTAAAGGAGCGTGGTCTCGACATTTCGCTGGACTTTTATGGAATGGGAGAGCCGACTGAGCGGCGAGCGATGCGTAACTTAATCAATGCCTCAGGCTTGAGCGATTCGGTGCGAATGCAGGGGATTCGTCCTGGGGAATTGCCTTCGGAATATTCGAAATACGATGCCTTACTCTTTACCAGTTGCTGCAATGACCCATTTCCCGTCACTCCGCTGGAAGCGATGCTCTCTGGATTGCCGGTTGTTCTGGCTCGGGATGGTGGCATCGAGGAAATCACCGAAGATGGTGAGACCGCCTTGCTGTATGAAGCGGGCAGTGCTGAGGCATTGGCAGGTGCAATGGTGCGGATGATGGATCTTGAGGATGGCGGTCGCGCCATGGCAAAGAAATGTATGCAAAAATTGCATGCGCAGCATTCTCTTGATATTGTCGTTCCTAAAATCGAAGCGCTTCTGTCTGCTTCGATTAGCTCTTAATGAGCAGAGTATCGATGCGCTAAAAAAGATACTTCATTTTATGGTAGGCAATGTGGATAAGTTTGGTTTTGCGCTTTTGTCCGTATTTCCTTCTGTGATCGAGCATGCGATCGTGTACGGCAAGCGGACAGGTTGGGCTCAATACACGGCTCTGATCGAGACTGCGTTTGCCGAGTATACAAGTCCTTTGCGCTAATTTTAGTGTGTGAATCAAGTCTAGTTGCCGATTTTATGGTGTTGTGTGAGGTTCGCTCAAAAATATCTACTCAAACGGAGTGACTTCATGGGGCAATCTGTCGTAGAACATAAATGATGTCTTTGATTGATCGATATGTTTTAAAAGAATGGGTGGTGGGCTTTGCGCTGACACTTGGTGTGATTGTCGGCATTTTGATTCTTCAGAATATGTATGACAGCCTGCCGGACCTCTTAGAGATGGGAGCGAGTTTTGGTGAAGTGCTGTTTTATTACATACTGGCACTGCCTGCCTATTTACCTGCGATCTTGCCGATTGCGTTTCTGGTATCGCTGTTGTTTTCGCTCGGCACCTTGCATCGTAATAATGAGATTACCGCGATACGTGCTTCTGGGGCAGGACTGTTTCGCATCAGTCGATCGCTATGGATGGCGGGATTTGGACTCTCCGGATTGCTATTTTATCTAACAGCGTCAGTGGTGCCCTATTCGGTGGAGCGTGCGCGTACATTTTTTGACAACCTAGAATATGCGGCGCTGCAGGAAGATGCTGCTGCGATTAAGCAACAGGGCTTGGTCTATAATTTAGGCTTTGATAATCGTAAAGATGGGCGACTGTGGTTGATGGATCGTTTTAGTGAGCGCGCTTGGCTTGGCCTTGGTGTGAATGTGCACACGCGTGATGAGGATGGCCAGGAATTGAACCGAATTTCCGCCAGTGAGGCGTATTTTGATGATACGCAGGGGTCTTGGGTCTTTCTGAATGGCCGAGAGCTTATACTTGATCCTGAGACCGGCGATCCGATGCGCACCATTCCTTTTAAGGAAAAGAGTTTTGAGGAGTTTTACGAAGATCCAAGTTTAATGCTGGCGTTGCATAAAGATCCGAAGGGGCTGTCGTTGTTTGAATTGCGCCGTATCATCGAGACCGTGCCGGCTGAAGAAAATCCTGTCGTGCACGCGTATCTGGTGCGGTATTTTTCGCTATTAGCCGCGCCCTTTAGTTGCGTGGTCGTCGTTGGATTAGCGGTGCCATTTGCTGTTTCTGGCGTGCGGACGAATCCAATGATTGGGATTTCTAAGTGCATGGGCTATTTTCTGATCTTTTATGTGTTGATCAGTATTTCGACAATCTTGGGGGATCGGCAGATGATTCCAGCACTCTTGGCGGCTTGGTTGCCGAACCTAGTGATGTTTGGTGCTGGAGCATGGCTCTTTCGACAAGCGCGCTAGTTTTTAGTATTTATGGATATTTTTAAGGAAAACGTGCTGCGTTTAAAGCGCAGCGTCTCAGCAAAAACGTTTGGGCATCCATGGGTTAGATTAACCGATTTGAATCTGGTGGATTCATTATTGGTTGATGGCAACGCGGCAACCTTGATTGCAGCCGATGGTTATGTGCTGGGCAGCGGGATATTCGATCGTCGCAATCCGTCGGCCGCGTGGCGGCGTTTTAGCTGGGCTGAAGCAGTTGCGTTTGATGAGAGCTATATCGCCGATGCGATGCAAGAAGCGCTGGGCCGTCGCGGTGAGAGTGACTGTCAGCGGCTCATCAGCTCCGATGCGGATTATTTGCCC
The DNA here is from genome assembly GCA_029252625.1 of Opitutia bacterium. Taxonomy (GTDB): domain Bacteria; phylum Verrucomicrobiota; class Verrucomicrobiia; order Opitutales; family Coraliomargaritaceae; genus Lentimonas. The sequence goes on along the minus strand of JAQXBA010000217.1, from coordinate 22,122 downwards.
GGGCTGGTTGTGGAGAAGTATGGAGACGTGCTGACTATTACTACTGAGACCGCGGCGGCAGACGCGCACCTAAATATGATCGCAGAACTCCTGAAAGAGCACTTCGCACCTCAGGAAATTATTTTTCTCAATGATTGCAAGGGCCGAGCAGTTTATGGGATGGACCGCGAAGTGCGCACTCTGAGTGGTAATAATTTAAAGGGGCGCTGGGTCGCAATCGATGAATTGGTGTATCGGCTTGATCTGATGCAGGCGCAGAAGCCACGGTTCTTTTTGGATCAACGCGAGCAACATTCGCTGGTTGCTAGTCTCTGTGAGGGTCGCGTCGTGCTGGATGCATATTCGCACTCCGGAGCCTTTGCGATGCAAGCGCTACGTGCGGGCGCCGAGCATGTGGTCGCCACTGATCTTTCAGAGACATTCGTGAAGGCCATCGGCGCTAATGCGCAGCGCAATGAGTGCTTCATCGAAACGATTGATTGTGATGCTGCGGCGTTCCTAGCGGAGCGTACAGTCGGCGATTTCGACTGTATCATACTCGACCCGCCGGCTGGGATGGCTGCGGATCTCGATGCCTTGAAGCAGTTGCACGTCAGCGCGTTTCGTTGCCTACCTGCAGGCGGCGTGTTAGCGACTTATTGCCGATCCGGGGCGATCTCGCTGGAAACCTTTGAGCGCATGGTCTCTGTGGCCGCTGCTGAAGTAGGCCGCGAAGGTCGGATCTTCGCACGCACAGGGCAGCCTTTCGACTTTCCGACACTATTGAACTTCCCAGAGAGTAATTACCTGAAGGGACTTATTCTGCAGGTGGACTAGCGTTGTCGATTTCTGCCACGTGCTTGTGGAAGGAGAGTAGCTCTTTTTTGACTACAGGTAATAGTAAATAGACACCGATGAGATTTGGGAAACACATGCCTAGTAGCATGCCATCAGAAAAGTCTGTGACGGCTCCGAGCGACATCGCTGAACCGACGACAATGCAGAGGCAGAATAAGATTTTATAAGAGAGATCCATCACCCTGCTATTTCCGAACAGGCTAGCCCATGCCTGTTGTCCATAATAGGACCACGAGATCATCGTTGAGAAAGCGAAGAGTGTGACTGCGACAAATAGAACGAATGGGAACCAAGAAATGACGGACGCAAAAGATTGAGATGTGATGGTAATCCCATCGCTTGAGCCTGCTACAGCCTCACCGTAGTTACCCGTGATGACGATGACCAGAGCAGTCAGCGAGCAAACTACGACTGTGTCGATGAATGGTTCGAGTAAGGCAACGATGCCTTCACTTGCGGGTTTAGATGTCTTGACTGCTGCGTGTGCAATCGGAGCCGAGCCGATGCCCGCTTCGTTCGAAAAGGAGCCGCGCTGAATGCCGACAAGCATCGCACCAATTATGCCGCCGACGTAGGCGTCTGGAGTGAAGGCTTTACTGACGATCAACCCGATGGCTTGGGGGATCTCCGAGAAGTTCGCGAGTAGTACGCTGAGCGCACCCAGGATGTAAATAATGCACATTAAAGGCACGAGCTTGGATGTGACATTGGCGATGCGTGTGATGCCGCCAATGATGACGACGCCCACTAGCACCGCGATCACCGCTCCAAACACCCAACGATATTCAGCTAGTATACTTTCGCTGCCGCCGCTGATTTCGACAAACTGCGAGCAAACTTGATTTATTTGAAACATGTTACCGCCACCTAGAGAGGCACCTACGCACAGGATCGCAAAAACGATGGCGAGGAACGAGCCGAACACGCCCCAGGTCTTGCCGCGCTCGGCTAAGCCTTTCTTGAGATATTTCATTGGGCCGCCGCTGACTTTGCCATTCGCATCAATGTCACGATAGCGCACGCCCAAGGTGCATTCGGCAAATTTCGTCGTCATACCGACTAGTCCGAGAACCACCATCCAGAAGGCCGCACCTGGGCCGCCTTTTGAGATCGCGATGGCGACGCCGGCGATATTGCCCAAACCGACGGTCGCAGAGAGCGCTGCCGTAAGCGCTTGAAAGTGCGTGATTTCGCCTGGGTCGGTCGGTTTTGAATATTTTCCGCGGATCGTGCGCAGGGCTAATCCAAAGGATGTGATATTGATAAACTTAAAGTAAACGGTCAGGAAGATTGCGGTGCCTGCGAGCCAGATGAGAATAAATGGGATCTCTAGCCCACCGATTGTGAACGGTATTGGCTTGAAGATGATTTCAAAAATCCCCTCAGTCCAAGGCGCGACCGCATTATTGATTCTTTCATCCAGCGAGCCTTCACTCGCTCGCGCGGTGCTGGCTAGGATTGGTAGTAGGGTGAGGAGGCGGAAGGTCAGTTTACTGATCATATAAGTCGGGGTGGTCGATTCGATTAGGAACTGTTGGAACTCAGGGCGGATTCACAAGTATAATCAAACCTTAGCACTATATAACAGTGCACCATTTAAGCTGTGATTAAGATACGTGTGATAAAAAATTACGTTACGAAATTAACACGACATAGTAGTGCCTTTGAGAGCAACACTCTGGTTCTATACAGCAAAACGACCTGTCGTGAGAAACTTGGATTAACTGTCCATGGCAAGCCCCTGATGATGCCGCGTCGTAAATAAAAAAGGCGCATCCGTTACGGATGCGCCTTTTTGTTAAATGGTTTGAAGATGCTGCTAAGCGTCTTCTTTTTTGCTCTCGCTTGCGTCGCCCTTTGACGCTTCGTCGCTCTTGGGAGCTTCGACTGCTGGTGTGCTGGCCTCGACTTGCTTGCTTTCGGCCAGTGGGCTATGCGTCGGTTCATCTTCCGCGTCCATCGCGTTGCGAACATCATTTTCGATGTCAGATGTCGCTTTCTTGAATTCTTTGATCGATTTCCCGAAAGATTTGAAGAGTTCAGGTAGGCGTTTTGCTCCGAAGAGAAGTAGGACGACTAGGAAAATAAGAATTAGCTCCGGTGCCCGGAGATTCTGGATGAATGCTATAAGTGGAGTGTTCATAAGTAAGCTAAGTTAACTGTATATTAGTTTTCTCGGTCGGGATTGCGATAGATTTTTGCGAGCTCGATATTTCGAGTGCTGTCTGCAGTTTTGACTGTATTATTGATTTTTGGGTCACCTTCGAGGATGTCGGCCGTTAACAGCGTTTCACTTAAACTATTGGGGCGTGCTTTAAGCACTGCAGTTTCCACGCCTGCATAGTTGCTGGTGATTAGGAACTCATCGCCCAGAGCCATGCCATTGCGGATGGTCGCGATGCGTTCAAATAGATCGATGTGTACGATTATTGGTTCCTTGTTAGTGATCATCGGCGCGGTTTCGCGTCTTTGACCCTCGGTGATGCGCACTCCATCCGGGCCGCCACATCCGACTAGGATCAAGGCAAGCGCACAACTCGAGGTGGCGAAAATTAAGGAAAGTAAGGAATGTAAACGCATAATTGGCTTAAATAAAAGGAAAGCTTCTTGGATGGGTTGTTTATTTTTTTTCGTTCTCGCGCTTGAGACTGTCCATACCTGGTTTTTCAAGATTGATGTCGCCTTCGAAGAAACCATGCAGCTGGCGAATACGGGTTGGGTGGCGCATTTTACGCAGCGCTTTAGCTTCGATCTGCCGGATACGCTCCCGAGTTACTTTAAACTGGCGACCGACCTCTTCGAGAGTTCGCGAGTAGCCATCGGCGAGGCCGAAGCGAAGTGAGAGCACCTTGCGCTCTCGCTCAGTTAAGCTGTCGAGCACGTCAGTGATTTTTTCGCGTAAAAGGCTATACGCGGTCATGTCGTACGGATTCTCAGCTCCCTTATCTTCGATGAAGTCACCGAAGTTGGTGTCGTCGGAGTCACCCACTGGGCTTTGAAGCGAAATCGGCTGTTGCGCCATCTTCATGATGGACTGCACACGCTCGATCGGAAGGTTCATTTCGTCGGCTACTTCCTCGGCAGTTGGTTCGTGCCCAAGTTCCTGGAGTAGTTGCTTCTGCACCTGCATGACCTTGTTGAGGGTCTCGATCATGTGCACCGGAATACGGATGGTGCGTGCCTGATCGGCGATGGAGCGAGTGATCGCTTGGCGAATCCACCATGTGGCGTAGGTGGAGAATTTGTAGCCGCGGCGGTATTCGAATTTCTCCACCGCTTTCATGAGGCCCATGTTGCCTTCTTGAATCAAGTCGAGAAAGGAGAGCCCACGGTTGGTGTATTTCTTCGCGATCGAGATTACGAGGCGTAGGTTGGCTTCGACCATCTCAGTCTTGGCTTTGTGCGCTTGTCGCATACCTACCCGTACTTCGCGGATGATCTCCATGAACTCGCGTGCATCCATTTTGAACTCAGTGGTGAGCTCGCCGAGACGTTGCTCGGTTGCTTTGATGTCGACCTTCTTCTTGCGACGAGTGGCTACCTTGCCAGCGGATTCAAGATCGTCACAGAGATCGATAATTTCGCGATAGACGGGAGTCAGGTTGCTGAGGAAATCTTCAAAAACTTTGAGCTTGAGGCAGTATTTACGTAGCACAAGGCGCAGCTCGGTCTCGTATTTTTTCATCCGAGTGCGAGAGCGCTTCTCGTTCGGGCCGTTGCCCTCGACAGATGCTTTAAGTTGGCTGTCCCATGCCGTGTAAATGCGCTCGCCGAGTTTGTGTGCTTGTTCGAGCAGCTTTGGTAGGCTGTTGAAATAGATTTCACGACTCTCGATCTTTTTGTCGAGCACGACACGGTCGAAGCGTTCTTCACGATTGAGTAGCTTCTGAACGATGTTGTTTTGGAATTCGAGCGTCAGTGCTGTTGAAAAGAGAGCATCTTGTGCGCGCAGTTCGGCCTTTTCGATACGCTTGGAGATGGCGACTTCTTCCTCGCGAGTCAGCAACGGGACTTGGCCCATTTGCTTGAGATACATCCTAACAGGATCGTCGAGGATGTCGTTTTGGGATGTGCGCACTTCTTTCTCTTCAGTCTCTTCTTGGCGGGCCTTGAAGGCTTCAACTTCGGAGTCGTCGAGGATCTCAACTTCGAGATTTTGGAGGATGGAAATGATGTTTTCGATTTCGTCAGGATTGTTGACGCTATCGGGCAAGGCTTCGTTGATGTCCTTGTAAGTAAGGAAGCTCTGCTCTTTGGAAAGTCGGATTAGGTTGCGGATACGTTCGTTCAGCTTGTCTTGGGCTTTTGCGGAGAGTTTGCGCTTTTTAGGTACCGCTTTTTCGATCTCTCTCTTAATCTCTTCCGCTGTGACTATCTTCTTAGTAGCTGCTTTCTTTGCCGTCACTTTCTTTGCTGCAACCTTCTTTGCTGGAGTTTTCTTTGCCGTCACTTTCTTTGCTGCAACCTTCTTAGTAGCTGTTTTCTTTGCCGTCACTTTCTTTGCTGAAACTTTCTTTGCTGGAGTTTTCTTTGCCGTCACTTTCTTTGCTGCAACCTTCTTTGCTGGAGTTTTTTTTGCGGTCACTTTCTTTGCTGCAACCTTCTTTGCTGGCACTTTCTTTGCTGGCACTTTTTTAACTGTACTTTTGGGAGCCGGCGCTTTTTTAGCAGGTGCCTTTTTCTTCGCGACTTTTTTAGCCGGCGCTTTTTTAGCGGGGGCTTTCTTGGTCACTGTTTTTTTTGCGGTGGTTTTTTTCGTTGCGGGCATAATGTGGTGTGGTTGCTTGGAAAGGGAAGGGCTTTGTTTAAATTTTAAGCTGATGTGGTGCGGCAAGTTCGTTACTGGCGGCTTTTACTTTGCGCATGAGGTCTAATTGATCTTCGGGTGATGCGTTTGCGACTTTTTGCCTTAGAGTATTAATTCGATTTTTTAAGTAATTGTTGTAGAGGAAGTTGAGGTAATTATTTATTTGATGCTCCGCCAAGTCCGCTTCAACGTCTAAGTCTCTAGAGTGAAGGTCAGCCATTAGTTGACGGTCTTCAATCGTGTCGATGAGAGTTTCGATATTTGAAGTGTTTTCAATCAATCCTTCGCGCAGTTCGGCGAGTATGCGTTTGAGGAGACGGCCGGCTGGCGATGTACTATTAATCCAATCGTAATCAATTATTTCTGAAATTGCTGCGCTGTGTTCGGGAAAGTGTAGAACGAGCCAAAGTAGCTCCCATGTCCCGTCTGTCAATAGTGTGTCTGTAGTGACTTTTTTAGTCGGGTTTGGCTGATTCTGACCGGCCTTGTACGTCTGAGGCTTTGGGGATTTTTTAAAATCAACTAGTGCGGCGTGTGAATCGACATTTAGAAGTTTTGAGGCGGTTTGTATGTAATCTTCGCGGGCAACCTCGGAAGGAACGTGTTGTAATAGATCGAAGACGTTGCGTAGGGCAGTGGTTTTCTCGTTGGTGCTGGGGGCTCGGTCTCTAGGGAGGCTTTCGGAGATGGCCAGCTCGATGGCACTTTTTGAGTTTGCGCGAAGTGGTTCGAGCGCGGCGGCGCCGTACTGACGCAGTAAGTCGTCGGGGTCGGCTTTTTCAGGAAGTAATAGATAGCGGAATTCGAGGCCGGCCTTGAAGGCGAGTGGGAGGGCGCGCAGAGCCGCTTTGCGGCCTGCTTTGTCGCCATCCAGTAAGCATTCGACGGTATTGGGTTGGTAGCGCCGCATCAGATGGAGTTGGTCGTCGGTAATTGCGGTCCCTTGTGGGGCGACCGCGGTGTGCAGGCCTACGGACCAGCAGCGTATAGCGTCGAGTTGACCTTCAACTAGGAGGAAGCTGCCACCTTCTTTGAGATGCGTACGAGCGTGATCCATGCCAAACAAGATGCGGCCTTTGTGGAAGATCTGCGTTTCGGGGGAATTGACGTATTTCGCTTCGCGGGCAGGATCGTCAGGGGGGGTCTGCTCTAGTTGACGCGCGGTAAAGGCGACGACGCGCCCTTGCACATCGCGAATGGGCACCATGAGTCGGCCGCGAAAGCGTGATTTAAAATTGTCGTGAAAGTTTTCGTTGTCGCGAGCAAAGAACAAGCCACTTTGACGCATCGCAGCCGCGGGAATGCCGCGCTCCTTAAAATAGAGCGCAAGTGCATTACGCGCAGCAGGCGCATAGCCTATTTTGACTTCATCTGCGGTCTCTATGGTGAAGCCGCGTTGCTCTTGCCAATACGTGCGTACGGGTGAGGCTTCTTCGGACTCAATAAATTGCTGGTGAAACCAAGTCGTGGCGAGTTCATGTATTTCGAAGATTTGCTTGCGCAGCGACATTTCTTCGCGGGACGGGCCACCCGCTTCGTATTCGAGGGTGATGTTAAACTTCTTAGCAATGAATTCGATGGCTTCAGGGAATTCGAGGTTCTCGACCTTCATGATGAAGGTGAAGCAGTCGCCGCCTTCGCCAGTACTGAAGCATTTATAAAAGCCGCGGTCAGGGTGGACGTAAAACGACGGCGTCTTTTCCTGAGTAAACGGGCTGAGGCCTTTCCATGAACTACCAGCTCGTTTGAGCTCGACGTAGGGAGACACGAGATCCACCAAATTCACCTGGTGTTTGATCGTTTCGACTGATTTTTGCGCAATGCGAGCCACGTATTATTCTTAAAAGTGTAGTTAGAAGCTAGGAGCTAGAAGTTGGCCACTGAGGGGCCGCGTTTGATTGGACTAGCGGAGTCGATTGATAGAGGCTTCAGCTTCGTTGCGGAGTGGGTGATTCGGCGCGAGCTGTATGAAGCGTTCATAGAGTACGATTGCGGAGGAATTGTTTCCGCTGATTCGCTCATAGCCGCGGGCGAGTGAGAGGGCGATCTCGGGGCTGCGAGGAAAGCGGTCGTAACTGGTCTCCAATTCGGCGAGGAAGTTTTCTGGCTTTTTTGTACGTTGAACCACGCGCAGGTAGTCGAGGGTGTAGTCGATCGCTTGTGGGGCGAGTCGTGTGGCCTCAAGTGCGGTGGTTTCGGCATTTTTACCTTGTCCGTCGAGTCGGTAGGCGAGCGAGAGTTGATTCCATATGTCGGCGCGCGCGTTGGCACGGCCGAGTGCTTGCCAGTAGAGCTGGATGGCTTGTTTGTAATTGTGCTCGATAGAAGCACTTTCGGCATCTGCTAGTAGCTTTTTTAAGCTGCGTGGTGTCAGAGTGGGGCGACTTGTGGGAATTGTCTCGAGGGCTACGGCGTCAGAATTGATGTCAAGATCGGGCGCAATGCTGTCGCGAGGGTTGGAGGTGCCGACAGAGTCATTGGTGGTCGCGCCTTCGCTCTTTTGATCGTAGCTGAGCGCGGGTTCGGCTGGTTCGATGGCAATGTTTGGGTCGAAGGTGATGTTTGCGGCGCTGCTAGCGGATTCGACTTCTAATGCGGGTGTGGTGGCCATGGCTTCGGCGCGCTGCATGTCTACTATAATTTGTGCCTTTTCAGACATAGCCTCAGCAGCGTCAATAATTGTTAAGTCGGTCGCTGCGACTGCTGAGGTGTCGGTTATTGGCTTGGCGGCAGCTTCTGTAGCGGCTTTGGTTTTGCTCAGTTCTGTTTGCATGGCTTCTTGAGCACTGCGCCAACGTGTGATTTCGCTACGGGTTTTGGCCCATTCGCTGGCATCGACAGCACCAGGGAATTGTTTGTCGAGTTGTGTGATGGCTGTTTCGGCGGCGGTCCAGTTTTTATTGCGAAGGTGGATGTCAAGAAGGCCGAAGAGTGCGGAAAGGGCGTTTGGGTCGTCGCTGTTGGCAGCAATGTTTAGCCACCTTTCGGCCTGTGTGAGGTTGTCGAGTTGCTTGAAAAGTGTGCCGATTGCGACGGCAGTTTCCGCGGCGGGGGTGCTGTTTTCGGGATCGACGCCTTTTAAATAAGCGTCGAGGGCTGGCTGAGTCTGCTGTGCTTCTACACGGAATTCGCCTAGACGGAGCCATAATTCGGCGTTGATCGCATCGGGCTCCACCGCCGCCAGCGCTTCGAGCAGATCGTAAGCGGCGGCAAATTGATTCGCATTTTCTTGTGCGCGGTAGGTTTTGTAAAGCAGTTCTACGTCGTTCGGTGCCAGAGCATAAGCGGCGCTGAGGTAAAAGGCAGCTTCGGGGGAATTGCCAAGTTCGTGGTGGACCCCGCCGATTCCTTGAAGGATTTCGGGGTCGTTGGGGTATGCTTGAGCGAGTGTTTCGAGTGTGCTGAGTGCTGCTGTCTTGTTCCCCGCGGCGCGTTGTTGTGCGGCCTGATCGAGTCTGTTAGCTCTCTTTTCCTCTGGCCCGCTGCAACCGGCAAAAATCGCAAGTGATAGAGGGATTAGAATAAAGAATACTTTTTTGGTGTTTGCTTTTAGCATAAGCAGCAATTTGTTCCGAAGTGTGTGTTTTACTGGAGATCAGACCACAGTGTTACTGCCACTTTCGTTTCCCTTGTTTGGGTGTCAAGTGGATAGGCGGGCGTTGTGCCTTGATTTGATGCTGTTTCGCTGGATTTGTACGGCTTTGGTTCCTTTTTGTTTTTTTTTGGTGCCGTCGGTTGCGAGTGCTCAGGAGGGCTTACCGCAGCGTGCGCCCTTGGGCTTAGTCTGGGAGGTGCCACTGTTACAGAGTAAACTGTATTACTCCGAAGTGTCGGCTTTGGTTGAGACTTATGAAGCTAGGGTGGGCGCAGCATTGGCCCCTGGCGAGCGTGGCAAGGTGGGCATTAAAGTAAACACACGCAGTGGTCGTGGTTTAAGCACGCCGTTGCCATTGCTACGAGCAGTGATCGAGGTGTTGAAAGCACGTGGCTTTGTGCGCGATTCGATCTTAATTGTGGACTATTCAGCGCATCAGTTGCGACAGGCTGGTATCATGCCTTCAATCAGTTCGGAACTGGGCGATTTTGAGGGTTGCCCAGTCTATGCGCTTGATAGTGAGCAGCATTACGATTTGGCTTGGTTTTATGATAGTCCGCTGCCACCGAGCTTAAATCAAGAGCCGCAGTTGTTCGGTGGCCTAGGGCGCAGCAGTAGTGCGCTGCAGGCAGGTGCGAAGGAGCGTAAAAGTTTTTTGGCTGCGCCGCTGTTGTTTGAAGTGGATTTTTGGTTGAATTTGGCGGTCGGCGTGGATGACGCTGCACTGGGTGTGGATGGTGCATTGGCGAATGCGACCTTATGGAATGTCAGTAATAGTCAGCGTTTTCTTGGTAATGAGGCGACTGCTTCGTCGGCCATTGCAGAGATTGCTGCAATTCCAGAGCTGAATGAGCGGATGGTGCTGCATTTTGTTTCGCTGGATCGTTATCAGTATATTGGTGGTCCGCGTTTCAGATCCCGCTATTCTCGGTCGGAGCCGCTGTTATGGATGAGTTCCGATCCAGTCGCCATTGATCGCTTGTTGTGTAATAAGATCAACAAACATCGGCTGTTGGATGGATTCCCAGAGATTTTACCGCTGCCGCGTCAGTTACCTTTTGCCGCCAGTCTGGGCTTAGGAGTGTTTGAGGAATCGTGCATTCGGGTGCAGCGCTTAGCATTGGTTGCACCGGCAAAAAACGACCAATCAGTTTCAGGCGAGAACAAAGGAGGCTGGTCGAATACCGACTCCGATTTAGAATAATTACCGATGTGCGAAGAAACACCTTGAACTGAGACGGAAATCGCCCTTCTTTTCTTGTTATGCAGATCGCGGACTATTATCCGATTCTTATTCAACTTTCTATCGCAGCCAGTATCGGTGCGGTCGTTCTAGTCGCGTCGCATATTTTTGGGCAGCGTGGCACTGCGGTTGGCCTCAAGGATACGCCTTACGAGTGTGGCATGTTGGCTGAAGGATCAGGCCATGCGCGGTTCGCGGTGAAGTTCTATGTTACAGCGATGCTTTTCATCCTGTTTGATATTGAAGTTATCTTTCTGATGCCCTGGGTGTTAGTTTTTCGCGAGTTCCTAGCTGCCAGCTTACCGATTTTATTGCCGATTTTCTTCTTTCTCTTTGTGATGATCTTAGGACTTTTCTATGAGTTGAAGAAAGGTGCGATCGAGTGGGATCAGTAAACTGGTCAGGCTTGGCTTGTTTGCAGTATTCCGGTTTCGTTGCTTAGTCTGCGCCTCTGGTTTTAGACACTGCTGTTATTTTTTCTGTTATTTACTCAACCCCTTTGCAATAGACGCTCACTTTTCACACATAAACTATGCGTATTGACCGCTACATCGCTCAAAATCGTGTGATCGATCTCGAGAGCACCGACTTCAAGGGTGCATTGTTGGAACTGCTGAATGTTTGCGATATATCGAAAGAGAGGAAGCTGACAAAGAAGGGCTTGTTAAAGGATTTATTGGACCGCGAGAAGCAGATGACCACCTATTTAGGCAGTGGCGTGTGCTTACCCCATGCGCGGGTGCCGATGAAGCGCAATTATATGATAGCCGTCGGGCGTTGTCCGAACGGCTTGCGCTATGATGGTCAAACTGAGTACCAAGGTATTCGCTACGTTTTTCTACTACTTGCATCTGAAAATGCGCGGAGCTATTTGTATAGCTTAGCGTCCCTGGCTCGTGTGTTTCAGGATGATTCGCACATGGAGCGCTTGGCCTCGGCCGAATCCTTGCCAGATTTTCGAACTGAGTTGAAGTCGGTGTTCGGTGGGGATGGAGTCAAGCCGCGTCGCCGCCATGACCGGTTTAATAATTTAATTTTGAAGGAAGCGGCAAAGATCGCCAAAGGTGCGAACTGCACGTCGCTGTTGGTTTTTGGTGATACTTTTGGTGGTGGGGTCGAAGTGGGGCGAATGTTTAAGGGGTTTAAAACAGTGCTGATCGCGCATGGCACATCAGATTCAGTGACAGAGCGTAAAGATATTGATGCAATCTTGCCGATTCGTTCGTTCAGTAATCATCGTTTTTCACAATTGCGTAGTGCGGTGTTGATTGGCCTGACGCGCGGTATCTTTTCGAGCACCGAGCGGCTGTGCTGTGTGGGAGGGCTGCCGCAAAGTAATCAATTCGACAGCATTACGGTGGTCGATGTGGAGCGCGAATTTCAGACGATGCTGATGCAGAAGTCCGATATGCTACCGGCGGGAGTCAAGGCGGAGGTGGTTGAGCGCGTGCTCGCGATTGCCACTGAGCTCGCTGTTGAAGGCCGTGAGGGGCACCCTGTCGGTAGCTTGTTTGTATTAGGCAATTCAGATAAAATCATTGAATATACCAAGCCGCTTATTTTGAATCCATTTTACGGCTATAAGGATGAGGATCGAAATATCCTAAACCCGTTCATGGATGAAACGGTCAAAGAGCTCTCTTCGATTGATGGAGCATTTATTATTCGAGGTGATGGGGTGTTGATTTCGGCAGGTTCGTTGATTCATGCGCCTGACTATAGGCATAATTTGCCTAGTGGGCTGGGTAGTCGTCATGCTGCGGCTGCTTCGATTACTCAGGTTGAAGATTGCCTCTGTGTGGTCGTTTCCGGCAGCACTGGTCAGGTCACACTGTTTCGTCGCGGTGAAATGCTGCCGTTGATCGAAAAAGCGCTGGTGCGTAATAGTTAGAGGCTTCGCGTGCGAAGGTCCGAATGTTCAAGGGTGTGAAAGTATTTTGGTCGCTTGACGCGTCCTAAGATAGGAGATTAAACCTTCCCACTTTTCCACTTTTCCACTTTTCCACTTTTTACTCATCATGTCTCGTATCCAAAAAGCCTTTGCCACTGCCCGTGCCGAAAATCGCGCCGCCTTTGTCGGCTATCTATGTGCTGGCGACCCTGACTTTGAAACATCTGTCAAAGCATGCCGTGCGGTGATTGATGCAGGCGTCGATGTACTAGAATTGGGCGTGCCATTTTCGGATCCGCTCGCGGATGGATCGACGAATCAATTGGCCGCGCAACGTGCACTTGAAAGTGGCAGCACCAGCGCCCGTGTGCTCGAGTTAGTCAAAGCAGTGCGCGCATTTAGCGACGTACCGATTGTTTTCTATACTTACTACAATTTGGTCTTCGCTTGGGGCAGCGAGGCGTATGCCAAGCAAGCAAAAGCTGCGGGGGTAGATGGCATACTCACTTTAGATCTGCCGCCAGAAGAAGCTGGGGATCATCTTGCGGCGTGTGAGAAGTATGGGCTACAAACCGTTTTTATCGTCGCGCCCACCACTCCAGACTCGCGCTTGAAAACAATTTGTCAGGCCGCGACTGGATTTGTCTATTACGTGTCACGTGAAGGAGTGACAGGTGAGCAAGCTGCGATGTCTGACGGGATTAAGGCACGAGTTGATGAGATTAAGCAGTACACTGATCTTCCAGTCGTGGTTGGCTTCGGTATTTCCAATGCTGATCATGTCAATACAGTCGCACAGGCAGCCGACGGCCTCGTCGTCGGTAGTGCGATCGTGAATTGCATCGCCGAAAATATTGGTGACGCAGCTGCGATTGAGGCGGCACTGACTGCAAAGATGAACGCCCTTATCGAAGGGAATTCCTGGGGGAAATTATAGTGAGCTGCATGGCGATGCGATTGGATCGAGCAGGGCTACGTTTTTCGGCAGAGTGAGTTGGTCTGCAAATTGTCTAAGCCTATAGGCACTTCGACCCCAAAGAACATTACAGTCAGCAAGGGAATCAGAGCAAGAAGACAGCACAGCAGATATTCGAGCGCCGACAGGCCCCACTCAACTTTTTATGTATGAACCATTTGATGCGCTCGCCAGTAACAGGATCGCCGCAAGCCAGTAGGGAATTAAGGCGACCGTCACGCTACCAAACAGTGCACTCAGGCTGATCAGTAGATGCATCTGGAAAAAATCGCTAGCGAATAGATCGCAAAAGTATTTTTCATATTTAATCGCTTCTACGCTGAGCTTTTATCATGGATCCTTGGTTACTAAACCCTCTCTACTAAAAATCGTTTAAGGCTGATACACGACTTCTAGCTCCGGCAGAGCTTTCTTTAGTTCTGCAATCCCGTTAGCGGAAACTTGTGTCTGTGTGAGGTATATTTTTCGTAAGCTAATGGAAGTGTGTAGCGATTCGAGCCCTGCGTCGCTAATCTGGGTATTGTAGAGGTTCAAGTAGCTGAGCTCAGTTAACCCGCTGAGTGCGTCTACTTGCCGATCAGTTACGTCGGTGGCGTCCAAATGGAGGCGTTGTAGTTTGCTACATTCATGGAGCTGTTGGAAGAAGCCTTGCGGTAGTTCCAGTTCGCTGCAATCCAGCCAAGTTAGTTTGTTGCCAAACCCGCGAAGCTGCTGAATGGCCTGATTCAAATGTCTAGGGTTAACTACGCCTAGGTCGATACGAATGCTTTGATCACCCCATGCGTTGTATTCGGCCTTTACGCCTGTACTGCTGATTTGCTCGATCAATTTGTCGGTTTTGGCGTTGCCAACTGGGACGTAGTCACCGGGTGCGGAGCTGAGCTCCGCTTCGTCAGGCCAATATGCGCCGGCTTCGATCCATTGGCGCACGGTATCAATGTCTTCGGGCGAAACGGGGTCTTTTTCTTCGGGAGGCATGGCGTCGTCGTCATCACGTGGCAGCAGCATGCGATACATCAATTCGCTTTCCTCGGGGTTGCCGGGGACGATCGCGGGGAGCTTGCTCTTGCCGCTTAGATTGATCGAGTGCTTACCATCTAGTCGATAGTCGCCTTTTTGTTTGGTGGCGCCGTGGCACTTGGTGCAATTGCGCTGAAAGATGGTTTGGGAGGCTTCGAACAGGGCGATTTGTTGAGACTTGAGGTCTGAGGGGGGAGACTTGAGAGCAGCGGCAGGTGCCGCGACTGTCATGCTATCCATCATGTCGTCTCCGCTCATGACATCCATGATTGGGGCCGTGCCGCGGTTCGCCTCTACCTTGGTGCTTTCGGGGATCGCTTGTGATGGTGGCTCTGCTGCGTTGGCTCTGCGTTTATCTTCTTTGAATGGCTTGGAGAGGAAGCCTTTGCCGTGTACAAGCTCGCCGCCCTGATGGGCGGTGATGACCATGGCAATGGTCGCGGCGAGCAGCGAAAGTGTGTAGACGAATTTTGTGCCGATTTTACCAGCCTTGCGGTTGATCCAGTAGAGAATGTAGCTGGCGAGCACGCATCCGCCGAAGATGTAGCCCCAGAGTTCGTGTTGTTCGATTTCTTCGCCGTATTGACCGAACTCCTCATAGCTCAGGCCGAGTGCGATGGTTAGAGCGCAGGACAGCAATAACAGCAGGTGGACTAAGCCGATGGCTTGGCTTTTATGTTTATTGCCTGTGTCTTCGAGTAAGAGTTCGAGGAACCAGATGGCGGTGAGCGCTCCGATCGGTAGATGGAGAATGACCATGTGGAAGGGGCCAAACGGGAGTAAGAATTCAGGCATATAAAGAAGTTAGAAGGAAGTAGTTAGAAGTCAGTGGTTCTTTTTAGGTGGCTAAGTTCTAGCTTCTTTTCTAAAACAGTGCGGTGATTGGGCGACCTTTATCGGCGACTTGGAAGGGGCGACCACTTGGCGAGTGCACTACTTTATCGATTGGTAAGCCGAGGGCGTAGGCGATGGTCGCGTTGAAATCGGGTACGGTCACGCCGTTTTCCGCGATCGAGTGGCCACTGACATCGGTCGAGCCGTAAACTTGACCGCCTTTGATGCCGCCGCCGGCGAGCACGCAGGAAAACGCGGTAGGGTGGTGGTTGCGCCCAGCGTTAGCATTGATCTCGGGTGAGCGTCCAAATTCGGTGCCGATCACGACGAGGGTCTCGTCGAGGAGGCCACGGTAGTGGAGGTCGTCGAGAAGAGAGGAGACTGCTGAATCGAGCGGGTTGGTGAGTTCGGCGACTTGGTCGTGATTGTCGTTATGCGTATCCCAGCCGCCAAGGTTCAGCTCGACAAAGCGCACGCCGTGCTCTACTAGGCGGCGAGCGAGTAGGCAACTCTTGCCAAAGCGGGAGTCACCGTAGGCGGCGCGCACTACTTTCGGCTCTTGACTGAGGTCGAATGCGACGAGGTCTTTACTCTTCATCAACTTCATCGCTTCGTCGTACACATCACCATAGGCGCGCACTTGTTTGGATGGATATTTTTTATGAAAGGAGAGATCCATCATCTGCGCGAGTGCCATGCGCTCGCGTAGCTCGGCTTCGTCGACACTATTGTGGCGATCGACGTAGGGGAGCCCATCGTCGGGCGTGGCGAGGTGCAGTGGTGCGTATTTTGAATCGAGAAAGCCTGCGCCGCCGGGCCCGTTGTTACTACCACCGATGCGGATATTGCCAGGAAGCGTGGAGTTGGTCTTGCCGGACATGCTGTTGAGCCATGCGCCGAGGCCGGGGTGTTTGATAGTGCCACGTTGTGCGTAGCTGGTGTGCATAAAGTAGTTGCCGGGTTCATGCGCGCCTTGATTGGAATACATCGAGCGAATGATGGCGATCTTGTCCATGCGTTTCGCGAGGCTGGGTAAGTATTCGCTGATCTGTATGCCGGCGACATTGGTATCGATTGTTTGGACAGGGCCTTGGTCTTTCCATGCGGGTTTGGGATCGAAGGTGTCGATATGACTCATGCCGCCGCTAAGGTAAATGTAGATAACGTTACGTGCAGTCGGTTTCTTGATCGTTTGCGAGGCCCAGAGCGGGGTGGTGCTGGCAGATAGACCGACGCCAAGCAGCGCCTTGGCTGAGTATTGTATGAACTTGCGGCGTGAAAGTTCGT
Organism: Opitutia bacterium; assembly: GCA_029252625.1. GTDB lineage: Bacteria > Verrucomicrobiota > Verrucomicrobiia > Opitutales > Coraliomargaritaceae > Lentimonas. The sequence continues at coordinate 5,632 of JAQXBA010000217.1, read as the reverse complement.
CCAGTCTGTTTAGTTCGTCATACATAGTAGTGGAGGGCTGAGACTTGAGGGCTGAGGGGGAGTGGTTACTGGATGAATATAAATTGCTGCGTGTTGAGCATGGCCCAAATGATGCGTTGGCGGGCTTTTTCGGGGTCTTCTTTGAAGTAGGGGAGGAGGGCTTCCATCTCAGGGGTGGTCGGTTTACGGGCCAGGAAACCAATATAGAGTGTCTCGAGTTTTCCCTCGGGCGTCTTCGCCTGGCGTGCTTCCATGACTGGAGCAGAGCGCTCAGCAAGTAGCCAGTTGGTCTGACTCGAATTCATCAGGAACAGAGCTTGTAGGACGTTGCCATCGTCGTCGCTGTTTTCGATGAGCATGCGGTCGGATTGACCGAAAACTTGGAGTAGGTGACCGTTGCCTTGAGGGGATTGGAGTTCGGAGGCGCGGCGGATATTTTTAATCCACTTCTCGTCGGCTATGTTGCGCTTGCCCTTTTGTTTCGATCTCGGGAAATTGGCGGCCATCATATTCATTCCCCTGGATGTGTTTGCGTCGGATTCGCCTAGGTCTGGGTTGAGCATCTTGTTCCACTCTTTTCGAGTGGTTTGGAACTCTTTGCGGATGGCTGCCAGCTCGCGTGTACCTTTGAGCGCAGGATCTTGATTTGCCTTATTTTGTTTGGTGCGTGCGGTGAAATAGGCTGCGTAGACATCGCCCATCTTAGTGATGTGGCTGGCTAATTTCTGTGGAGACCATTCATCCATATAGACTGCGGCGGCGGGTTTTTTACCTGTTTCGTATTGAATACCGCCGTTGTTACTTTTGTAAACTGGGTTGAGCATCTGGTCGATGTCGGGCGTCATTAGGGTGGCGAAGGAATCCCATATTTGCTCGGAGCTCATGCGCTGAAAGATGGGACCTTCGAGGTGGTAGTCGTTGGGTAGGTCGGGGTTGTCGATCACTGCTTGGCGCTGGAAATACTGGGTGTTGTAGAGCACGCGCAGGTATTGCTTCAAATCATAATCGAGTGCAATCATCAGGGACTCTAAGTATTCCATTAGTTCGGGATCGTCCGCTACGGACTCATCGGTGATTTCATCGACTGGTTCGATCAGGCCCTTGCCCATGACGTGCTTCCACATCCGGTTGGCGATGACGAGGGTGAAGCGCTCGTTGTTTTTTGAGACAAGCCAATCGACGTAGCTGTCCACGCGTTCGGCGGAGTCGTGTAGCTTGGCATCAGATTGATTGCCGAAGAGCACCTTGGGATTGACCGTGTCATTCGGCTTGGCGTCATTGTATTGATAATCGTGCGGTAGCTTGAGCGGGCGTTCGCTGTGCACCACGCCCCATTTTAACGGATCGAAAAATTCACGGCCAGCGCTGAGGGGCGTGGGCTTTTGTCGCCCTGGGATCTTGCCGTTGTTTTGCTTCTTTGTGGCTTCTTTGAGTCGGCGGGTGACCTCTTTGAGTTTAGGAGAGTCGCTTTGAATGTTGACGCCCGTCTTTAGCCCGTAGGTGTAAGCGGCCAGTTCGTAGAAGTCTTTTTGGCTCCACACGTCGGTCGGGTGGTCGTGGCATTGCGCGCATTGCATTTGCGTGCCGAGAAAGATTTGCGCGGTCATCGCCATATTATCCAATGGCATCCCGAAATCACGTAGGTAGTAGGCGACTGCAGGGTTGTCCCACGGGTAGCCGTCCGCGGTGAGCAGTGTCTCAACGAAGTTGTGGTAAGGCACGTTGCGGCGCACCTGATCTTTGAGCCAGGGAATGTAGTAGATGCCGCCGTAGCGGCTGCCTTCGCGGCCAGTGGTTTTGGCGCGCAGGATGTCGGCCCAGAGATTGAAGTTGTGGCTGACGTAGCCGGGCGAGTCTAGGAGCTTGTCGACGAGTTGGGAGCGCTTGCGAGGATTGATGTCGTTGAGGAAGTGCACTGCTTCGGCGTAGGTGGGGATGCGGCCGATGATTTTGAGGTAGGCCCTGCGCAGGTAGGTGGCGTCGTCGATGATGGGGGCGGGTTCGACGCCTTCGGCTTTCCAATAGTTGACGAGGAATTTATCGATCTGTTTGCTGGCACCAAAGTGCTCTTGTCGCTTGCTGACCGGAGCAACGCTGGGCTGGTTGCTACCTTTGTAAGTGGTGGCATTGATCAGGCCTGCCTCTTTCTGCGCCAAGATATAGTTGCGATCTTTGACCGAGAATTGGTTTAACGGCAGTGTGAATGTCTTTCGATCTTCGGTGCGTCGAAAGGTGACATGATCTCGGTACATCGAGAGCAGATCGGCCTCAATCGTTCGGCCTTCGATATGCGTGAAGATCCGTGCGGAGGCAGCTGGAGTGAGTGCCGTGGCGAGGACTATGGAGGCCGCGATGCGGAAGAGATTTTGTGTGAGTGAACGAATGGTAGGATCCTTTCTGGCGACAGTTTCGCTGTAGGTAGAGGAATGAATTATAGAGAGTGGTTTTTTGGCCTGACTGTCAATTGTATGCCAGTTGTGGCGAGGGCAAGGCCTTCAGTTGAAATAATGCTTGATAGTATATATCACCGCCGGTTCGAATAAGTTGCAAAGAATGTGGCGGATCGGTTCTTTTTTTATTTAGGCGAGTGATTCTGCGCGTGAACGCACAAAAAAGCCGGCTGTGCGATATGCAGCAGGCGGCTTTGTTGGTAAGTTTCGCTACGCGGGATTAGCCCTTGTAGATCTTCAGCAGTGCGTCGGCGATTTCCGAAGGATTGCGAGCGATCGAGACACCGGCATCTTCCATGGCTGCAAATTTCGCTTCGGCAGTGCCAGAACCATTGGCAGAGACGATCGCACCAGCGTGGCCCATGGTGCGGCCCTTTGGTGCAGATGCGCCTGCAATAAATCCAGCGACGGGCTTGGTGACGTGCTCCTTAATGTAGGCGCAGGCTTCTTCTTCGGCCGAGCCACCGATTTCGCCGATCATGATGATCGCATCGGTGTCTGGGTCTTCGTTGAGCAAGCGCACTGCATCTAGCTGGGAAGTGCCGTTGATTGGATCACCACCGATACCGATACAAGTCGATTGGCCGTGGCCGCGCTGTGTGAGTTGGTAAACCGCTTCGTAGGTCAATGTGCCTGAACGAGAGACCACACCGACACGACCTGGTTTGTGAATGTAGCCCGGCATGATGCCGATCTTGCATTCGCCAGGTGTGATGATACCAGGGCAGTTGGGCCCGATCAGGCGAGTCTTGCCGTTGGTGGCATCGAGTGCTTTACGCACTTCTGCCATGTCGCGGACTGGCACGCCTTCGGTGATGCAGATGACGAGAGGGATCTCGGCTGCAATCGCTTCGAGGATTGAGTCGGCCGCGAACGGAGGCGGGACATAGATGACGGAAACGTTGGCTCCGTATTGCTTCACTGCTTCAGAAACCGTATTAAGGACAGGCACTTTGCCTTCCCATAATTGACCGCCTTTGCCGGGTGTGACTCCAGCGACGACATTCGTTCCATAATCAATGCATTGTAAAGTGTGGAAGGTGGCAGTTTTACCAGTAAGTCCCTGGACGACGAGACGTGTATCTTTGTTAACGAGAATACTCATTGGATATTAGATTAAAAGTTATCGTGTCAATGCGCTTAGGCGCTGGCGACTTGGCTAGTGATGATTTCAGCAGCTTGGACAAGGTTGTCGGCTGGGGTGAGTGCGATGCCGCTTTCGCGGAGGATCTTCTTGCCGGCTTCGACGTTGGTGCCTTCAAGGCGGACGACGAGTGGCACGTTCAGCTCGATGTTATTGGCAGCAGCAACGATGCCGCGTGCAATGACGTCGCACTTCATAATACCGCCGAAGATGTTAACTAAAATACCTTTAACATTTGGGTCGGACAGGATGATCTTGAAGGCTGCAGTGACCTTCTCTTCGTTGGCACCTCCGCCGACGTCGAGGAAGTTGGCCGGTTCGCCGCCGAAGGTCTTGATGATGTCCATCGTTGCCATGGCAAGTCCTGCGCCGTTCACAAGGCAGGCGATATTGCCGTCCAGTGCGATGTAGGCTAGGTCAAACTTGGATGCTTCAATCTCTTTCGGGTCTTCTTCGTTCAAGTCGCGGAGCGCTTGGATGTCAGGGTGCTTAAACAGTGCATTGCCATCGAAGGATACTTTGGCGTCGAGGGCGACGACTTGACCTTCCGGTGTGGTGACCAGTGGGTTGATCTCTACCAGCTCGGCGTTCTTTTCCCAGAACATCTTGTAGGTACCGCTGAGGATTTTACTGAGTTGCTTGACCTGATCGCTTTCGAAGCCAAGTGCGTAAGCGACTTCTCGGCAATGAAAGGGGCGAAGGCCTGTGGTAGGCGAAACTGCGACGCGAGTGATCTTCTCTGGAGTGGACTCGGCGACTGCTTCAATATCCATGCCACCTTCGGTCGAGGCGATGATGACTGCTTGAGCGGTGTCACGATCGAGCACGATCGCGAGGTAATACTCGTGTGTAATGTCGCACCCTTCAGTGATGTAGAGTGTCTGTACCTTGCGCCCAGCTGGGCCAGTCTGTGCGGTCACCAGTGTGTTATTGAGCATCGCCGTGGCGGCTGTTTGTGCGGCTTCGCTACTTTTGACGACCTTAACCCCACCTTGGTAGCCATCGTTGAACGTTCCCTTGCCGCGTCCACCTGCGTGAATTTGGGATTTAACGACGATTAGATCGCCTTCAATCTTGGAGATGGCGGTGTCTACTTCTTCAGCATTTGTCGCTGAATATCCGCGTGGGACCGGGACGCCGTAGTGGTGAAGAAGCTCTTTTGCTTGATACTCGTGAATGTTCATCTGTTATTGGTTAGTGTTTTGGGCACAAAAAGGAAGCTTGCTTGATGCCAAGGTTGATAGCGCGGCGCAACCTATTTTATAGAAATTTATAAGAAGAAAAAACGGTTTTGAATCAATTGTATCTATCTTCGAGTGCGTGACTTAAGTTTAATTGCTTGACGTCAAGCAATTTTGACTTGCTGGCTTTCAAAATCGGGTGTGCGCGTCTCGCTTGCGGATTCATCGCGAATAGCTTGACTCACCATTGGCTGGAAATAACAGCGTTGAGCCGTAAATTGTTCTGCCTATATTCGATCTCATGGGGTGAACTTAGTTGCTGCGGTTGTTTGTCGCGAGCGGGTTTATCCCGCGATAGGGCCAGAGCGAGATGCAGTCTTACAGTTCGCAGCCCTGCGGCGTTTCGCAGTTGGGCCGAGCAATCAGGCCCTTGATCGGCTCTTCGGGAAAGAGCTGTTCGCCTCGGCCACCGTCGATCAAGTGTTTTTCACAAACACGGTCGAGATCGTCCTTGCAGCGTGTGCGACGCATATCATGTAGGAATTGCCCGTCCGCATCGACGCCGAGACCAACAAAATTGAGGAACTTCTTCATGTGGTTGATGTGACTCAGTTCGTGGCGCTGCCTATGGCTGGTAGCGAAAAATAGGTCTTCGATATAATCGCGCACATCGGCTAGGCTTGGGCGGTAAATGGGTTGACCAGCGAAATGCTCGCGCAATTGGCGGAAGATCCACGGGTTACGGATACAGGAGCGGCCGACCATCAGGCCAGCACTCTTCGTTTCGTCGAGCACCCATTGTCCTTTGGCCACGGAAGTTACGTTGCCATTAGCGAGCACGGGGCAGGTGAGTCGTT
>JAQXBA010000213.1 GCA_029252625.1 Opitutia bacterium | reverse complement strand
AGAGATGCATATATATCAGATGTGATTTCAATGGCGTCAGCAATACGCATTGGATAATTGATCATCCTTGATTCCTGCTTGATTATATCGCCTTGATCGTATTCTTGAGTAGCCCAAAGCGCTGTCGCTCCAATTTTCGAATCACCGTTAATTAGAGCAGTTACTAACGGATTGAAGCCTCTGTATTTAGGCAAAAGTGAGTCATGCACTACAATCAATCGTATACTCTCAGTCGGGATCAGCCATCTCCAAGAAATGGCAAGCGCATATCTCGATTGAGCTATAGAATAGTCTTTTCGATCATAGCATTTAATTTCAGCCTGTTTGCACAATTTAGCTATCTCATCATAGCAATCATCTAGGATACTTCCATCCCTAGAAATTACAACAGCTGTGATGAGCTTGCGATGCTCTGGTAGTAACGCCTGTAAGACCCTTAAGCCTTTCCGCGTCATTAAAAATAATGTAAGCTTTTCCATTGTATACGAGATGCTAGCCTGAGACTCGCAGTAAATATTCACCATAACCACTCTTAGCGTATTTTTTAGCCAATTCCAATAATTGGCTTCGAGTAATAAACTTGGAGTAATAAGCGACTTCTTCGATACAGCCAATTTTCATGTCCTGGCGCTCTTCGATCACACGGACAAAAGTGGAGGCTTCATTCAAGGACGCAAAGGTGCCGGTGTCGAGCCAAGCGATGCCGCGATTGAGCACGCCGACTTTCAGCTTCTTACGCTCTAAGTAAACTTGATTCACCGTGGTGATCTCATATTCGCCACGCGCCGAGGGTTCGATGCTTTCGGCAATCTTCACCACGTCGTTGTCGTAGAAATACAATCCGGGCACCGCGAAGTTCGATTTCGGCTCGACTGGCTTCTCTTCGATAGAAATGGCATTCTTATTCTCATCGAATTCGACGACCCCGTAGCGTTCGGGGTCATGCACGGGCGCCGCGAAAATTACCGCGCCATCGGGATTATTGTGCCGACGCACGAGTTCGCCAAATCCGGAGCCATAGAAGATGTTGTCGCCGAGCACCAGAGCTACTTTGTCGACGCCGATAAACTCTTTACCCAAGACAAATGCCTGAGCCAGCCCGTTGGGCACTTCCTGGATGGCATACTCGAAGCGACAACCCAGATCGGAGCCATCGCCGAGCAGGCGCTTGAACGAAGGTTGATCCTCGGGCGTGGTGATTATTAGGATCTCGTTGATCCCGGCCAGCATCAGGACGGACAGCGGATAATAAATCATCGGCTTGTCGTAAATAGGCATGAGCTGTTTGGATACGGCTAATGTGATTGGGTGTAACCGAGTCCCTGATCCGCCTGCGAGTATAATGCCTTTCATTGTGTTAGTTCCTTTGTGGTGATCTATCAGCTAGATCTGATTTGTTATCCGAATTATGCTTCTAGCCTCTGATACAACTCCATGTATTTTTTGGCGACAATTATTGGCGAGAAATTATTAGCGATGTGTTTAATCGCTGCGCGGCCCATTCGCTGTTGTTGCTCTCTATTTTGAGCTAGGGAAATCGTCGCGTGGGCGAATGTATTGGTGTCGTTTAGTGGGATTTTGAGGCCAGTGACTTCATGTATTACGATATCTTTAGGGCCTCCTGCGTCATAACAGATGACGGGTAAGCCAGATGCACCTGCTTCTGCGAGTGTTTTTCCAAAGGCCTCTTGAGTGGACGGGGCTATGAATAAATTAGCAGCATAATACAGAGCTTTAAGCTCCTGTGACGAAGAAATGGAGCCCAGGTGGGTGCTGGGGATTGTTATTTGGTTTTTTAGTGATTCGGAGATACGCCCAAAAGTAACAAGGTGGATGTTTGAAGCATTTGGAGCTGAGAGCGCTGGTAAGACTTCGGTGTAGCCTTTGTATTTTGAGTCTATACGAACTGCACCAGCTAAAATGATAACCTTGTCTTTCGGTAGGTTGAATTGCTCACGTGCAGCTGTTTGGGTGGAATCTGACGGGGATAGGTAGAGTTCATTAATGCAGTTCTCAATGACCTCAATGGATTCATCTTTCAGCAAATAAGAGCTTCGGGCTTGTTCGGCGGTCCAGTTGCTTAGTGCAATATAGCGTATGCCTCTAGGGAGGCAATTTTGCTTATCTTGGATCACTTGGTTTGTGCGATCCTTTGTGTCTAATGTTCCAACTAAAGGGCATTCGCCGCAGCCAACACGGTAGCGCATGCAGTCATTTGTGTAATGGCATCCGCCCGTGTAGGGCCATGCATCTCGCATGGTCCAGACAATTGGCTTTTTGAAGTGTTGTATGACCTTAATTCTTAAGAAACGTGAATTAATCCAATGTAAGTGAATCACATCAGCGGCTTGGATTATGTCTTTCTTGAGCAAAAAGGGATGCCCGATCATTCCAATTGATAGGCCGCGCACTTTTCGTTTGGCCTCATGTTTGAGGATTGCGGGTTCAATCCATTTTAAACTTTTATCAAAAAGCTGTCTTGTGAGGGGGGATTTGAAGAATGGTGATGCATTTTGCGTGTTGGTAGTGTTTTCCCCTTTTGAAAAAATCAATGAAGATTCAACTCCCAAGTCTAGTAAGGATTGGTGTAGTGCCAGCGCGCCTCGTGTTGCGCCTGATTCTAGGCTTCCGCCGCATAAATGTAGGATTTTCATTGAGATGACATGGTGTGTTTTCGAACTTTCGACCTGCATCAGAAGTCAGTGATTAACATCACTGACTTCTGATGCGCCGCTGCTTTGCGCGGGGAGTTTTTATTTAGAATTATAGGCGCGGTTCACCAATAGCAGCCGCTTTCGACAATGTTGGCGGTTTCGGGCGTTTCGTCGGAACTCGGCCTGACCCATGCGTCGCTATAAAACTCCGGTTCGCCATTTTTATCCCAACGTTTTCCTTTGATTCCGAAGAGTAATTGCGTGGCACCTCCGAGGTGGATGCCGATTTTACCAAGTGTTTTGGCGTGAGTTGCGAGTGGAAGTGACCATGCACCTGCGCCGATGAGTGCGACATCAAAGTCGCAGTTGGTCATCTGCGTTTTGAGTGCCTCGAGGCCTGTCAGCCAGTCCGGGTAGGGGGATGGTGTGACGGATGCTGCCAGTGGAACTCGTAGTGTTTTCAGTGTGCACGCTGGCAAGAGCGGATACTCGCCTGGCCAAATCAGTTCTCTGCGTGAAAATTGATCTTCAATGGTCGCTGTGAAGGGGCTCGCCACCAGAATTTTTTTGTTGCGCAAGCTTTGCGTCCAGTGCCCTGGGTTTGTAGAACCAATTGGGTTTAGGTAGAGCGGTCCGGTCGAGATGAGTTGTGCTTGTGGGGCATATTGTTTGAGCGTCGCACGCTCGCCTGTGAGGAACCACGGTGCGAGTTGATCCATTTGCTCAAGACTCGTGATAAAGGTCCGACAGAAGTCAGCGTAGCTGGTTTGCGATTCGGGGAAGACGCCCGCATTTTTGTATAGTTTATAACAGACGCGTTTTCCGGCGGCGGTGGCTAGGGCACTGGCATCATTCGTATGACGCCGCCAATGTTTAAGCCCTAGCAGCTCAACGCTACCGATTTTGCCAATGGCGGTGGGCACCTGTTCCAATATAAGGTCATGGATCTGACGATGGGCCTGATTTGCGTCCAAAATCGAGTGTCTCCCGTAACGCCACTGACGGACGTTCCGTTTCCAGCTGCGCATCTGTTGCTTGACTTTTTTTAGTTTCATTCTCGAGGCAATATAGGTGATGTATTTCTAATACTCTGGTGCGTCCGGCTTCTTGATCAGAATATTTTCCATGATGAGGAACTGTAGATCGGAGCCGTAGAGCATGTTGAGTGCATCCGTCGGAGAGCACACGTGACGTGTTGAGGCAGACGCCGTGCCCGACGGCACCTCCGAGTCCTGAAATATTCATGTGCTGTGTCTTTTGTTGAAGGTGGGAAAAAGGGAAGGTGGGAAAGTGGGAAGGTTTGAAAGTGGGACGAAGCGCGAGTAGCGCGGAGATGGTGAACCGTCTGCGGCTTGCCCCTAAGGGGTGACTGAAGCCGGGTGCCCTTTGGGCAGCTGAAGGATAAAAGTGGGAAGATGGTGATCAGGGATGGATCAATTTAACTTGTGGGAAATAAGTCTGGTAGCGTGAG
>JAQXBA010000195.1 GCA_029252625.1 Opitutia bacterium | reverse complement strand
GCTCTGAGTGATGACTGGCGGGTGGACTATCCGCAAGTGGAACGCATCTACATTCACCAGCTTCACGTGGGTTGCGGTGTTACGAAAGAAGAGGTTGATCTCCGTGATCGGCAACGGCGTCTGCCGGATACGTTTCCCGATATGAGCGTGATGTCGACCACGGGGAATTTCGGCCATGAGGGATGCCATTATGCGTATGAAACTGGCTATAAGGTGATCGGAAACCATATTGCTGCGCTGGTGGGCGTCGATCTGTATGGATCGACGACCACAGCGAATACAACCGCCCCAAACTTTCAGCATATGTATTTCAGTCAACCGGGCTTTGATGAAATTACGATCGTCATGCGCGAGCCTGGGGATATGCTTGTGTTTGATGCTGCGGCGGTAACCGACTTTATTTTGCAAGGCTCGACGGGTGTCACCGTGACTGGGGGAACCATTACGGCCAACAACACCATTGTTCTTTCGCTCAGCGGGGATGCATCGCTTGCCGAGGGACTGAAATATACCGGAGGTGCGTGGGTGACCAATGCGGCCGGCATCGGGCTGCTGGCGTTCACCAATGACGTGATCTACGCATCTGCCGAGGATGTTTTGGCTTCGCAGGCCGCTCTATACCAGAGCAATTTCGACACCGCTGTCGATCTGGCCGCTACAGGGTTGGCATCTGTTGGCGCAGCTTCTGATGACTGGACTTTGAATATGACGTACGACCGCGCCGAATTCGCCGATGGTGATGATGTGGTAAACTCCCGAGCAGTTCTCTCCAGCACAAATACATTTCAAAGCACTGAGGGCTTCACCCTGAACGTTACGTTTTTACAAGCTCAAACGGGTATCAACTCCTTCTCGATCGGCCTTGTAACAGCCGACTACGGTCCTGCGGTTTACCCCTGGCTCAACAAAGCTGCTTTAGGCGCGTATGGCATTGGCTTTACAACGGCCGGGCAGGCGACGGTCAACCATGGCGGTCCGGGATTGATCTTCAACGACGGTTCCACAGCTGATAAAAATTACACCTCCCTGGACTACTTAAGCACTAGCCAGACCTATGCCCCCTCAGGAATCGAGCAAACCCTATCCTTGACGGTCACAGCCACCGACTGGAGCTACAGTCTCAACGGCGCTCCCCCCACCACGGGGACCCATACTTTTGATACTACTAAGCACTACCGCTTTACGACCTATGTACAGGGCGATAATACAAATGCTGATGATGTAGACGGCACTTACATCTCGAACATCACCGTTACGGCCGTCGCACCGGCACCATCGCTTCCCGTGATTGCAAGCTACGATTTTAACGACGCGACTCCAGCTAATCAGCTAAAGGATACGGCGCACTCGGCAGATGTAAACGCCTCGGATTTCGCTTTCGGGGGTGGATTAATTAACAGTATGACCAACGGCACCGGTGCTTACAATTATGATGGAGTCACGGATCAATATTCTATCTTCGGAGGAATAGGTGACCTTGGATTTTCCACTGCCGAACCCACAACGCTCGCAACTGCAATTAGCGAAGATGATTACTTGGAATTCTCGATTACCCCCGAAGTGGGACAAACGCTAGACCTAGGTGTTCTTTCTTGGCGACAGTGGGCAATGCACAGTTCCAGATCTGCAGATGATTGGGACATTTTTATAAGCTATGATGGCTTTGCTTCGGCCCCCCTGGTAGGTGATGCTTTTGCAACAGGGAGTGCAAATTTGGGCGGTTCATTTCAGCAGGAAGGTGGCTACCAATTCTGGAATGCCCAGTCGGTCGATTTAAGCGGTGAAGCCACGCTAAGCGCTGACGATACCTTGACGGTTAGGCTCTATATGCATGGAAGAATCAATGCCAACGATAGCAACACTGATACAGGATTCGACGAATTCTCCCTTACAGGAACCGTCGCCGAGGCAACGCCCAGTTTCGACTCTTGGGCAACTACGAATGGCATTGACGGAGAGCTTCCTGGAGACGACTTCGATTTCGATGGCATGACTAATTTGATGGAGTATGCGCTTGGTCAGGATCCCACGGCTTCCGATGTGCCAGCTGACACGCTCGACGGAATCACCG
>JAQXBA010000185.1 GCA_029252625.1 Opitutia bacterium | reverse complement strand
GCAAACACGGCAATGAATCCCAGCCCAGCAAACAGATCGACCGGTGCACCCGAAAGCATGGCCAGTGTATTGCCCAAAGTCGCCCCGATAAAAAATAAAGGTGTCACTTCCCCGCCCTTGAAACCGAAGCTCAATGTAATTGCCGTCAGCAACAGCTTCCAAAACCAACTAAGAGAGTCGGCACCGCCCGCGGAAAAAGCCGATACAATACTCACGCCCTCTGCGTTCGGCGAACTCACGCCAAGACCAAGATAGTCGGTCGTTCCCAAGCAATAACTAATACCCAACACCAACACGGCACCGACTACAGGAATTAGCCACTTGCGCCCAATTAACTCCTGACTCTTTGCTTTTAGGCGATGCGATAACGCGGCAAATCCATAACTGACCAGACCAAAACAAGCACCCGCGATTAGTACCTTTAGTAACAATGTCACATCAAACGAGATAAAGGACAGTACCCCCATCGCTTCTTTAGCGGAATAGCCAATCGAATAGTGCGTGTGATGGATTGGAAACGAAGTGCAAGTGATGTCAGCGACCAAACTCGCAATCAAGCATGGCATCAGCGCATCATATTTGATTCGCCCAACAGCCAGCACTTCCAAGGCAAAAATTGCTCCTGTCATTGGCGTACCAAACACCGCGCCAAAGCCCGCGGCCATACCAGCCATCAGCAAGATGCGCTTATCCTCATGTCGAAGACCAAATTTTTGAGCAAAATAATCAGCCAAACTACCGCCCATCTGCACAGCCGTGCCCTCGCGCCCAGCCGAACCACCAAACAAATGCGTAATTACAGTCGTCACCAGTACCAACGGCGTCATTCGAAACGGGATTCCACCGCCGGGTTCATGGATCTCATCCATAATTAAATTATTACCCGCATCGGTTTTTTTACCGTAGCGGCTGTACAGCCAATAAATTCCGACTCCAGCCAGCGGCAATAGCCCAAGCAACCACAAATTTGCCTGACGAATGTGCGTAGCCGATTCCAATAGCCACAGAAACAAGGCGACCAGAGCACCCACCGCTACCGAGACTGGTAACACTAGCAGCGACCAACGGATTAAGTGCTGGGCGATCCTTAATTGCTCAAACTGGTATTTATTGGGTGCAAACATATTACTACAACTTGCTTGGCTTGATTCTTGCCAGCTGTAAAGCCTCACGTTCGGTCGTGCCAGTTGATGCGTTGCATCAAAAGTACGGTATACCTGCACTTTGGTTAAATTGTAGCCACGACACTTTACCATGTCCTTGTTTGTACCGTCGGGTTTGAACTTTAGTATACGAAAACACCTCAAGAGCAACGTAACTATACCCATCACAGGTTTGGGCCATGATACACCTGCGCTACCTCGATTCTAGAATCACGAAAATACCCGAAATAAATTGGTATTAGGCCTTGATCTTTCGCTGGCGCGCCCATTTATTCCTCCGCTTTCACTTTCAACCAAGAGTACACCATGTCACAACACAACAGTTTCAGAGCATCCACCGGCGGCGGTAAGAAAAATAGAACAGTTCTCAAGCGTTTCGAACGCGTGGACCTACTCCGTGAGCGCGGCGAGTGGAAAGAAGGCGATCGCGTGATCGGCATCAAAAAGACCAAGCCAGATGAATAAGCTTTTGAATTAGAGTATTTGTTAGAAGCCCTTCCTGACTGGAAGGGCTTTTTTGTGTTTAGTGGAAGCCATTTTGTGAAGGGACGAACTCAGTGTCGTCCGCAAGACTCTTAAGCTCATGCATCTGCAGTCCGCTCGGAGCGAACCTCCCAATAACTCATCAAGTGACCATTAAATACACGAAAACCGGCATCCACATCGAGAATGCCGGGCTTTGGATTAAAAATGAGCCTGAGTTACTTGAGCAAACAGTTACCTGTCATCGACTCAGGCTGTTCGAAGCCCATCAGTTCAAGGATCGTTGGAGCGATGTCGCCCAAAGCACCGCCCTCTGCAATCGCACGTCCCTTGCAACCTTCGCCATAGATGACGATCTCAACTGGATTGAGCGTGTGCGCCGTGTGCGGCCCGTCGTTCTCGGGATTCCAGAGCTGATCGGAGTTGCCATGATCTGCAGTAATCACTGCATGGCCGTTCACGGTGTCCACAGCGTCGAGTAGATCCTGCACGCAGCCATCGACGATTTCACACGCCTTGATACAGGCTTTGATCACACCCGTGTGACCGACCATGTCAGGATTTGCGAAATTAACTACGACTAGGCCGTACTTGCCAGACTTGATCGCTTCGACAGCCGCATCGCGGATGCCATAGGCCGACATTTCTGGCTTTTCATCGTAAGTCGCGCAATCCTTGCGGCTCGGGATAAGCGCACGGTCTTCGCCTGGATAAGGCTCTTCCCGGTAATCGTTGAAAAAGAATGTGACGTGTGGAAATTTCTCTGTTTCAGCGCAGCGGAACTGTGGTATGCCCCGATCAGAGATGTAGCTCGCGAGAATATCCTTCATCTTCTCAGGCTTGAAGAAAATGATGTTATTGCAGAGGCCCTTCTGATATTCACTCAATGTCGAAAAGTGAATGTCGAGCTTCTCGCCGCGATCGAAACTATCAAAATCGTTTTGGATAAAAGCACGGGTCAATTCACGCGGACGGTCGCCACGGAAGTTGCAGAAGATAACAGAGTCGCCCTGCGCAATTGTCGCAACGGGCTTACCATCTTTGTCGAGAACCGCAGTTGGCGGGCAAAATTCGTCGCCCTTAGTGCCTTCAGTCTCAGGGTTATCGTATTGATACTGTATGCCAGCTTGGGCAGAAGTGGCAGTAGTTTCGATATTGCGGCCGGTGAGGCAGTCGTATGCCCGCTGTACTCGATCCCAGCGGTTGTCGCGATCCATCGCCCAGTAGCGACCAGAAAGTGATGCAATCTTACCGAGGCCGATTTTTGCCATTTCGGCTTCGGCTTCCTTGATGAATTGCTTACCACTGAATGGCCCAGTGTCGCGACCATCCGTAAAGGCATGCAAGTAGAGCTTTTGAATGCCCTCGTCTTTGGCAATTCGGATCAAACCATAGATATGCTCCAGCATCGCGTGCACGCCTGCGTCAGACACGAGGCCCATGAGGTGCAGTGCAGTGCCCTTAGTCTTAACATTGGCAAGCGATGCCTTAAATGTAACGCTATCCTTCACCGTACCCGTTTCGATACCTTTGTTGATACGGACAAGCTCTTGATCTACTACACGACCAGCACCAATGTTTTGGTGACCGACTTCGGAGTTGCCCATTATACCTACAGGCAAGCCAACATCGAGCCCACATGCCATGATCTCTGTGCGAGGCCACTCGGCTGTGAGACTGTCCGCGCAAGGCGTCTTGGCAAGCTTCACCGCATTATAAGAGTCTTGCTCCGAGTTATGATTCTCCCCCCACCCGTCACGGATGATAAGGACTACTGGTTGATAGGAATCAGGCATAAATGATGTGTTGATGTGAAAACTCTAATATTCATTAAGAAAAATAGCCGAATTGAGTCAGGCCGGAGATCGACAGAATCGCAAAGTATAGAAAAAGTAAGAGCGCACCCTCACATCGACTGACGATATGGCCGCTCTTAAATATCCATAGGAGCAGTACTGAAAGTAGCACGAGTGCGGGGAACTCGATCAGTAGCAATTCATCGTGCACTTCCATACCGGCAAACACCGACACGCCGCCACCGATCAGCAGCATGTTAAACAAATTGGAGCCAACGATATTACCCGCACAGAGATCACCATGACCGGCACGCACCGCAGCGATCGAAGCGGCCAACTCTGGCAAACTCGTTCCAATCGCAACAATCGAGAGTCCGATAAACAAATCACTGATGCCCATCCGAGTCGCAATCTCGACACTACACCCAACTAGCAAACCCGCTCCCAAGGCCAAGGCTCCAGCGCCAAGTGCAACAATCAACAAAGCCTTGCTTGACGATTTATGCTGAACCTGCCCAGCATTTTTGGCAAAGTCATCTGCAACTACTTGAGAATCCTCCAGTTTAGCACCACGTACGATATAAACTAAATAGGCCACTGTCAGCCCAAGCAAAACCATGCCCTCAACGCGCTGAAACCCACCGCCAAGCGCAAACGCGGCAAATAGCAGCGTGACCAAAATTAGAATCGGCACTTCGCGTCGAATCAGACGTAGGTTGATCTTCAGGGGCGATATGATTGCCGCAACACCGAGAATCAGTCCGATATTGGCTATATTACTACCGAGGATATTGCCTAACGCGATGCCCGGATTGTCCTCTGCAGCCATCAGCGAGGTCGCCATTTCCGGCATCGAGGTCGCAATCGACACTACAGTCAGGCCTATGACCACTGGATTGATTTTCAAATTACTCGAAATCGCAACGGCGCCATGAGTCAACCAATCGCCGCCCAAAGCCAGCATGAAAAACCCCACCAGCATGAGAGCCAAAAGAGCCAATAGTGGAAAATCTAAATACGGAAGACTGATAAGTGCAAGTGTCATTGGATTTTAAAAAAAGGCACTGCAGGTGCCTGACGAAGGCAATCTTGCTAGCGTGAATGCTAAACGTCTGCGAGAAAAATCTGTGAGCTTGACTTGAGAAGTCAAAAAAACACACTGCGCCGTTTTTACATGGCCCTCGGTATCTAAATCATGGCTCTAGACCTCAAAAATACGCTCAACCTTCCAGAAACCGCTTTTCCCATGCGCGGTAACCTCGTGGAACGCGAACCCGCTCGCATTGAGCACTGGGAAAAAATCGCTCTTTACGGCAAAATTCAAGCGAAGAATGCCTCGGGCCCGAGCTTCATTTTACATGACGGCCCACCGTTCACCAACGGTGACCTGCACCTCGGACACGCCCTCAACAAGACCTTGAAGGACACCATCTTACGCTTTAAATGGATGCAGGGGTTCAACGCTCCCTACGTTCCAGGTTGGGACAGTCATGGCCTACCGATCGAGCACAAGGTCTCACGTGAACTGCAAGAAACAGGGCGCACCGACTACACCGCCCTCGAAGTACGTGAAGCTTGCGCCAAATTTGCCAATAAATACCGCCTCAGCCAGCGCGAACAGTTCAAACGCCTCGGAGTGTTAGCTGATTGGGACAATGAATATTGGACCATCCACCCAGAATACGAAGCTGCTGAACTCGAGACTTTCGCCAGTTTCGTTGAAAAAAATATCGTTTACCGCAGCAAGAAGCCCGTATACTGGTCGATTCCTTGTGCGACCGCTCTGGCCGAAGCCGAGATCGAATACCGCGACCACAAAAGCGTTTCGATCTATGTAAAGCTCGACCTCTCCACTGATGCTCATAAGGCACTCGCGCTCAAAGAGCCTGCTGCGGTGCTGATCTGGACCACTACAGCATGGACCTTGCCCGCTAACATGGCAGTCTCGGTGAATCCAAAGATCGAATACAGCGCGATCAAGACAAGTAACCATGGCACGATCATCGTCGCCAGTGCACTACGCGACGCGGTCATCGAAGCCTGCGGCCTTGAAGATGCTGAAACGATCAATACTTTCCTCGGCACCGCAATGGAGAAGCTCGAAGCGCATCACCCATTTATTGACCGCCCGAGCCCGATTCTACTCGCCGACTACGTCACCACCGAAAGTGGCACAGGTTGCGTGCACACTGCTCCTGGCCACGGTCAAGACGATTATATTACCGGTATCAACAACGGCATCGAAGTCTATTGCCCACTCGATGACAATGGTTGCTATGTCGACGATGGCCAAGTGCCTGCCGAACTGGTCGGCCTCTCCGTGCTCGAAGATGGTAAGATCAGCGATGCCAACCGTGGTGTACTGAAAATTATCGGCCAAAACGGCTCATTGATTGCCAAAAAGACGATCACGCATAGCTATCCGCATTGCTGGCGCTCCAAGACTCCAGTGATTTTCCGCGCTATGGATCAATGGTTCATCGCGCTCGATAAGGGTGATAATCGTAGGACTGCTCTCAACGCACTCAAAGATGTGAAATTTATCCCAGCTTGGGGCGAAAAGCGTATCCGCGCTGCAGTTGAGAATCGCCCAGACTGGTGCATCAGTCGCCAGCGTACCTGGGGCGTGCCAATTCCTGCTTTTTACAATGAAGACGGCGATACATTCATCGACGCCGACGTCATCCGTGCCATCGCCCAGAAAGTCGCAGTCAGCGGCACAAATATTTGGTTTGAGCAAACTGCTGCAGAGCTACTAAAGGGTATCACCTTGCCAGAGGCTTGGCCGAAAGCGAATCAGCTCAAATCTGGTACAGACACACTCGACGTCTGGATCGATTCTGGTACCAGTCATCGCGCCGTGCTTCAGAAACGTGACAATTTGAGCTGGCCCGCAGACCTCTACCTCGAAGGCAGCGATCAACACCGCGGCTGGTTTCAAAGCTCTCTTTGGACTTCTATCATCGCTGATAAGGCGGCACCGTATAAGACTCTACTGACACACGGTTTTGTTGTAAAGGAAGACGGCACCAAGCTATCCAAGAGCGACGGTGCGGCACGCCCACTCCCCGAGTGGATTCACAGCTACGGCGCAGACGTCGTGCGCCTTTGGATCTGCTCGCAGGATTACCGTAATGATGTACCTGTCTCGGATAAGATCGTGCGCAACGTTTCAAACAGCTATCGTAACATGCGCAACACTCTGCGCTTCCAGATCAGCAACCTCTTCGACTTCGACGCAGCGACCAATGCGGTGCCACTCGCCGACCTCAACGCAATCGACAAGTGGGTGCTCAACGAACTTGCACAACTCGTACGTAAAGTAACAGAAGCCTATCAAGCCTACGAATTCCATCGTGCATTTAAGGATATTATTGATCCGTTCTGCGCCAATGTACTTTCGGCCACTTACCATGACATCCTCAAGGATCGTCTTTACACCTGTGCCCCCAATGATCCGCTGCGCCGCTCTTCACAGACTGCTATCAGCATCATTTTCAGTGTATTCACTCGCCTAGTCGCACCATTGATTCCACACACTGCGGATGAAGCATGGAGCTATGCTCAGAACGATAGCGACTTTACAGATGAACCGATCGCACTCAGCGACTGGCCTTATGTAGACAATGCATGGGATCAGCCAGAAGTAGCCGCCGACATTAGCGCTCTACGAACATTTCTCTCCGAAAAGCTCAACGATGGTCTGGAGCAACTGCGTCAAGATAAAGTCATCGGACAGAGTCTCGACGCTAAGGCAACGATCACTGGTTCGCTTTGTGATCCAGAATTCGCTCGCCTCAAACATTATGAGTCCGATTTACCGGAACTCTTCATTTTGTCGGAGGTTATTGTGGCCGAAGACTCAACTGCCACGTCGCTTACGATCGAAGTCGCACATGCCGATGGAGTACGCTGCCCACGCAGTTGGCGCTGGGTGCCCGCACTGGTCGAGACCGATACTTGGGGAGCCGTCTCCCCTCGTTGCGCTGAAGTACTTAAACAAATTTCACATTCTACAAAATAACACCCCTACTATTCTACCAATGACTATCAAAAAGACCAAGGCACTCACTGCTAAAAAAGCTAAAACCAAAAAAGCCGTCAAAAAGACTACGACAAAAAAAACCGTCAAGAAGACTGCGGTAAAAAAAATAACATCTAAGAAAGTGGTGGAAAAGGCTCCTGCTAAAAAATCTGCTACTGCGAAAGTAGCGAAAAAAGCTCCGGCGAAAAAACCTGCTACTGCGAAAGTAGCGAAAAAAGCTTCGGCGAAAAAACCTGCTTCTGCGAAAGTAGCGAAAAAAGCTCCGGCGAAAAAACCTGCTTCTGCGAAAGTCGCGAAAAAAGCTCCGGCGAAAAAACCTGCTTCTACGAAAGTCGCGCAAAAAGCTACGTCTAAAAAATCTGCAACTAAGAAAGTTGCGGACGCCATTCCTTTAGCGAAAAATCCATCCGTCGCGCGCGAAGGTGGAGCTACTGGCAAAAAAGCTACACCAATCGCCTTCTCTTTTGATGACGTCGAAGCACTCGTTGCGACTCGCAAGAAGGAAACTAAATCGGCACCTGAAGAGACGACAGTGAAGAAAGACGTGCCTGTTAAAAAGAAAACCATCGTCGTTGATGAGCCTATTGAAAAGCGTGTACTCGGCGCTGCCTCACTGGCAGACATTCTAGGTTTCAATCCAGCAGAGAAGAAAAAGGTCACTTCACTTGAAGGTGAATCCATTCCTAAAAAGTGGATGAAATATTACAAGCTCCTGCTTGATCTACGGCAACACGTCAGTGATGAACTCGACCTCCACACCTCCGACACGCTACAACACGCATCTCGCGATGAAGGAGACCGAAAACTCGAATCGGACGCCGGCACCGATGCTTTTGACCGCGACTTTGCACTCAGCCTCGTATCAAGTGAGCAAGAGGCTCTCAACGAGGTTGAAGAAGCGATTATTCGCATCAAAGATGGCACTTATGGAGTCTGTGAAGTCACAGGTAAAACAATCAGTAAAGAACGCCTCACAGCCGTTCCGTTTGCTCGCTACTCAATTGAAGGCCAAGCTGAGTTCGAGAAGAACCAACGGCGTAAGGTCGAACGCAATGCAGGTGGACTTTTCGCGGATAGTGCCGATGCGCCGAAGATCACATCGGACGATGAAGATTAAACGCACAACAGACGTAATCCTGCCACCTACAACATCTCGTTTGATACGTTCTCAGGGTTGAGGCAGAAACGTATCAAATGATTATACTGGTATAAGACCAGTCACTGCAGATTTCCATCAAGTCGGATCATTCCGCATTTTCCTGTATGACAGACCATACCCATTCGACATTAAAATCAAACTCTTCAGGAACTTCCTACAAACGCTTACTGATTACTGCATTGATCGTTTTTGCGGTCGATCAGCTCACCAAAATCTGGATTTTTAGTACCATGGCATTGGATAGTTATTTTTATCCACATGATACCGATGTCATCGAAGTAATTAGAAACTTCTTTTACATCGTACATATTGGTAACGAAGGAGCGGCTTGGGGAATGTTCTCAGGACATGGTGAGATTCTCGCCCTATTCGCATTGATTACACTCTCTGCGATTTACAGATTTCGCCATACACTTGAGCTTCACCGCAACACGATGCAACTCGCATTTGGCTTACTAATTGGCGGCGTACTCGGCAACCTCGTTGATCGCTTAGTGCACGGACATGTGATAGACTTTCTGGATTTTCATTTAGGGTTCACTCTCCCTTGGGTACTGCCGACTGGTCGCTACCCCGCGTTTAACGTAGCAGACTGTGGTATCGTAATCGGAGTATTTACCTATATTACCTTGAGTTTTTTTCAGACCGAGGCCTCTGATGACGAATCGTAGATGACAACCAATAAAGATCGGCACTCACATACCTCGTATTTTTAATAAAGACCCTGTTATATACGCTTTAAGTATATGCCTAGTCAAAAAGCAGAACATCTCATGTGCCGATAATCAGGCACACGCTAAAAGGCACGACATTAAAGACTAGTACCATAATCTTGAACAGTCCTAGGAATGCATAGATAATCATATTAAACATATCAGGTAGAATCAAAAACCAACGATGTTGAATATTAAATATGATATCGGGGTAAATGCCAGCAATGTAGACCAATGAAGTAGCAAGCTGCCATTCAGAATTGTGCACCACTTAAAAAACGTTGTGAGTGTATCCTGATCCATTTTGCTTATAGTAATAGCTATATTAAATCTTAAGCGTAGTGATTCGCGACAAATCATTAAGTATAACGTTATTATGATAATTTAATTGAAACAACTACCGTATGCCGGCATCTCAACGATGAAATTCGCAAAGGCCTGCAAATCTATAACTTCTAAATGTACGTTTCGAATTCCATAAAACACCCACAACAACGGAAATGTGGAACGGTTTCACATTTGAGCGAAGTTTAACGTTTATATGATTTACCAGCAAACAAGACAGGTATCTACAAATAAAAAATAGTTTATAACCAGCAGCTAATTAAGTTCGACCCTGAAAGTAATGGCGGGACATGAATTCATCTAACAGTTTACGACCCTAGGCATTGCATATCCTGTGGTTGCCTTTTTAGATTAGTGACTTATGCAGACCGCTTCGCTCTCCCCCTACTTCATTGACCGCTTGTCACACGTCCGCGAGGACAATGTGTGGATTCAGACGCAGCTTCACGCTGCCAGCACAAGACTAATAGCCGTCTATCAATCATCGGTACTCTGTAACAATCACGACCCCCGAAGCCCTTGTTTCGTCTCTTATTCGCAAGCGAGTGCGCCCACAGATACTTCTATCTTTTTAGGACAGGTCGATGGCATTGCCTATTTCACTCTGTCGATTCAAACTAGCGCAGCTGCAGAACAACTCTGTAACGCACAGCAGGCAACTTTCCAAGACTACGCCGTATCTGCGCTGATGCTTGAGTCTAAATATCACGAACTGCTCTCACTGGCCTGCTTTACCAGCTACTGGGATAGTCGAAATCACTACTGTGGCAGCTGCGCTAGCGAAACGAAAATATGTAATGCGGGGCACATGCGCGTCTGCACCTCAACCAGCTGCGCGCAACGATACTTCCCCAGTATGGACCCTGCCATCATAGTATTAATTGAATACGAGGATCGATGCCTACTAGGCAGGCAAGCGCACTGGCCCGAATCGATGTATTCGACCTTAGCTGGCTTCGTCGAACCCGGTGAAACCATCGAAGCCGCCGTAGCTCGCGAGGTAAACGAAGAAGCTGGTATTCAAGTCGAAGATATTCGCTACCATTCTTCTCAGGCTTGGCTCTTCCCTAATTCGCTAATGCTCGGTTTCAATGCAAAAGCAACTAGTACAGATCTACAACTGGATGCCAACGAACTCGAGGCTGCCGCCTGGTTCACCCGTGATCAAATACGAGCCAAGCCGCAAATGCTACCTAATCAAAAATCAATTTCATACGCATTGATTCAGGATTGGTTACATCGCTAGAGATTCGCAGAGTGCCATCAATCGAGGTCTTCAAGCCGAGGGTTGAATTTTATCCGCTTCATCTAGGACTAGCTTTGGATACTAGAAAGCCGCACGGTATTCTTATCGACCAAGTCGAGCTGTCGACCGGGCGTTGCAACCAAGACATCCACACGCCGCAAGTCCTGCATTTGTGTGTTAATCGAAACATCGCCATATACAGCAAAAAAACTCACTCCAGCTGACAGAAAACGGTAAGAAGTTCCGAAAGGCCAGTGCCACCTGATCTGCTAGCATACACGTGGTCAATATAACCAATACTGTAGGCTCTAGATACTTGAGAATCGTGCTACTTCTAGTAGCTGTAAGATCGGCAAAAAAAAGCGGCAGTTCACCCGAGCCAGTCTTCGCAATACCCAAAACATCTTTTACTTTTAGTATCGCTGGGGTCGCTGCGAATTGAATCGCTCTCGGCTCGGAATAGTTCCACGAGCGACTTAAAAAAGAATGGAGCAAGTCCGAGATGAGAAAATGACATAAGCTAAATACCCTCAAAATAGACCGCTAGGAGCCGATTTAAAACCGACAGTATAACTCAGAGTGTGAGCGAACTCGAAATATTTACCGCTCTGAATCGAAATAATATTCCTACGGATGACTACTATTGATGATACAGATGCTCACTGTAAAATACGGATATACAGCACCACAAAACCAGACGTCAGGCAGGCTTGTTGTAACGTCGTATTTGTGGCACTCCATCGAGCAAGTCGCAAATCGGGACACTACCAGAAAGCGCTTCGAAGCGCTCTGCGCGATCAAATTCCACGAGTAGGCGCAACGCATCTTCGGAATGTGCAGTGCGCACTGGTTTATAACTTAAGAAACCCTCGACCAAGGGAATCTGCCGAAGGTTATTCGGTAAGATTCGATTCAATTCGCACACAAATCGAAGCGCTGCTGCAAAGGTAGTGACACCAGGGCCATGATACCAACCACGCCCTTTCTCAAATTCGCCACGTATCGATGGGTTTCCTTGCATCCCATGATAGGTGGATAACACCGCCTCAAGAATTAGCGTGTGGCGCCCAACACTAGAAATATGCTGAGCAACTGATTCAATGCACTCGCCAAATTCCAGTGATTGGACTACAGCACCTCCAGACAAGGCGACACCGCAAGACCTCGAGCGAGCACTGTAACCAAGATCAACCGCTAAAAGTGGTAGATCAGGATTAAGTTGATTGGTGTAGCGCCTCATATTTTTGTAAATGAACCATTTTTTGATCCTTACGAAAGCGCTTCTGATGCTTTGTACCTCGACCACTAACACGTGCTCGCCAAATACGAAAACTCTTCGGCTTTAAATGACGTCGCATCGTAACGATGACATCCGATTCACGCAGACCCGTTTTTGCCTCAATCTCTTCAAAAGAAACGCGGTCGGCCCAAGCCAAGCCAATGACACGATCAAGCGCTTGATGATCGAGTACGGTTAAATCTACAATATTCACAGGATACTCATCGAGTTTTACCGATTAGACTTACTATATTTACAAAATAAAACCGGGGGAGTCTTTTTTTTAATGATAGTTCACGCCAGAAGAAAACCTAGGAAGCAAGCGTAGGGGTAGCTTGAATTGACGTGCCAATCACGTCGATGCCATCGCAGTACGCATCACTTCGAACATCATACAAGAAACTAGCAATGAAGAGCGCATCCTCAAAATCAACAAGACATTGATTCCACAAGCGCTTATGCAATTTCGTCTGAACTGTAGAGCCACTTTTTCGTGAGTTAGGCAAATTACAGCTTAGCGTTTCATCTGCTTAATATGATCGGAACCATTACAACTATCTACCTCAATAACGTATTCAGTACATATCCCTAAAATGCTATGCCACATTTAAGCGAAGGCATCTAAACGTTCTGGCACTAATCTATTAAACAATTTGTAATTATAACTTCACTCATACTGCTAGCTAATTTCACTTAATTAAAAATTAAGTACGTCGATGTGGTCATGTGCAAATACCTAAAATAAAATTCCTAATATTTGCTGTATTTAAGCCTAATTCAGTTGCATTCCGTTAAATTAAATTTTTTAAAGTAATTCATTTTTTACCTAATCTTAAATAAAATAAATATCTCATCTATTCATCGCTATTGACGTTTTTATAGAGCGTCTTCTATAAAACCCTATTATTACAGATAAAACTAATAATTTACCAAATTAAACCCCAAGTGAGTTTACCGTGCGCGTCCTATTCAAAAAATATACTAAATCTTATCCCGTGCGCATACAGTTCTACAAAACACTAACTCATCTTCTCCTCTGCGCTTTCGCAGCATTGGTCTATCTGATAACTATAAACTCTTATTTCAACGCCTCAAATAACCACCTATTGACCAAATCCACTTGGATGCATGGCATCAGCGCATTCATAGTGATTGTTTTAATTTACTGGGGTATCTCGGCCTTTAAATGTCAGATAGAACGTATCTTAAATAATTTATTTCGGGATGAAGATTCACCTGAATTAGCTGAGTTAAAAGAACTACCATCAATATTTCATGAATGTAATGACAACCTTTCATTGCTTAACTTAGTTGTAAATGTATTGGAGAAAGTTGTTCCGAATCATGACTCAACAATTCTCACAGAAGATATCAAGGGGGGCAACTACCGCGTAATTGCCAAGCACGGAAAGTCCCCTAATTCACAATTACTCCGTGAATTAACAATTAATGATCCGCTGATAGAATCGCTTGCGAACAACCCAAGACCCATAGTGATTAACAAAGTGGCCAAGGGCATCGATTCGTCAGTATACCAAAGCTTAATTCACCTGCGCAATGAATTGAACCTATCAATGCTCATCCCGATTTTTTCGAATCAAAAAATATACGGCCTAATCTTGCTAGGCTCTCCTTCGAGGCCTCAAGACTGGGACAATCAATTAACTGCAGTTTTATTTAATCTGGGTGCTCAGATCGGGATTCATTTTCGAACCATGGAATTGGAAGCACTCGTCGATCTCCGCTGTGCCGAACTGGAACACCGCAATCAGCAATTAGAGAAGGTATACATAGAAAAGCGTAATTTCTTAGACTCCTTCAGTCACGAGATTCGAAATCCTCTCAATGGTATAATCAACATCTCACAACTGCTAGTCGAGGAGAAAGGCTTAACGGATACTCAATCCGAATTGATCGATTATCTCATTTCCTGCAAGCAGCACCTAGAGCAATTGATTATACCTACTTTAGATTATAACAGCCTCGAAGCTGGCATCTATAATTGTACTGAAGAATCATTTGACGTGAACGTCATTATCAAAAGTTTAATCGCCATGCACACTCAGCAAGCGGCACGAAAGGGCTTGCAGTTGAATTGCGGTCGAACAGAAGTTAAACAGAACTGGATCGGAGCAGTTACACCACTCAGGCAGATACTCATTAACTTAATATCAAATGCGATTAAGTTCACCAACAGTGGGTCTGTAAACTTGCAGTTGAGCTATAAGCTGCATGAAGAAAAAATCACTGCGACTTTCAGTGTCAAAGATAGCGGCCCAGGAATTCCATTAATTAAACAGGATGCAATGTTCCGGCCATTAATAGGCGGCACATTAAATGGACAACATCAGCCTTGCTCTGGAATGGGACTTTCGATTTCTCGTAGGATTGCGCAAACCCTGCATGGCTCGCTTAAACTGAAAGATTCGGAGCCAGTTAGCGGCTCGGTTTTTGAACTGACACTACCCTTTAAATTAGGTTCAGCTATAAACGCGAATACCCAAGGCAATAAAACTCAGGCAGTTCTTAACCAAAAACGGGTGTTACTAGCCGATGATATGGATTTCAACCGCTACGCTTATCGCATTTTGCTCGAGAGAATGGGAGCAATAGTCGTAGAGGCGACTAATGGCGAGCAAGCACTGGAAAAACTACAATCTAAAAAAATCGACCTCGTTATATTAGATATAAATATGCCTTTTATGAGCGGTATTGAAGTTGCCCAGGAGTATTTTTTGACTGCTCCCGACAACCATCCTTTATTTATAGCGTATAGTGCTTTAACCGATTCAGAAACGGTAAATAAATGTCTCAGTGCAGGGTTTAGCCATTTTATCGAAAAACCTCTAACTGCTGATAAAATTAGCGTTCTGTTTAACTCCAAAAAAAATAAATCGAGTCCATCTCAAGGCAGTTTACTGGATTATCTCGGAGGTGAAAATGCCGATAAGGTAGCACAGCTTGAGCTGCGCTATCAGCGATCGTATACACAAGGACTAGCAGAACTAATTCAGGTCATTAAGCAAAAAGACCACAGTGCAACACGTAGCTGCGTACATAAGCTGCGAGGACTTGCCTGTCTGCAAAACAATCCAAATGTAATCCAGACGCTAGACGAAATTGCAGTTTTAGTCACATCAAATGCAGCACCAAATGAATATACCCAACTACTCGATCAATTAGCGACTTATGTGCCCGACGATCCGGTTTCCCTGAGCAATTAGGCATCCCATTTATACACAGTTACAGGCCTTGTAGTAGCAGCTACCGTTCTTTAAGTCATATATTCGCTTAACGCGACCTACCCTGCATCTATCAGCCTCTTTAATAGCTGATCCAACATCGCAGGATTTGCTTTACCTTTAGTAGCTTTCATCACAGGGCCCTTCAAGGCGTTTAGCGCCTTTTCGTTGCCATTCTTATATTGGCCAACGGCTTTGGCATTACCAGCAATAGCCTCGCGGCAGAGGGCTTCGACCTCACCAGTGTCATTGCTTTGCTTAAGGCCATTTTTGTCAATGATGGCGTCGGGCATTTCGCCGCTGGCAAACATCTCAGTAAAGACTTCCTTACCTATATGCTTGGAGATGACGCCTTCATCAATGATCTTCACTAGAGTCGCGATGTGTGCGGGAGTAAGCTGGCACTGACCGACACTCAAGGCGCTGTCGCCATGCTCAGAGGCGGCAGAAAGTTCGCGCAATAAATCATTGGTGATATAGTTGGCGATTGCCTTCGGTGCATTGTGAGTCTCTAGCGCAGTCTCGAAGAATTCACTAAGCTCACAGTTTTGGCAGAGCACGGACGTGATCGTAAACGGCAGGCTGAAGTCTGTCTGATAGCGACGTTGTTTGTCTAACGGACGCTCAGGCAGCTCGGCTTCGAGCTCGGCCACGCGCGCACGGTCCATCTGTACGGGCATAAGGTCGGGATCTGGGAAATAGCGGTAATCATGCGCCTCCTCTTTACTGCGGAGCGAGAAGCTGATGCCTTTATCGACATCCCATCGGCGGGTCTCTTGCGTGATTGTACCACCCTCTTCTAGGATCTCAGCCTGACGTTCGATCTCGTATTCGATCGAGGCCTTAACATTGGAGATGGAGTTGAGGTTCTTCATCTCAGTGCGGGTGCCGAGCTTGTCGCAACCGATTGGACGGATCGAGACATTAGCGTCGCAGCGCATTTGGCCTTTCTCCATATTACAATCAGAGATGCCTGCATAGATGATCATATTGCGCAGGCAATTGAGAAAAGCGACGGCCTCTGTAGACGAGCTCATGTCTGGCTCGGTTACGATCTCAGCGAGTGGCACGCCTGCACGGTTGAAATCGATCAAGGTTTCGAAGGCCTCGTGTGTGAGCTTACCAGGATCTTCTTCAAGATGAATACGATTAAGTTCCACCCAACGGTGCACGCCCTCGACATTGCGCGATGGCCCAGGGAGTTCAATCTCCACCTTACCACCAATGCAAAGCGGCTCTTCGTTTTGTGTCAGTTGGTAATTCTTCGGCGAGTCCGGATAGAAATAATTTTTCCGATCCCACTTGCAGACTGCGGCGATCTCGCACCCGAGCATGAGGCCAAGCTTGGCGCACTGCTCGATGGCGACGTGGTTGAGCACTGGCAGGGTGCCAGGCAAGCCGAGCACCACAGCGTCGGTTAGCGTGTTGGGCGCAGCGCCATAATGGTAAGGTGCGGCTGTAAACATTTTGGTGCGGGATTTAACCTGCACGTGAATTTCAAGTCCGATGACTGCTTCGTATGAGGACATAATAAATAAGCTTTTAATGCGTTTTTCGGAACCACAAATAGAAACGAATAAACACGAATTGTTTTTGATGCTAAGGCTCGGGAATTACTGTGATTGAAAAATTGTGAATGCCACTCATCACTAAATAGTCACCCTGCGTCGGATGAGATTCGCGTGTACTTGTGTCCACTCCTGGTTACTATCTGTCATTAAAGAGTAGGATTTTGCTGTGCGTAGTTGTGGGCTTTCTCGAAGGCATTCGCGATGGCGAACATCTCGGCTTCGCCAAAGGCTTTGCCAATGACTTGCAAGCCAATCGGTAGACCGCTGCCGGTGAACCCGCTGGGTACGGAAATCGCCGGCAGGCCAGCGAGATTGACCGAGATAGTGTAGATGTCGCTCAAATACATTGCGAGTGGGTCATCGGAGCGCTCACCCCGTTTGAACGCAGGTGTGGGCGAGGTCGGTGTAAGAATCGCGTCGACTTGCTCAAAGGCCGACTCGAAGTCGCCAAGGATCAAGCGACGGACTTTTTGCGCGCGCAAATAGTAAGCGTCGTAGTAACCGGAGCTAAGCACGTAGGTACCGAGAATAATACGCCGTTTCACTTCATCGCCGAAGCCTTCGCCGCGGCTCTTAGTAAATAGTGTGAGTGCATCTTTGGCTGCTTCGCTGCGGTGCGAATAGCGCACACCGTCGAAGCGAGCCAAGTTGGAAGAGGCCTCTGCAGTTGCCACGATGTAATAAACCGGCACGGCCAATTTGGAATGCGGCAACGAAATATCAACGATCTCGCAGCCTTGGCTCTTATACCATGCGATGGCTTGCTCGATGTTAGCTTTCACTTCTGGGTCGATCCCTTCAGCAAAGAATTCACGTGGCACGCCCAGTTTCCAAGGGCCCTTCTTTTCATTGAGGGCTTTCGCGTAATTGGTGTCGCCTATCGGCGCAATCGAAGTGGAATCGAGTGGATCTTTGCCGAGCATCGCTTGCACCAGTAAAGCAGCATCCTCAACAGTGCGTGCAAATGGACCGACTTGATCAAGCGACGATGCAAAGGCGACTAGACCGTAGCGCGAAATGAGTCCGTAGGTGGGCTTCATACCCACTACGCCACACAGTGCGGCGGGTTGACGAATAGAGCCACCAGTATCGGTGCCTAGGGTCGCAATCGCCTCCCCTGCTGCCATCGCAGCAGCACTACCGCCGGAGGATCCACCGGGAATGGTATCGAGGTCCCATGGATTACAGGTAGTATGGTAAGCTGAATTCTCAGTGGAGGAGCCCATAGCAAACTCGTCCATATTGAGGCGGCCCCAGATCACGGCACCGGCTTCGCGTAACTTGACGATGCAGGTAGCATCGAAGGGAGAGACGTAGTTCTCCAGCATCTTGGAAGCGCAACGCAGCGGCTGATCCTTAACGGCTAGGGTGTCCTTGATGCCGATAGGAATACCATCAAGCGGTCCGAGGCTCTTGCCTGCCGCACGGCGCTGGTCAGAGGCCTGCGCTTGCACAAGTGCATCGTCAACGTCGGTCGAGAGGAAGGCTTGCACTTTGCCATCGACTGCTGCGGTGCGGTCGATGACGGCTTGAGTGATGGCGACAGAGGTGGTTTGACCGGCAGCGAGCATCGCGGCCAGTTCGGAAATGGTTTTAAAATAAAGGTCTGACATTGAAAGAATCTTAATGGCGGATGTGTGAGCTGGTATTAATTAATACCAGCAATGAAAACCAATAAATACGGATCGATGATAATGTAGTCGCATCTGCGTCATCAGTGTTGGTTGCAGAATTACTCGACGACCTTGGGCACGACGACTTGATTGTCGCGTTGCTCGGGCGCCATGTTAAGCAACACTTCGGGTGCGTAAGTTGGGCCGGGCTCATCACCTTCGCGCCATACGTTAAAGACGCGATGCGCGTGTGCCAATGGTTCAACGCCTGTAACATCGACTGCCTTAAGCTTGTCAAAGTAGCCGAGAATGTCGTCGAGTTGGCTGCCGATCTTGGACTTTTCGTCGTCGGAAAGATCGAGTCGCGCTAGGTTGGCGACATAGTCGATATTAATATGTGGTGTTTCGCTCATTAGAGACTGAGGGTGAAGTTTTTACTGAGAGTGAATAAGCGTGATTCAATTGAAAGTGCGCACTCAAGCGCCACAAAAAAACAACGACAAAAAAGAACCTGTTAGACAAAACAGTCTCGATCGATTCGCGCAACCAAGAATCGAGGTTCAACCGCTAAAAGCTGAGCACGATAACCCTGTGCCACCGCAGCGTAAGAAAAGCACGCTGGTTCGAGCTTCAGCGCAAGCCTCAATCATAATGAGTCCCGAATGGATCCTCCGCTAGTTTTATACAAAAAAGACTTGCGAGCACTGACCTTAAACGTAGCTTCCGGGCTTCGCATCACGTCCCGTTCGTCTAGCCCGGTCTAGGACACCTGGTTTTCATCCAGGCAACAGGGGTTCGAATCCCCTACGGGATGCCATTTTAAGACTTCAGCGCTTCTAATGCCTAGGGGATTTTTAGAAGATCCACAAGACATGCTATGTAGGCATTCCGTTTCCTGAATATCGCTCTTGTCGTGACAATGCTCGTAACTCGCATCAACAGAACGGCAGTGCGACTAGAGATCAGGAAGTCTTAAAAGTAAATTGCACAGCTTTAGCCTATGTAATTAATGTATCGAGTAAGGCGCTTAGCTTCAACTCAGTCTCGCGGGTTTCTTTCTCTGGATCCGAGCCTTCTACAATACCCGCACCTGCATACAGGTTAGCCGTAGTGCCTTCAATCAGCGCCGAACGAATGCCAACGATCATTTCGCCTTCATTGAGGTGATTAAACCAACCAATCACTCCAGAATAAAGGCCGCGATCTAACTGCTCCAAGTCATGTATCCGCGCCATTGCATGTTCGCGGGGCGTCCCTCCAACAGCTGGCGTCGGGTGCATCTCTTGCAAAATATTAAGCAGGTGCACATCGTCACCCACTTCGGCTTCGATCGCAGTTTGCAGATGCTGCACATTAGCCAAAGGCAATAAGCGCGGCGCAGAATCCGCATGCCCATTGACCCCGACGGCCTTTAAGCGTCGTAATATCGAATCGCGCACACAGGCGTGCTCATGTAAATCCTTGTCACTTTCCAACAAGTCTCGGGCTAATTTGGCATCCTCACCGGCAGTCTCACCTCGTGGCGCCGAACCAGCAATCGCTTCAGTCAAAAGCTGGCCTTCACGAATCCGTAATAAACGCTCAGGAGTGGCGCCGATAAAGCTACGCCCGTCTCCGCCGCCAAACGAAAAGGTAAAACATCCGGCAAACCTTTCACGCAAGCAATTTAAGGCATGAAGCGGCTGCCAAGGCTCATTAGCCTGCAACTTAATTCCACGCGCCAACACAATTTTCTCATACGCCCCTGCAGCAATCTCTTGCAGCGCTTTAGTCACTGCTCGCGGATATACATCCGCTGCCAGCTCTGAACGTTCGACCGCAGTTGGCTTCACCGCAGGCACAATTTCGACGGGATTCGTGGAGTAATCAAAAATTGAAAACTTTTGATACGCGCCCCACACCCGAGACACTAGCTGATCCAGATCTGCGTCCGGGTCGATACGAATATTCGCCACTGCGCCATATTTCCCTTTGGCACGCGAGACCTGCCAACGTGGCAGAAAAATTGTCGCCGGAGCAAAGGCGCTGCCCTCAGGCACCGTGTCATTGAAAGTAAAAGCGGTGAAAAAATGCGGTCCAGTAAACGCTTCATTTAGATCCCCGACAACGATTGTGTTATCCATTATCTCATCCGCAAAGGCCTGCGCCTGCGCGAAGCGATCCACTCCAGAAAACGTCGCCTCCGCGACTGCCTCCGCTCCCGCTAGGGCCTCCTCATCAGCCGCACGCTCAATATAAAAGTGCAACTCACTCGGTTCGTAGATCGATTGCAACACAGCCAGCGGCGCAATATGCTTAACCGTCAACGATATACTCGCGATTTGAAAATGCTGCTTGGCACGGGCTGTGTCCCGGCAACCCTCTAGGAAAACGCGCAGTGCATCTTGGTCGCGCTCTGGAAGCATACTGGAAGGAATGATTTGCATAATTGCTAAGTAGAGAAACGAACGATCAAGCTGCAAACAAAATGGATAGAATTGCACGGTCAAATTAAACAAAAAAAGGCACAAGCCCCATTTACTTTAACCGCTTTAACAGTATAAAACACAGCATTTAGGATCCAGTAGTTGATTCAAATTAAATAATATCCTCCTTCGAGTGGTATGAAACCGGCTTGAGTTCCTTAACCACTGAATAAATTGCCCTGCTGTTAAGTTCACTAATTTAAAGATGATGCCGATGATTGCTCATTTACACTTTGCCCTCCGGCATATAATTCTAGATGCAGTTAGTAGAAGTGATGAGTCTGCGAATGACTATCCACTTGCTTCGCCATTCACGACAGACCCTCATTTGGCTAATAACTCTATTTTTAATGACCGATTTTTCCGACACCGAATCCAGCGCCTTAGCGCCAATCGACTTTCGCTCTGAACTCAACGACGATCAATATGCTGCCGTCACCGCTAAACCGGGTCCAGCGCTGGTCCTGGCGGGTGCTGGTTCGGGCAAAACACGCACCTTAACCTATCGTGTTGCCTACCTGATACACCAAGGTATCAAACCTTACGAAATCCTACTGCTGACCTTTACCAATAAATCCGCGAAGGAAATGTTGGAACGTGTGGAAGACCTAACCGGCGTCAAAAAACACCAGCTCTGGGGGGGTACCTTTCACAGCATCGCGCAGCGCATCCTCCGCGTCCATGGCGAGGCGGTCGGCCTGCAGCGCAACTACACCATACTCGACCAGAGCGAGTCGGAGAGCCTGCTAAAAAATGCGATCAACACGGTCGATCCGAAATTCATCAAAGGTAAGAACAACCCGAAGCCGAAGGTCGTGCACAACATGATCAGCTATGCACGCAATACCTGCCGCACCGTATTCGAAGAAGCTGATGACCACTACCCCTTTCTTGAAGGCATGGCGCAGAAAATCGCCGATATTTACAAGGCCTACAGCAAAACCAAGTTAGAGCATCAAGTCGTCGACTACGACGATTTGCTCGAATACTTGCTCAAACTGTTGCGCGAACACCCAGAGGTAGCGGCGCAATACCAGCAACGCTTCAAGCACATTCTCGTGGACGAATTTCAAGATACCAACCGCCTGCAATCGGAGATCGTCGACATCCTCGGCGTTCATCATCAGATTATGGCTGTGGGCGACGATGCACAATGTATTTACACGTGGCGCGGTGCGGACTTTGACAATATCATGCGGTTTACCGAGCGCCACCCCGGCGCGACAATTCATAAGATCGAGACGAACTACCGCAGTTCTCCGCAAATTCTCGAATTTGCGAACGCCGTGCTCGCCGCACAACCAGCCGGCATGGGCTACTCCAAAGAGCTGCGCCCTGTGCGGCCCGACGGTGAGAAGCCCTATTTCACGCCAGTCATGGATGCGCGCGGTCAAGCCAATTTCATCATTCAGCGCATCGAAGGCCTGATCGACGAAGGCCGTGATCTGTCTGAGCTCGCGGTTCTTTACCGTGCGCACTACCAAGCGATGGATCTGCAAATGGAGCTCACTCGCCGAGGCATCGATTACCAAATTACTAGTGGTGTGCGCTTTTTCGAGCAATCCCACATACGCGACTTCTCTGCACAACTGCGCTTCGCATCTAACCCTGCCGACGTATCCGCGTTTGCACGCTTCACCTGCCTACTGCCGAAAGTCGGTCCCAAAACCTCAGAGCGCATTCATGCATTCACCAAGAAACTTGCGCAGAAGGAAGAGAAAAATTTCTGTGAAGTGCTAACATCTGCAGCGGTTCTCAAAAAGGTGCCCAACGACGCCAAAGAGGAATGGCCATCACTGGCAGAGACAATTCGCGAACTATCCGTCGCATTGACTAGCGAGACACCGGAAACAATCGTGCAAATCGGCCTTGACGGCTGGTATAGCTCCTTCATCCGTGAGATCTATCCGAACTGGACCGAACGCGCCGATGATTTACAGAGTTTGATTAGTTTTGCCAGCCGCTTCGATACGATGGAAGAACTGCTAGCTCAGCTGGTGCTACTCGCCTCCGAAAGTAATGAACGTACCCCAGAGCAAGCCCTTAACTGCTTACGCCTGACCACTATTCACCAAGCGAAGGGCCTAGAGTTCCCGATTGTATTTGTTATCGGACTGGCGGATGGCCTATTCCCACTCAAGCGCACCATCGATGATGGCGATCTCGAAGAAGAGCGGCGACTCTTTTACGTCGCAGTCACCCGTGCGATGGAAGAGCTCTATCTTTCATATCCGATGCTCAATCAACAAGGCAATACGGTGATACGCCTCAACCCAAGCCGCTTTGTGCAAGAAGTCGATGTCAGTCGCTACGAGACGCTGCGCGTTGCACCGACACGGAGTTGGTAGTGGATGATCTCGTTTGATGCATTCAAGACAATTCATTCGGTGCAGTTTGCCTCTGAGGTGAAACCATCTTTCGTTTTAAACGAGAACTTTCCACGAACCGGCGATGAGCCAAAATAAACGACTCACCCGCAACAGAAAGTCCGAACTCGCTGGGGGGGGAGAGCGTGATACGCAAGATCTCGGCCTACGTTTCCGAATCAAGTAGAATCTTATATTCTACGGAGTCCACCAACGCGCGCCATGTGGCATCGATGATGTTATCACTCGCGCCCACAGTACCCCAAGTCGCTTCGCCATCAGTGGACTCAATCAACACACGAGTGATCGCATCGCTCCCTTGCTCAGTTTCGAGAATACGCACCTTGTAATCGATCAGTTCAACGGCCATGATCTCAGGAAACACGGGTGCGATCGCTTTGCGTAAGGCATGGTCTAGGGCTCCGACAGGGCCATTGGATTCGGCCACAGTATGATGCACTTCCTCCCCGACCCGAACCTGCACAGTTGCTTCAGAGACGACCCGACCTAAAGTCTCTTGGTGACTCACCATCACACGATAGCCAACAAGCTCAAAATCAGGCTGTTTACCTTTTAGAAATCGATTCAGCAGCAATTTGAAAGATGCATCGGCGGCTTCATATTCGTAGCCTTTAAATTCTAGCTCCTTCAACTCGCCGAGAAAATCCTTCAACTCCGGCGAACGCGGGTCGAGGTCGACTCCAATTTCCCTCGCCTTCATCATTACACTGCTACGGCCAGACATATCGGAAACAAGCACCCGCGTGCGATTGCCGACCTGTTCTGGGGCGATGTGCTCATAACTGTGTTTTACTTTGGCGGCAGCATCGGCATGCACCCCACCCTTGTGCGCAAAGGAACTCGTACCGACAAATGGCAATGCAGAATCTGATGCACGATTGGCCATCTCATCCACAAACATAGAAAGGTCTCGTAGATTTTTCAAGTTCGGTGCGCAATTCAGATCCGCACCCATCTTCAATATTAAGTTCGGAATAATCGTGCTGAGATTGGCATTACCATTACGTTCACCGAAACCATTCATCGTACCCTGCACCAGCGCTGCGCCTGATTCGACCCCAGCCAGCGAGAGTGCTACACCGAGTCCAGAATCATTATGACAATGCAAACCAACTGGCGTTTGCGGAAAATGTGCCACGACCTTGCTGACGATTGCTTGCATCTGACTAACAAGCTGGCCGCCATTGGTATCGCAAAGCGTCAAGTTGATAGCACCGCCACGCTGCGCGGCTTCAAGTGTCTGGATTGCGTATTCTGGGTTATCGCAATAGCCATCAAAAAAGTGCTCGGCATCGTAGATCACCTCACGGCCATTGTCAGTCAGCCAGCGTACCGAGTCTTCGATCATCTTAAGATTCTCTTCGGCGGTCGTGCGAATGATCTCCGTTACATGCAGCAACCAAGTCTTACCAAAAATAGTAACCACTGGTGTACCAGCATCAAGTAAGAGTTGCAGTTGCGTATCTTCCTCTGCCTTCAGATTGGCACGACGGGTTGAACCAAAGGCGGCGATTTTAGCATGCTTTAAATTCAGTTTTTTTACTTCGTCGAAAAACGCCATATCGCGTGGATTCGAACCAGGCCAGCCACCTTCGATGAAATCAATTCCAAACTGGTCGAGCTTCTCAGCGACGCGGATTTTAGCCGCGACGGTAAAAGAGACGCCTTCGCCTTGAGTGCCATCACGTAGGGTTGTGTCGTAGATTTTGAGTGCAGGTGTCATCTGGGTAAACGATTTGAAAAACCGACGAAAACAAAGATTAAGGGGGCCTAGGGCAAACCTAAACCGCAGCAGAGCAGGCAGGCGTCATAACCAGACTTAATATGCGCGTCCAGCAGAGAAGAGCCATAAATGCCGTCGGCGTAGCCGCGCTGCTAGGTGCGCTGTAGATAGACCACTTGTGTCTGCATAAATTCATACAGCCCGTGCTTACCATCCGCACCACCAATACCTGATTTACGCCAGCCAGCGTGGTAACCCTGCATCGCCTCAAAGTGCTCACGATTGATATACGTTTCGCCGAAGTTAAGTGCTTCGACTAAATTCATCGCCTCATTAATATCATTCGAGAACACCGAAGATGTAAGTCCGTATTCCGTGTCGTTGGCCATGGTGATCGCTTCCTCGATTTCATCAAAGATCACCACGGGAATAACTGGGCCAAAGATTTCCTGATTCACAATGTCCATCTGCTGAGTGCACGCGCCAACAACTGTCGGCTCTAAATAGTAGCCGGATTCATCCGCACCGCGCTGACCGCCGCACAGGATTTGCGCACCATCGCTCACTGCGCTATCGAGCAAGCTCACAATCTTATCGAAACCAGCTTTATTGATCATGGGTCCATAATCGACTGTCTCGTCTTGCAAAGGGTTACCAAAGCGCGCGGCCTGCATCTTCTCGACCAGCTTGGCAGTAAAAACATCTGCCACGCTGCGCTGTACGTAGATGCGCTCGGCACAATTACAGACCTGCCCACTATTAATAACTCGGGAGGCCTGAATCGCAGTCGCCGCGAGATCGAGATCAGCATTCGCAGTGACAATCGCTGGCGCTTTGCCGCCAAGCTCCAAATTGACACGCGTAATGTGTTGCGCGGCATTCGCCATGATGCGCGAACCGGTGTCCACACTCCCGGTGAAGCTGATCAAGCCAACCTTCGAACTCTCAGTTAATGCGTTGCCCGCGGTCGCCCCATAACCTGAGATGAGATTCACTAGGCCAGCAGGAATGTTGGTCTGCGCTAGGATTTTACAAAATTCAAAAGCGTTGTTGGGCGTCTCCTCACTCGGCTTAAGCACGATCGCATTACCAGTTATTAATGCAGGTGCCAATTTACGAGCGATTAGGAAAAAAGGGAAATTCCATGGCAAGATTCCAGCCACTACGCCAATCGGCTTGTGAAAGAGGAAGATATTCTCTTTCGGACGATCGCTCTCAATAATCTCGCCTTCAATTCGGCGACCCCACTCAGCCATGTAGTCGAGATAATCTGCAGTAAAGTTCACCTCTACACGAGCCAGCCCCAATGTTTTGCCCTGCTCCTGAGTAATGACCCGTGCCAGAGGCTCGACTTGTCCGCGAATTTTATCCGCGAGCACATGTAAATGCTTCCCCCGAGCAACTGCTGGCAGTGCCGCCCACCCTGGTTGAGCTGCCTCTGCGGCTGCAATCGCAGCCTCGACCTCCTCGGGTGAACTTTCAGGGATGGTCGAAATCGCTTCACCTGTGGCGGGGTTGTTCACTGTGATTGTATTAAGATGCGGGGATTCGACAAACAGACCGTTAATATAGTTGGAGTAATGAATCATACTACAAATATCCTCAGAGCTGCCAGGTAGTTCAATCAGAAAGTCCAATCCATATAATTTAACGCAACAACCATACCAAGGTGTGAATCCACTGTTTTCTTGCCTTGCAGTATTTAAAATCAGCCCTACGCTCCGCCTCTTTTTTGGAATTGAATGGGCGTTATTCGCGTATGCAAAGCCCTCATTTAATGCAGTAAACACAATATCTAAACACATCAGTACTGATTATGACCGACCTATCAAAATACAGAAACATTGGTATCTTCGCACACGTTGACGCCGGCAAAACAACGACAACTGAGCGTATTTTGAAGCTCACTGGTAAAATCCACAAGTTGGGTGAAGTGCACGATGGTGCTGCAACCACTGACTTCATGGAACAAGAGCAAGAGCGTGGTATTACGATTCAGTCTGCTGCGACAACTTGTTTCTGGGATGGCCACCGCTTCAATATTATCGATACTCCTGGTCACGTTGACTTCACAGTTGAAGTTTACCGCTCATTAAAAGTGCTCGACGGTGGCGTCGGCGTTTTTTGTGGTTCAGGAGGTGTTGAGCCCCAGTCTGAGACTAACTGGCGCTACGCCAATGACTCGAAGGTCGCTCGTTTGATCTTCGTCAACAAGCTCGACCGTGTCGGCGCTGACTTTTACAAGGTCGTTGGCCAAGTTGAAAATATCCTTGGTGCAAACCCACTCGTCATGGTCCTTCCAATCGGCACAGAAAGCGATCTTCAAGGTGTCGTTGACCTCCTCACACGCAAGGCATGGGTATGGGACAACTCTGGTGACCCTTTGAACTACGAACTACAAGACGTGCCTGCGGACATGGTCGACAAGGTCGAAGAATACCGCGAAAAGCTCATCGAAACAGCCGTCGAGCAAGACGAGGTTGCGATGGAAGCTTACCTCGAAGGTGAAGAGCCAAGCATGGAGACACTTAAGAAGTGCATCCGCAAGGGCACGATTAACCTCGATTTTTTCCCAACATTTTGCGGTTCTGCTTTTAAGAATAAGGGCGTACAAAACGTCCTTAACGGCGTCATCGATTATCTTCCAAGCCCGACTGAAGTCCCTGCTCAACCCGAAGTGGATGCTGAAGGAGAAGAAACTGGTGAATTTGCTAACGTCGATGCAGATCGCCCACTACGTGCACTTGCGTTCAAGATCATGGATGACAAATACGGCGCGTTAACTTTCACGCGTATTTATTCTGGTAAGCTTAGCAAGGGTACCAGCGTATTAAACACCTTCACTGGTAAGACAGAGCGCATCGGCCGTATCATCGAGATGCACGCTGACGAACGCACTGAAGTCGAATCCGCGCAAGCGGGTGACATCGTTGCTCTGCTCGGCATGAAGTCCGTGCAAACAGGCCACACTCTCTGTGACCCTAAGTTCCCAGCGACGCTCGAGCCAATGGTATTCCCTGAACCTGTTATCTCGATCGCAGTTAAGCCCAAGGACCAAGGCAACTCTGAGAAGATGGGCACCGCAATCGGTAAGATGGTTGCAGAAGATCCGACTTTTATCGTTGAAACAGACGAAGACTCCGGCGAAACAATCCTTAAGGGAATGGGCGAGCTTCACCTCGACATTAAGGTCGACATCTTAAAGCGCACATACGGCGTTGAAGCAGTTGTCGGTAAGCCACAGGTTGCTTACCGAGAGAGTATCACTCAAACAATCGAAGATAGCTATACTCATAAGAAGCAGTCCGGTGGTTCTGGGCAGTTCGCTAAGATCCTCTACAAGCTTGAACCACTCGAGCCGGGTGAAGGCTTCCAGTTTGAATCCAAGGTTGTTGGTGGTAACGTTCCTCGAGAATTCTGGCCAGCAGTTGAAAAGGGCTTCAAGTTCTCGAAGGAAAAAGGTGTTCTCGCCGGCTATCCGTGCTTGGACTTCAAGGTAACACTGACAGATGGTGCTTTCCACGCAGTTGACTCCTCTGCAGTTGCTTTCGAAACTGCTTCTAAGGCAGCGTATCGTCAGTCCCTACCAAAGGCAGGTCCACAGATCCTTGAGCCAGTCATGAAACTCGACGTCTTCTGTACAGAGGACAAGATGGGGGACGTCATCGGTGACTTGAATCGCCGCCGCGGAATGATCAAGACTCAAGAGCCCGCACCTAACTCAGGTGTTCGTATCAAGGCAGACGCTCCCTTGAGCGAAATGTTCGGTTACATCGGTGCACTTCGCACAATGACATCCGGTCGCGGTCAGTTCTCCATGGAATTCTCTCACTACGCAGCATGCCCGAAGAATGTAGCGGACGTGGTGGTCAAGGAAGCGCTTGAGCGCGAAGAAGCGAAACGCAAGTAAGCAACCAGCAACACATGTATTAACAAGTCCCCGACTCGAAAGAGCGGGGATTTTTTTTTGCTTCCGCTAAACAATACACACACCTGCTCGTATGCCCATAAAGAGTGCGCTACATCTGGTAAATAAAGATGGGCAACTAACGATCATAACGTGATTTATACGTGCCGTTC
>JAQXBA010000184.1 GCA_029252625.1 Opitutia bacterium | reverse complement strand
CCAAGGTGTGAATCCACTGTTTTCTTGCCTTGCAGTATTTAAAATCAGCCCTACGCTCCGCCTCTTTTTTAGAATTGAATGGGCGTTATTCGCGTATGCAAAGCCCTCATTTAATGGAGTAAACACAATATCTAAACACATCAGATAAGATCATGACCGACCTATCAAAATACAGAAACATTGGTATCTTCGCACACGTTGACGCCGGCAAAACAACGACAACCGAGCGTATTTTGAAGCTCACTGGTAAAATCCACAAGTTGGGCGAAGTGCACGATGGTGCGGCGACCACTGACTTCATGGAACAAGAGCAAGAGCGTGGTATCACGATTCAGTCTGCTGCGACGACTTGTTTCTGGGATGGCCACCGTTTCAACATCATCGATACTCCTGGTCACGTTGACTTCACTGTTGAAGTTTACCGCTCACTTAAGGTGCTCGACGGCGGCGTCGGTGTTTTCTGTGGTTCGGGTGGGGTTGAGCCTCAGTCCGAGACTAACTGGCGCTACGCCAATGACTCGAAGGTCGCTCGTTTGATTTACGTCAACAAGCTCGACCGTATCGGCGCTGACTTCTACAGTGTTGTCGACCAAGTAAAGAACATCCTCGGTGCGAAACCACTCGTCATGGTGCTTCCAATCGGCACAGAGAGCGATCTCAAAGGTGTGGTTGACCTCCTGACACGTAAGGCATGGGTATGGGACAACTCCGGTGACCCAATGGCATACGAAATTCAAGACGTGCCAGCCGACATGGTTGACAAGGTCGAAGAATACCGCGCTGCGCTGATCGAAACTGCTGTTGAGCAAGACGACGACGCAATGGAAGCTTACCTCGAAGGTAATGAGCCAGAGATGTCTGTCATCAAGGCATGTATCCGTAAGGGCACCATCGCCCTCGATTTCTTCCCAACATTCTGTGGTTCTGCGTTCAAGAACAAGGGTGTGCAAAACGTCCTTAACGGCGTCATCGACTACCTACCAAGCCCAACAGAAGTGCCTGCTCAACCTGAAGTAGATGCTGAAGGTGTTGAAACAGGTGAATTCGCGATTGTTGATGCAGAGAAGCCACTCCGTGCACTTGCATTCAAGATCATGGATGACAAATACGGCGCGTTGACTTTCACACGTATCTACTCCGGTAAAATCTCCAAGGGCACCAACGTTCTCAACACCTTCACAGGTAAGACAGAGCGTATCGGTCGTATCATCGAGATGCACGCCGACGAGCGTAGCGAAGTCGAATCTGCTCAAGCGGGTGACATCGTCGCCCTCCTCGGCATGAAGTCGGTGCAAACAGGTCACACACTCTGTGATCCAAAGTTCCCTGCGACACTCGAGCCTATGGTATTCCCACAGCCTGTTATCTCGATTTCAGTTAAGCCAAAGGATCAAGGCAATGCCGAGAAGATGGGCACCGCGATCGGTAAGATGGTTGCAGAAGATCCAACTTTCATCGTTGAAACTGACGAAGACTCCGGCGAAACAATCCTTAAGGGAATGGGCGAGCTTCACCTCGACATTAAGGTCGACATCTTGAAGCGCACCTACGGCGTTGAAGCGGTTGTCGGTAAGCCACAAGTTGCTTACCGCGAGAGCATCACCAAGACAATCGAAGACTCCTACACCCACAAGAAGCAATCAGGTGGTTCCGGTCAGTTCGCGAAGATCCTCTACACACTCGAGCCACTCGAGCCAGGTGAAGGCTTCCAATTCGAATCCAAGGTTGTCGGTGGTAACGTTCCTCGTGAATTCTGGCCAGCAGTTGAAAAGGGCTTCAAGCTCTCCAAGGAAAAAGGTGTCCTCGCGGGCTACCCTTGCTTGGACTTCAAGGTCACACTCACAGATGGTGCGTTCCACGCAGTTGACTCCTCTGCAGTTGCTTTCGAAACTGCTGCCAAGGCAGCGTATCGTCAGTCCCTTCCAAAGGCAGGTGCACAAATCCTCGAGCCAGTCATGAAACTCGACGTCTTCTGCACACAGGACAAAATGGGTGACGTGATCGGTGACTTGAATCGTCGTCGCGGAATGATCAAGACACAGGAGCCAACCAGCAATGGCGGCGTTCGCATTAAGGCAGACGCTCCACTTTCCGAAATGTTCGGTTACATCGGCGCACTTCGCACAATGACATCCGGTCGCGGGCAGTTCTCGATGGAATTCTCTCACTACGCAGCATGCCCGAAGAATGTAGCAGACGTGGTGGTCAAGGAAGCGCTTGAGCGCGAAGAAGCGAAACGCAAGTAAGCAACCAGCAACACATGTATTAACAAGTCCCCGACTCGAAAGAGCGGGGATTTTTTTTGCTTCCGCTAAACAATACACACACCTGCTCGTATGCCCATAAAGAGTGCGCTACATCTGGTAAATAAAGATGGGCAACTAACGATCATAACGTGATTTATACGTGCCGTTC
>JAQXBA010000183.1 GCA_029252625.1 Opitutia bacterium | reverse complement strand
CCGCGACCAACACTCTCACCAGATCTGATTAATGGTCCCGTCATGCGCTCAGAGGGATCCGCCAGTCGTCGTGGTGCACTGGCGATCGATGCCACCTTCAGCGAGTTCGGGGAATATCAGCAACAGTTCTACGCTGCGCTTCAGGCTGGATGGTATCAAGAAATCGAGTTCTTCCAACCAATAGATACGTCTACTCGTGTAGTAGTTAGCTTTCGTATCACCGCAGATGGCATGATACACGATGTAGAGGTGTTGCATACTACTGCCAGTCAGATCGCTACTTTGATTTGCCAGACCGCGCTGACAAAGCGCTCTCCGTTCCGCCCATGGACCAAAGAGATGGTTACGGTCTTTGGCCAAGAGCGCACGCTGGAAGTAGCCTTTCATTATCGCTAAAAAATATTGTGATCTTGATTTACGCCGTCACAATTAGATTTTTCTTTTATGACTTCATCTCAACAGACCACTCAAGTCAGTGACCTACCACTTGGGCTTGGGGTACGTTTAATCACTTCAAATCAACATGGTTTGGTTGCGCTGGATAAGCCTGCCGGTCTGATGTCCCATCCGAATAATGAAAGGGAGATCAAGCGTTCGTTGCTACAGGCTAATTACGACTACGATGACGAGGTTTACACATGGCAGATCGGTGACGTGAAGCACCGTGCATGGCTGATTAATCGTCTCGATTCACCGACATCAGGCGTGATACTACTAGCGCTTAATGAGAATATTAATACCACGATTAAGCAGCGGTTTTCCACTCATCAGGTAAATAAAGTTTACTACGCCTTGGTCAAACGTGTACCTTCGGTGCCCGCAGGTTCTTGGAGTGATGTTTTGAAGAAAGATGTCTATCGCGGTAAAAAAGTATTTAAAGGTGGGCAAAGTATTCCTGCAAAGACCGGTTATCAAGTAGTCAAAACAGAGGCTGGCGGATTTCCGATCGCACTGCTTCGATTAAAGCCTCTGACTGGTCGTACGCATCAACTTCGTGTGCAATGTAAGAATCATCGTCATCCGGTTGTCGGAGACCGCACCTATGGTAGCTTTGGTTTCAATAAAGAAGTGGCAATCGAAACCGGTGAAAAGCGGATGATGCTTCATTCTGCTGAGACTTCAATGCGTTACCCCTATCAAGGTAAGATGCATGATTTTAAGGCGGCCTCTGAATTGCCAGAGGCCTTTAATCAAGTCATGCGTTTTCGACCTGGGCGCAATGTCGTTAAAGCGCCCGCACTGAACGTCAGGCCCAGCTCATTAGCAGGCCGCCGCTTTCGGCGATAAGTTTAGGCGTGTCTCGCCAATTAGCAGAGCCGACTTCGACTTTTTAAGATGCTCCACCGCTTCTGTTAATGAGGCAATCACTATGGCTGACCAGCAGTTAGTATCCGAATTTACAGCCTAGAGATATCAGTATAATTCATTCTTAGGTTTGTT
Source organism: Opitutia bacterium (assembly GCA_029252625.1). GTDB lineage: Bacteria > Verrucomicrobiota > Verrucomicrobiia > Opitutales > Coraliomargaritaceae > Lentimonas. The sequence goes on along the minus strand of JAQXBA010000183.1, from coordinate 561 downwards.
AGTTTTAGTGAGTTATGCTTCACTCTAACATATGCAGGTGGATCATCATTACCATCGTGACGAGCGTCTAATTATTCGGCTCGCTGTGGTTCTCGGCGTGGTAATGGGAGTGTTGGCAATATTCCTTGCGCAGAAATACAGAGCACCCCGAGAGCAGGTCTCACCCGAAGCTGTATGGACTGTGGTCTATGAGCTTTCTCCGCAGGTAGACTTGGATCCAGAGTTTGTCTATGCCTTGGCTTGGGCCGAGAGTGGGTTGAATCCTAAGGCACGCAGTTCCGTCGCACGTGGCATAATGCAGATCACCCGTCCAGCGTGGTACGAAGTGACGGATGAGTCTTATCGTTTAGCATGGGAGTGGCAAACCAGTATCCGAGTCGGAATCGATTATTTAGCCTATTGTCGTGACTACTTGAAGTCGCGTGATTCCTTTAGCTACCCATTGCTGGCTGCTAGTTATCGTTATGGCCCGTATCACGTACAGGATAATAATTTCGATATTAAGCAGGTTAAGCCGCCGAAAAACGAAATTTATCAACGTATTTTTGCAGGCAACGTGCG
>JAQXBA010000182.1 GCA_029252625.1 Opitutia bacterium | reverse complement strand
ATGTCGGACTCTGGCTGTGTGAGTTCGCGTAGGCCTGCATTGGGCCAGAACCAGCGCCAGAAGACATTGCCGCCCGGAGGTGCGCAAAATTGATACGGGCCGTTGGCATATTCAGTCGCTTCGATCGGCTTGCTCTTGTCGTTGTGCGTGGCATAGCCGAGCCGCGAGAAGGTGCAGAGGTGTTGGTCGCCGCTGAGGATGACGACCTTCGCTTCGCCGAGCATTTGCACGATTTCATTGCGCTCGTCGATGTAGAGTGCGTTGACATCCCAGTCGTAGGGCATGTTGCCTTTGGCATCCAGTGACATGGCGGCGTAGATGGTTTGTGCCACCAGCACTTTACGTTTGCCCGGCATCGGTTTTTCGCACCAGTCACGCAGATGCTGTAACTGCCGCTCGCCGAGATAGGTTTCGGGATAGTCTGTATCTTCGCTCTTGGCTCCTTTTTTGAATTTACGATAAAAAAAAAAAAAAAAGCTGACATCGCCATAGTCAAAACTCGTGTAGTAGTTCGTGAGTCCGGATCGTGGGCTGGGCGTGGGTTCCAGTGTGTCTGGGTTTTGGCTGGTCATGGTCTTATGAACCATGTTCACGAATTCGCGAGAGCGCTGATAGCCGCCGTGTTGATCCGTCTGTGTATTGCCGACCTTGTCCTCGCCAAAGAGGTCGCCATGAAACACGTCGTGGTCATCGGTTTGCAAAATGCTGGGGTAGTTTGCGGTAATGTCTTGAAAGGCCCAGTGCCAGAGCAGGAATTTGTAGAGGTAGTCTTCAAGTGGGTTGGGGCCACCGTCCGGTGCAGTGGGACGATTTTCGTAGAATTGATCACCGGTAAAGAAGAAGATGTCGGCGTCCTGCTGCTGTGCTTTGCTGATTGTTTCGACGTAGGGATGATAGACATTTGCCTGGGTCCATCGGCCGATCAGCACTTCGTCGGGTTTTGGGGCGTCGAAGGGGCGCTGTGCATACTGTGACATTGAGCCAAAGCAGGAGAAGGTGCCAATGTCAACTTGTTCGCCTGCTGCGGGTTCGGGGATGACGGTCAAGGGGTAGGTGTGGACGGTGCCGTCGAGATCTTTGAAGCAGGCACGCAGTTCGGCCGTTTGACTGTTGTCCCAACTATCGATGGTGAAGACTGTGTGGTAGTCGTCGCTGCTGACTGCCTTAGGTTGGGTGATTGAGTGCCAACTGCCTGCTGTATCCTTTTTCTGAATACCAACCATCAAATCAGCAGGCACTGCCTGACCGTGCATACCTTGTGGGATGAGCTGCACGGCGACTTTTAGTTTGCCGGCGCTGTGCGCATAGAGTGTGCCAGCAATCGGGCCGAAGCTACGTTCTGTGTGCTGTGCCAGGCGTGGGCCGCCGATCTGCCAGTCTTTGAAGCTGACTTCGGCGCCGCGTTTGCCGCCGTTGGCGACGAGTGCGATGTTTCCCTGTAGCAGCTTACTGGATACGTCAGTGAGTTCGACCGCGCTGAGCAGGCGTGATTCGTCATGGTTCCATGAGCTTAAGCGCAGGGTGCAGTGCTGTGCGTCGGTTGGAATTACTTCCAAACTGAGCACAAATTCGGGACTCCCTTTGGGGCGTTTTGCGGGCTGAAGGATCTTCAGCTCAGGAAAGACTGGCGCCATTGCGAGCCCCGCGCTGTTGTCGTTGTTGTCGCGTATGCGTAGGGCATGATTACCGCCGAAGTCGACAGTGGTCATGAGGCCGCCACCGGTTCCAGGGGTGCCGGAGATGAGTGAGGCGGCTTGCCAGTTGAGGTAGTCTTGTCCCGCGCCGATCAGGAAACCGGCAAAGCCCTAGCCTTTACTCTCGGGCAGCGTGAGGCGTGTTTTGAGTTGGAAGCCCGCATGTGCGTCGGTGCTGCGCCATTGC
>JAQXBA010000168.1 GCA_029252625.1 Opitutia bacterium | reverse complement strand
GTCACGGTTGAAGGCAATGCCGTGAGCGCCAGCAGTATCCATGGGCTCAGTCTGAAAAATATGGGCAAAGTGCGCGTGGCTGGCAACGAGTTCACCACCGCTTCAGGCCAGCCGATGCGTGACCCCGTGAGCGAGTAGGGGGGTGTCACTGCCGTAAAGGTGACGACGAATGATACGGATAGTTTTTGGAATCCTTTGAAACGTTCAGTGCCTCTGAGCCTTACGGATGCCGCTGATGATTTGGTTTGAGTGAGTCCCTTTGTCTATCGACTATTATATCGGTCCTCCAGTCGTCTCAACCTTGGCGCAACTGAGCGCACCCGCGGGTTGGTTGAACTGACTTTCATTTTGGTTGAATTGTGATAGTCGAATGCGCTGCATGTGTGTTAGTATAGCCTGCTATGCATTCACCCCATTCACTGAAGATTGTATGACTCCAAACGTTTATCTTAAACTGATCCTCAGTCTGTTGCTGATGAGTGGCTTCGTCGCTTGTGTGCCTGAACTGAACGAAGCCATTGAGCCGACGCTTGAACCAGTGCCTGCTGTGGAGCCTGTGGCGGATCCACAGCCTGTGCCATCTGCTGATCAAGTTGCCGTTCGGGGTGCGGTGGTCGAGGCCCCCATGGTCACTTCTGAGGCTTCGCGTTTCCGAACTTTGACAGATGCAACAGGGCGCCTGATTGAAGCACGCTTGGTGGCTGCCAATGCGCAGCAGTTGAAAATTCAGCGTCAAGACGGCCAGTTTTTTATCCTCTCTCGCGACAGTCTATCCCTTGCCGATCGGGAGTTACTCGTATCGATATCGAATCTGCCACACTTGGATGTGGATGGGAATGCTTGTTTCGATGCGATGGATTTTGGCCTGAAGGCCGACGGTGTGAGCGACGACGGGCCTGCGATTCGTGCCATGCTTGAGCTTGCTGCGACGATCGAAGATCCAGTTGTGCTGCGTTTTCCAAAGGATAAAGTGATCGCGGTGAATACCGGCACCGAGCGCTACGTGTTTCACCTACACCGCAAGCGTCAACTGACGATCGATGGCAATGGGTGTGAATTCCGCCTCGATCCTGATTTACGCTTTATTGATGTGTTTGATTGTGAGCAGGTCACCGTGAAGAATCTCCAGGTCGACTATGCCCTGCAAGCGACCACGCCCGGCACTGTCATGGCACTGGATGAAGCGGCGCATACCATCGATGTGCAACTGGATCAGTTGGACTACGCTGCTCGATTGGGAGGGCCGACCAAGGAAGACGGCGAGCAGGCCTTCTTCGGCATGTTGCTATTGGACGCGCCTTACGACACGAAAAAGGTAAAGCACTTTTATGTTTTTGGAGCAGAAGACCTCGGTGAGGGGCTGGTGCGGATTCAATCCGATGCTGCCCATGTCAAGGGGCTGCGTAAAAGTCTGAAACTGGGCGAGACACGGATCGGTTTACCGGTTCCTGGTTTGGCGCATCGTCATGGCCCGGGTGCTTTGTGCCGTATCGATTACTCCGAAGATATCCTGTTTCAAAATGTCGAGATATGGACTGCGCCGTGGTTCTCGTTTCAATTGTTTCGCAACCAGGGAGCCGTGACGATGCAGCAGGTGCATGTGCGTCCGCGTCCAGGATCGGGTAAAGTGCTGTCGTCGTGTCGCGACGCGATTCATGCCAAAGGCAACCGCGGCGAGCTTCTTTTCGAGGACTGCATACTGTCTGGGCTTGGTGATGATGCCTTTAATATTTCCACGCACTGTTCGCGTATCCGTAAAATACATACACCGGTTGAAATTGAGATTCGTCAGGCATTCCCGATTCAATACATTCCGTTTCAGGTTGGGGATACCCTAGTCGTGATGAATGGCGACAATAACGAGATTGTCGGTGAATGCCGCATTGTTGCGATCGATGAGACTGCGGTCAAAACTGCAGATCGCGA
>JAQXBA010000164.1 GCA_029252625.1 Opitutia bacterium | reverse complement strand
GCATTATCATGCGCCAGGTTCAGCGACTTCTGCTGGTCGGGATCACACTCCCGCCCGAGTGCTTTTTCCAAAGGCGCGAGAATCAAGGTGAGCGGCGTGCGCAGTTCGTGGGAAATGTGAGTGAAGAAGCGGATCTTCATCTGCTCGATCTCGGTCTGCCGCTGCTCCTGCTCAATGCGTCGCCGCAGCCTGCGGGTGTTTCGCAAACGCAGGAACAACATGAACACGGTCACGATCAACAAACCACCGATCAAAAGAGACAGCCCCACGGTCTTCGCGGACTGACGAAACTGTGCCCATCGTGCAGCCAAGGCCGTCTGCAGTGTCTCCACCTCAGTGAGTTGCTGCGACAAGCTCCGGTTCAGATTAAAACCATCCAACCAATGAATCATCGGGATCACCTCGCCGCCGCCAGCCACACCATCGGTCAGCGCATCCAGGTAGCCGACCACACGCTGCGACAAAAACTCCATCTGCACCGCAGCCTCCCGGCCCAGCGGTGCATGGCGCCCCATCACATCGATCTCACCCATGGCAAAGGTGGTGCGGCCACTGTGCACGGGCAGATCGCCGAATTCCAAACGGATCCAGCGCACCCGCAGCGAATGCCCTGGGATACGGATCACGTTGTTGCCCGGGTTCGGCAAATCATCGAGCTCAACGTGCCGCATCAAGCGCCGCCCGCCCGACGAAGTCTCGGCAAACATCTCCAGCTTGACCGAGCCGGGAAAGCCATAGCCCGGCACCAGCAAACCTTCCGGCGGCTGCGCGGGATACAGCGAAATCATGTTGACCACATCGTCATCGCTGCCCAAATCGAGCTCCAGGGTGAGGTTGCCCGGCGTCGCATCCGGAAACTGCCAACTAAAGTCCGGCCCGCTTGCGGTCGCCCCCGCCCGCGGTCGCACGGGCAAGCCGAGACTTGTTTGCTGATCGATCAAATAGTCGGCACTCCAAAACGGCAACGACTCGAAACTTCCGGAGGCCTGCACCGACAGATTTTTGATCACGAAATAATCGCTACGCACCAGCACCTCATCCAAAGCGAAAAACTCGCGTCCGTCTTCAACGCGCCCCCGATAGACCTCAAGGATCAGCTTGCTCAGGCCAGCACCTGTGCCGGCAAAGCGCGCGGGAAAACGCCCCGGATCGGGATAGTCCTGATCCCGCCAATCCGCCAGCAGCTCCCGCTCCTCGTTGGTATTGATAGCAAACAGTCGAAACCGCTGCGGGAATCCATAAGCCAACTGGCCGGGCACGCGCCGATCCGCTGCGGGCACCAGATAGCACTCATTAAAACTGTGCTGCAGCTCGGACTCAATTTCCAGCACCCAGCGCGGCTCCTCCGGCAGCGTCTCCATGGCCGGCAAATAATCGCTATGATAGCCATAGGCATCCAGTGGCAGCGAATCGCCGATCTGTGGCAACTCGCGAATCGCCCCGCGTAGTTGGCCCGCTTCGCTCTCGAAAAAATCCAGGGTTTCATTAATCGAAAACAACGGCACCTCCTCGAAACTACGGGTGCCCGACCCCTCCGTAAACAACTCAGCGATCGGACGTTCGTCATCGTCATAAATTTTAACATTGGCCAACTCCATCGCATAGCCGAAATGCAGCCGATGATTGGTGCCCAACACGAATTTCTCCATCGTGCTCGCATAGCCGGCATCTACAAACAGAGGCTCGCCGAGTTCGCTGCCCTGAGCGGTGAGGTAGAACTCGGTGTGCGCCACACCTGTGTCGTCCGTGCTGCGCCGCACCAGCACATGCTGCCAGACGCCAGGCGCGTGCGTTGCGTTCGGAGACTGAAAACCAGCTAGCAATTGCAACGCGCCGCCCTGCTGGTGCGAGCTATAGACCATCCAATTGCCCTCGGCGGCATCTGTGGAAGTGGCAAACAGCCCCGCATAACGGGCGCCCTGCCGCACCTGATCGGTGCGAAACCAAAATGACACTGTAAAGGCATCCACTGCCCCGGGGCCTGCCGTCTCCAGCCATGGCATAATATACGCACCACCGGGAAAGACCGCCGTGCCTGCCAGGCGATTGAGCGTGACCTGCGCCAACGAAGCCTCAATCGGCTGCATCGCTCGCAGCGTGTAATCCGGCCCCAATTCATTGTCCAACAAATCGCCGTCGCCAAAATCGTAGTGCGCGATCAAGCCCGCCTGCAGGCAATGGCCGGCGAAGCAGAGGCAACAAAAAATGGAGAGAAGGAAGCGCAAGGAGTATGGGGGTAGGAGTATCGAGTCTGGGTGTCGAATAAAGTATTTAACTTAAGCGATTATACAGCAAAAGCCAGCGGAAGACTCGCACATTTCAACCAACAAATAGGATGAATAAATCGGGATCGGCGATGGATCGCAGCTTGAACGTAGGGGCTTTCCTTGGGAAGCCCGCCGATAGCACGAGAGCCCTAGGCTTGCTTGAAGCACTGAGCTTATCTGGTCAGCGTTTTTACTACCGATCCTAGGATCATGATTTCGAGTTGTTTTTGCTTCGCGTATTCTTCGCGTCACTTCGCGGGCGAAATCATAAGCACCACGGCCACGTGTCAAATCTCAGCGTCAACCGACGCTTTATAATCACATCACCCGGCGCTTAATAATCACATCAATCCGTAGCGTGTAGCAAACGTCCAACGCATTGAATCCAGAGCACTGAACGTTTGCTAAAGCTGCACGATACGAAAAAATCGGTTCACCTCACTACGACAGAACACTCGTCGCGACGTCGACGAATCATGACCGCGCCGAGAGCCAACAACCCAGCAAACAGTGTAAACGTGCTTCGCTCGGGAATCGTCACGAGCGAACCAGTCCGAGCCACTGAACCATTCAGCGCGATCTCATCGATCAAATGAGTTTGGTTATACGCACCGCTGTTGAGCTGAATCATAAAAGTCTTTGTTTGCCCCGCTGGAACCACAATTGGCCCGCCATTCAATGCGACCACGACAGTGTCCCCAGACTGTGAACCGAGGGTCGCAGAATCAGGCGCTGTCACCGCACCTTCGGGATTGAACTGGATTAACAGCGCGCCCCCTTTCTTGCGCTCAACTGTGAGACTTTCGATGGTGACATCAGAGCCGGCATCCGCAGACACCGTAAAAAACATGGTCGCATCTGCTAGCGATGCTTCGACTCGCGCCGCATTCCCCCACGACGATGTGACACCGCCGTCAGGATTCGATGCACGGTGCAAGGCGATCACATCCGAAAACACACCTTGGGTGCCATAATCGTTACCATAGAAACCGAACTGATCATTGTTCGGCTCGCTTTCATTTGGAATCGAACTGCGGTCACCGAATCCCAGCACCGGTCCAAAAGATGCATTCATGGTCAAATTACCAACCTCGGAAAGTCCCGCGCGCACGGCACTGGCGGACATCACATTGTCCAAGCGTTCGCCATCGTAGGCGCCTGTTTTATTATCGAAGGTCCACTTTGCCAACACATCAGCAGACAGAGAAGCGCTGGTCATGACGCCAGCGACTAGCAGCGGTAATATAAATTGATTAATCATAGTATTGAGGAGGGTTCATCGAATTCGAATGACCTATTGCAACGCTAGAGGACTCCAAAACAGCGTATTTTCTTCAGGCACTTCCTCAGCAGTCACATTGCCCACATGTCCATCTAGAAACGCGACATTGATACTCGTGCCGCTATGGACGAAATTATTCCCCACCGAGCTCATCAACCTCCCTCGCCCCGCATCTCGATGCCAATACGGCATACTGGCGCTCGCCAAATGACCATCCATATAGATCACGGTCTTTGCAGGATTGATCGCTTTCATCACTGGCATACCGGGAAACACCCGAGCACCAGTAGTATCTTCATAGCTGCCCGCGGCATTCAACAAAGTGTTGATGCAGTAAGTTTTGATCAGACTATTATTTGGATTATCACCGGGTGCATGCTGAGCCAAAGCCGAGGGGCAGCGATAGCATTCAATTCCACGCTCCGCTTCGCCCGCATCCATGCCTGCATACCCACCAAGCATCGGCGCAATCTTCTGGAACCAAAAGGTGCTCGAATCATCGTCTGGCTGCTTGCCCTGCGAGGGTAAGCGTCCTCCATTCTCATTGGCATACATAAGGCTGACCGCAGTGATCTGGCGCAAATTACTCACACAGGTCGCCGAGTTGGACGACTCACGGACTTTGCCCACTGCTGGAATCAGGATCCCAGCCAGTATACCGATGATAGCAATCACCACCAGTAGCTCAATCAAGGTGAATGCGGCAAGCCGCTGAACTGCAGACTTTAAATTTCGAATGTTTTGCGGATTTTTCATAATAGAGATTAAGATGAATTGATACAGTAGCATGAGTGAACCGCATCCAGTTAACCATGAGCAGAAAAAGCTGACCATGAACGGCAAAAACGCGGGATTTTACGTCGTGCGCCGTATGAATGCCCTTTGGGTGCTTCAGCTAGTGTGAAGCACGCTAAATTCGGTGACTTAAAAAATGGGCTCTTCAGCAAAACCTGTGGGTATTATTCAGTAAAATTATCATCCCCCCCCCTCGCCCGCAGGGCCCTCTAGCGTAAGCGGTTGTAAAACATTCAGCAGGAAAAGCACAGAGCACGAGTCGTATCTCCGATGACATCACCTACATTGAGCCCGCAGATATTACTGAGGCTACGTAATTTTTTACAACCGCTTGCGCTAGAGCGAGGGAGGTTGGGGAGGCTCATGCTTTGGTGATTAGCGCAAGCGAGTTGAGGACTTTCTGCTTTGTTTATAATCGCACGGATTTAGCGTGCTTCAGCTAGCACACAGTGCCCGAGATATAACCAAGAAAACGCTAGCTAAAGCGGCGCGCTACGCTCAGGCACTGTAAACCAAACAATAAAAATGCATACACCACAGCCCGTAGTGCGCCGCTTCAGCTAGCACACAGTGCCTCGGCCGCCCGAACCGGATCAGTTGGAGACACCCGCTGCCTGTTCTTTTAGCTCCGAAAAGCGTTCACGCATTTGCTGCAGACGCTCGGTTTGCTCTGGGTGACCGACCACATCCTCTTCCTCCCGTGGGTCGGCCTGCAAGTCAAATAACTGCTCCACATCGTGGTCGGGCCAGTAGACATATTTCCAGTCCTTGCGCACCAAGGCCTCCGAGGAGGGGATAAAATCGACATCACGAATCACCGGGTGCTCGTAGAAAAACTCCTCACGCCACGCGGGTGCTGACTCAGCCAAATACAGCGGTCCGACATCACTGCCCTGCATCCCTTCGGGCGCGGCAATGCCGGCAGCGGCGAGAATGGTCGGTGCAAGATCAACGCTCAGTGTAAAGTCATCATTCGTGCTGCCGTGTTTTTCATTCCCCATGCGCGGATCACGAATAATGAGTGGCACCCGAATGCTCTCCTGATGCGGATACCACTTATCCGCCAAGCCATGTTCGGCGTGATAGTAGCCATTGTCGGTGGTGAAAATCACCAGCGTATTGTCGAGCACTCCCTGCCGCTCCAGCTCTTCTAGCACGCGGCCACAGCTCGCATCCACTTCAGAGACCAGCCGATAGTAATTCTTCATCATCCGCTGGTATTTCTCCGGCGTGTCAAAGCGCCAGTGCCAGCGATTGCGGCCTTCATTGGCTTCATCAAAAAAGTCCGGCAAGCGTTGCCACGAGGCCTCCGTCGCATTCGGCGGCACCGGTATCGTGACATCCTGATAGAGTTTCATGCTTTTCGGCTGCGGCAGGAATTGATCCGGATGCGCATCTTCCGCATGCGGCGCAAAGAAGGCGACGGTTAGACAAAACGGTTGGTCCTTTGGACGCTCTCGCAGAAATTGCATGGCGTCGTTTTCGTTGCGATCGGTCACATGAATCGCACTGCCCTCCTCGGTCTTGAACCAATGGTAGCCATAGTAAACGGTGCCAAAGTCGTAAGCCTCGGCGGGAAACTGACCATTGTGCCACTTACCGACATGGCCGACCCAATAACCGTTTGCGCGCAAGAGCCCCGGATAGGTTTCATCCCAAGGCGTGTCCCATGGACCGAAGGCACGCGAACCATGGCGCGACATCCATTGGCCGGTATAAAGGCAGGCACGGCTCACGCCACAGATCGCCGTCGTCACGCAGTTCGCGGTAAACCGAATACCCTGTTTCGAGAGCCGATCCAGCTGCGGGGTCTGCACCACGGGATGCCCGGCAACACCGAGCGTATCATGCCGCCAGTCATCGGCATACAGGACAAGGATATTGAGCGGCTGCTCAGCAGCGGCCGCGATATTGAGTAATACTAAGAAGGGTAAGAATTTGAGGAATTGCATGGCAGTGATCGGAGGCAGGCTGGTTAGTTTTAATACCAGAACCCGGTATGTTTACCAATGATAGTTTATTACTTCACTTCGTGCGCAGGTGGAACCTCAAAATCAAATAATTCAGAGAGGCTAATTTGTAGTGCAGTTGCAATACGATGGCACCCTTCAATCGATGGTGCATTGATCCCACGCTCCACTAGACTGATGAACACCGACACCGATCCAAACTACGTTTTTTTGATTTCCCACTTGCCTGCTCATCAACGTTACTTACTTGTGTAAATCCTGTTATGTTTCGACTTTTGGAAGAACTCACCTGCTGCCTGCTATTGCTATGTTTGGTTCAGTTCGGCAATGCAGAGCCGCTCCAGCCACTAACAGATTCGGAGGCGGATGCGATTGTCCTCACGCAGGAAACGACCAAACAATCAGCTAAAGATGCACGTCGCGCAGAACTGGACAGCGCGACCATCAAATCCGAAGGTAGAGGCGTCTTACCGAACGGACAAAAGGTCATCATCCGCGAAGTCGAACCTCCAGCCGTAGGGGCTCAACTTGTGGAGACCGCCCCAGAACTAAAGATAGTCGAGCCGCTGAGTCCCACGCCCGAGCAACTTGCTCAGTTCAAATCGTTTGCTGACAAAGACTATCAAACGTTGATGCTCTCAGCGACCGTTTATGACCGTAGCGTCACACGCCTGAGCTGGCGGCATTTATCTGACGAGTTCATCGTCTTCACCAACGCCGACTTCAATTACCTACGCGGCACCCACTCAATTGACGCGGGCAACACGAACTATAGCTTTTTTATGGGGGTTGGCAATGCCACCTACGCCAGCAACCCTTATAGCGACGAGAGCATTCCTGACGTTTCCTCCTTTTCGAGTGAGCACAGCGAGTATGTGCTCGCGCAAGGCAATCCCGATAATGCCGACGCCCTCGCGGGGATCGAAGCGCTCCTACACCATTACGATGCCAATCTTCCAGAGTTAAAAATCGCCCTCCAACGGCGTGAAGCACTAGCCGCCGCGAAAAAGCGCTACGACGCGCAACACCCCGAACAACCTGAAGACTTCGTCGTGCAATTTTGGGTGCCTGAGCCTGCCAACGGAAAGGCCGCAGAATGAAGCTCTCCAAAACACGCCCCTCATTTCCGAGACCACCTGCCTCACTCTCACTACCACTTATCTCACTATCACTAGTCTCACTCGCCGCAGGCGCCACGGTAATTCCCAAAGAGGAACTCGAAGCCAACAAGCCAAAGCTTCTACCCACTCAAAGCGGCAACAACCTGATTCTTAATTGGGAGGCGCAACCTGAAGTGTATTACTTTATGGAAGCTTCGCCTGATCTCACGACGTGGGTGTCCGCGAAACTCCTCAAAGACACGACCCAATCCGGCAGCCTCACCCTCGGCACTGCGATGGGCTCCAGCAAAGGATTTTACCGTCTTAGCCTCGAAGGTGATCCAGACTCGTCGCGCCTCCGCGAGGATTCCGACGGCGATAAGATTATCAACATCCTCGAAGCCGATGCGGACATGGACGCCTTTCAAAGCGAAAACCCCGCAGACACCGATGGCGACGAGATACCCGACTATTGGGAGCAATTCTATTTCGGAACTTTAGAGCATGGCGCCGATTATGTTGCGATCCCCGGAGGACTGACCGCCGAGCAGGCCTTCACAGAGGCGACCAATCCAAACACCCTCGACTCAGACGGCGACGGGAAAACCGACGCCGAGGAACTAGCTGATGGAACCGATGCCAATTACGATCAAACCCGAGACAACCCACAAGGCGATGACGACAAAGACGGATTAACCAATGCGCAGGAACACGCATTCGGCACCAAGCCCTTAAACAAACACACGGATAGTGACGGCGTCGAAGATGGATTAGACGGTTGGCCACTGGATGTTAACTTCGCCCCAGCCCGGCAGAGCGAAAGCTACGCACTGATTGACCTGTCCGGCTATTTGACCTATCCGGCCAGCGGCTCTGCGACCGTTCAAGTGGATGACAACGGCGGAGTCCTGTTGGCATCGCACAGCACCAGTGGTAGCGACACCACCTTCTCAACCAAGTATTACAACTGGAGCCAAACGCTGACCCCTTCCGCTTTTAACTCGACACTGAAAACCTCAAAAACTTTCGAACAACATGGCAGCGCCACCGCAGCCTACACAGTGCATCTGACCCGCTCTGGGTTGATTCATTTCAGCGGGAGCAGCTCGCTCAATGAAGATTTAGAGGATGGCTTGTATCCTTCCGATATTCAAAATCACCGAAACTTCCATGATCCCTTTAATGTCACTTACAACGTAAACAATCAGGCGTCCGGCACATTTGCGAACCTTTCGAACGCTTTTACCACTGCAGCAATAGCAACAGGCGGAGCAAGTAATCAGGAATCAGTTTCCTTACTAGGATACGAATACTCTAGCGAACGCACTGCCAGCATCTCAATGAGCTCAGAGGATATTTCCGATGAGACCACTAATACGAATTCAAATTCATCCAATGTCTTGATACAAAATGGGCAAGTTCTCAGTAGTGGAACTACTACTTCCTTGCTGAACAGTGCCATTACACTCAGCCGCACCGCACATTTCCAGCTATTGGACACTGGTGCTTATGGCACTCAATTAGCCACTCATCATCCCGAATACAGCTTCAGCCCGTTATGGGATGTGTTTCCGTTCACATATCCAGCCCCTGACTATCCCGAAAGCAAGACGCGCTGGAAAGGAGGCACTACAGATGGAGATGCCGTAGTCTCCGCTCAAGGGCAGGACATCCTAATCGACACCGAAAACTCCACCGCGCACAGTTATTCGCTAAACAGCAGCACATTTTATGATTTTCTGATTTGGAATCCTAGCAGTAAGCAGCTACAATTTTCAGCTGTCGGAAAAACCTCCGACGACCTCGTTATGCTTTCCGGCGACTCAAATATCCTGATCAACCAGACGAAACGCTCAGTCAGCGATCTCGTCAGCAACGCCGAGGGCTGGAGCAATTTTAAATTACAGGATATCAATTCCCACAGCATGATCGTCGGCACCGCCCAAAAAGGCGGTGCGACGAAAGTCATCGCCCTACTTAAGGTGGAGTTCGAAACTTTTGCAGATGATGAAACTCGGGAGATTGGAGGTAACCGTTCTCCAAATTGGAAAGCCCACACGCTGAATCTTAACACTAAGCAGGACGAAGAAACTCATTATGGAGATTATAAGAAATGCGTAGCGCATATCTGGAGTAATCAACCGCTGAACCTTGCCAAGTATCTCAGCGACTACGAAAGCAATCAAGAAGTCTTTGAGAATCCTGATGTCCTAAACTGGAGAGTGGACGGGCAGCTCCAAACTAGCTTTGAATTAAACTTAGGCGAAAGGCCTGATCCAAATTTAGTAACAAAGTTTGAGATCGAGGTGCTTGTTAAAGAAAACAGTGAACCGGTTGACCAACTGATCGTTACGGTCGTGCCTCCAGAGACGTTGACTAATTTTGACCAATGGTCAGCCAATAACCAAGATCTCGGATGGCTAAATGCTTTGCCCGCAGTGTATTCGATTGTGCATCTCGATACGAATTTGGATGCAATTAATCCAGAACCATCGTCCTTGGCGTGCAGTAATTGGAAAGACAATAAGCCCTTTAGCATGTTTTTTGATATGGGCGCAGACACCTACTATCACCCAGATGCAGATTATGAGATCCGATCCGAGGAAGTCGCTGGGGGGCACGGACATCAGGCGTGTTACAATCAGGCTGGTGTGCTGATTCGTTCGGGTGTCAGCGCAGGAACCGCTGACCGAGCCTTTTACGGCAACACCAGCGGAGCAAACAGCCACGTGAATTTGGACGCGATTCCCTTTGTCTGGGCGGTGCAGCTAGATGGGGCTCCCGCGCAGGGCGAGGATGGTATTTTCCCAGACTATAGTAGTATGGACAATCCAATCATGCATGAAGGTAAATTTATTGGAGAATACATCGATTTGCGTCCGCCAATTGCGAATGGCCGAACTGAACTTCTCCCAGGGAACTGCCCATGAAGAAATACTCTATAATAATCATTTTTGTGTTGTTACTTGGACTGTTAGGTCTTCAGCTCCTGCGGCAAAACGAGGCGAATTCTAAATTTGAAATCCATGAGCAAAATGAAGATGTATCCGCCGAAGATACGCGAGAAACAGCTCAAGCGTTAACTGTTGGAGGAGCCGTTGAGGATCAGCCTTCACAGGATGGGGAAGAGTTAAAGGAGGCTCCGATTAAAACGCTTTGGGAGGACGGGAATTTTCCAGAACGGTTGCAGATTGCTGACCTCGATATGTCTTTGGTTTTTGAAGGTCAAGTTAGTGAGGAATTGAAGCAAGTCATACTTGCAGACATAAACTTAGTTCTGGGTCACGTTAAAGGCCATGAATTCTATAACTTACCCTCTCAAATTCCATACAAAATGCCTGAGCAAACTGAAGCTTATAAAGCTAATCGGGGGTTAATATTTAATGGTCTGCGCGTTGCACGCCCAAAAGAATACCGAAATAACTTCGGTCATGTGATTGAATTCGGAGGGAAGAAGAATGTAGTCGTGTCAGCGGAATTAATCTCTGCTTACGAAGAAGCTTGGGAGGCTAGGAAATCTAAGCCTAGGAAATACGAATCCCTAGGTTCCTTTATAACTTGGTTAAACACGGCACCGATGGAGGATTTGAAGGCGAACAACCCGTATTGGCTGTTCGGCTACGATGGCATCTCCGATGCCTATCCTGAGAGAGCGGCAAAGATGAGAGAAAGCCTTTTGCCGAAGCAACGTAAAGATCTACAGGTCAGTCATCCCAGTATTTTGGAATTTACCTACGTTGATCGTAAAGTGCTGGAGGAAGAAGGAGCAGCAGCAGAGCAATTACCAGTCGGTGTAACGCTAGCGGATGGCAAGTATATTGACGAAAATGGGGTTCCTTATCAGCAAGCTCTTTTCCTTTACGATGGCGAAAAGTGGCATATCGCATTTGCACCAGCGGGGACTTGAGGCAACGCCGCTAACGCGCAACATCGAAGCGTCCCTTCAATCCTTTACCCGCTCTCCGCTCCAACGCGACAGCGACGCAACGGGCAATCTGAAGCCGCAACGGTTCCAATCGACCGTCCTACTGCACCCCCGTCTCTGGTCGCCTCCTGGCTATCATGGTTTAGGCCGTTCTCCCCGCGCCAGGGAACCGAAGGAAGGAGACAGCCTTCATTCCTTTTAACCGCGAAACAGCAGCATGGCGGCAGGAGAAAAAGAGGGGAAAGCGATGAAAGCTTGAAAAGTGGGAAATCCCACCTATGGTTTTTAGGTATTATGGCAGTAGCAATTAAGAAAGACTATGATGCGAAGCTCGACACGAAGCGCCGCTTGACCATCCGCAATGCACGGACTGAGTTTTACCACGTCACCGAATATGAGGACGGCACAATCAAGATGGAGCCGCGCGTTTTGGTCTCACCGAATATGCTGGAGCAGATCGACGTCGCCGTGAAACGGCACAAGGCAGGGCACAAAGGAACCAAGATTGATTGGTCGAAACTGCCCGAAGTTTAAGCCGTATGTTCACTATCTATTTTGACGGCGAAGCCGAAGCGCTGATTAACGAGCTCGGAGAGAAAGCCGTCGCGGGAGAGCTTAACCGCGACGAAAAGGATCTTTATCGAAAGATCCGTAAGGCTCTGCAGCATCTCGAAACCAATCCGAGGCATCCGGGGCTCAAGTCCCACGAGATCGACGTGTTGACCGAGAAATACGGCGTGCGCATCTGGGAATCCTATCTTGAGAACAGGAAAGCCGGTGCGCGGCGCATGTTCTGGATTTACGGACCAGAGACGAAGGAGATTACCATCGTCGGCATTGAGAACCATCCGGAATCAGGACGCGGTTTTGCTCGCGTCAGGCTCGCAACCAAGGCAATGAAGAAGGCTACCGAGAACCAGAAGAAGCCGAAAAAGTGAAACTAGTGTATCAACCGTCAGAGCTTTGCCCCCCGCTAGACCTCATTGCTGCGGCATTTTTTTGGCGCTCTAAAGCAGATAGGCTACTCAAGGTGGACGTGGAAATTCACGACGAGGACGGGAACCCTCAATTAGCCACGGAAGACAATCCGGCAAATGTTCCGGTGAACGGAGACTTTGATGAAGAAAAGCAGGTCAATGGCCGCTACGTTCGCGACTACGAAGACGCCAATTTATTGAAAGGCTCGGGGGAGACTGCCGAGATTCAGACGGATGATTTGCGCGGTTGTGTCGTGAATATCCCAGGGCTAACGGATGATGTCTGGCAGAACACGACTTTGAAGATCCGCAAGAAAGCGGGTGTGATCGATCCCCTGACTGACGAAGAGGAATCCGGGGAAATCCGAATCCACGCGATCGATGCGGATGACAACTGGGTGAACGTTCCGCTCGATACCGACCTTGCCCCCGATCACTACGTATCAACCGGACAGTATGCCGATTATGATTCGTGCTGGATCGAGGGGATCAAAGACGGCCCGATAACGATTGAAGTCGAAATCGTTATCAACGGAGGCACGCCGATCCTAGTAGAGAAAAAGGCCATGATCTGCACCGAGAAGACTAAGGCAGAATGGCAGCAGGAAACATATAAAGACATTGAACTGATGCTAGGCATAGATATTTCCAATTTTAGTCCGAACGCAGAGTTTTCTGAGGTTGATGATCAAGTCGCCGCAATTTACAACTATTACGGGCTGTTCTACGGGTTCGAAGAAAGCGGCTACTTATGGATGGGGCTTGCTAAACTAGCTGGAGCAGAAGCTTATGCGGGCATGTTTGACAGTAGTCAGGGATCCAATGTTTTACTCACATTCATCGCGTTCACTCCATACGATGACACGATAAATGATGATGCATTAGAGCTCTTGAGCACAATCCTTCAAGAAGGAGCGTTCAACATCTTTAAGGATATTGCCTGGCAATTTAAGGCTTACCACACAAGCGGACTATGTGCTCTGCAGCATGTGTTTATAAATGATGCAGACGCCGTGGACTTTAGTGATTGGCAGTTAATAGACAACGGGATTGAAAATGGATTTGGGTCGGGTTTTATAACCGGAAGTGAAAATTTATTACGCCGTGAACAATTTGATGTTATCCAGCCCTCATATGATCAAATGGCGTCTCTGCTTTGGGTCTGGGTAGCAAATTGGTTTGGCAAGAATCCTGTCCCAGGCGGCTCATCCTTCAACTCAGCGGTCCCTGATGGCAATTTGATGGACGAAAATGATCGTTGGGATTGGATCATTCACCAAACAAAGGGGATATGGCCGCGTTGGATATATACTCCATCAGTGCAACGAAAGATATGGGTAGATATGTCCGTTGAAGACTTAGCAGAACCTCATTCTTGGTTAATCAATTAACAATGAAAGTTCTAATAACTGTCTCCTTGCTCTTTGCGTATTGTCTAAGTGGCTTGAGCGTATTAGCTCAGAGCAAGTCTTTAGACTTCAGCACAGAGCGTGGATTGGGGGTTCTGAATGAATCAGGTGTTAACTTGGTCGACCTTGGAGCATCTACTCGTATTGGCCTTCCAGCAGACAGTTATGAAATCCTTCTACCTTCTGGTAATCTCTTTAATCTAGAGGCGGTCGGAGGCTACATAACTCCAGAGTTTAACGATGATTCAAATATCAGCAAATTGGTCTTTAAAACTAGGGCATTAACGATGTCGGAGGCATTAGCACTGGCGGATGTGTTTCACGATGCCTTTGACCTACCGAAAAAAGGCCTAAGTGAATGGGTCGATCCATTCAACAAGGGGGGAGTCTTTTCAGGTTTCTACAGCATCGGCAGCGATGAGAATTACCCCGCAATGGGAATGAAGCTTCTGTCTGCCTACTCGCGTGAGACTCCTATAATTATACAATATACATACACTTGGCATTCCACATTGATGAAAATGCGTGGAGTTTCGCCAGATACAAACACTGTCAAAAAACTAAACTATGATATGGCTGAGATCCTTGCTCGTTTGCAGCAAGTGCCTGCAGTTTCGGGGGAGACGATCGAGCCTGTCGCCGAGGTTATAGAAGAAGTAACCACTCCCGAACCAGCTATCGAATCACCTACAGAAGTCGTTACTCCCGAACCTTCCGAGGAACCCGCCGAACAATCGTCGAACTGGTTTCTCTGGTTACTCGGTGGGCTGGTCGTTCTTGGTGGTCTGGCCATGGTGGTTCGTCGCAAGAATTAGGCAACTCGCTAACGCGCAACATCGAAGCGTCCCTTCAATCCTTTAACCGCTCTCCGCTCCAACGCGACAACGACGCGGAGGGCAACCTGAAGGTCCCACTTCCAATCCGACCGTCCCACTGCACCCCGTCTCTGGTCGCCCCCTGGCTAGTATGGTCTAGCCTTTCTCCCCGCCCTACGAATCTTATGCCTAATTCCTGCTTCACGGCTGACTCGCACGGTGCCCGTGCTCAGACAAATCAGCCTACAGGAATGTAGACATAAGAGGCGTAGGGCTGTCGTCCAGCAAGTCAGAAGGGGGCCCCCGACGACGGGAAACCGTTCGTGCTGCACTGGCATCACGATCTCCGCACTGTCGCGTAGGGATTTACGACGTGGTTTCTCCGTTCTGATGGGTCTGAGAAATCGCCTTTCAGTCCGTGTGATTCTAATACCAGAACCCGGTATGTTTACCAATCGTCTTTCTAACCTCCGGATCGTGAACCGCTTGCTCCCATGTCACGCCGAGGCGCTCGACCTGTGCGGCGATTTTTTCATAATCCTTTGGATGCGCCTGCTTGAACCGATTCCAATCAATCGTCTTAGCCCCCCACTGTGAGCGGCCTTCATATGTTTTTAAAGTATAGCCGGAGGGATTCGCAGCACGCCATCGCTCATAGACGGAACGCATCGCCACAAGATTTGATGCATATTCAGGAGTTGATGCGAGATTACGCATTTCGGCGGGATCATTACGTAAATCAAACAGCTCTTCCACCACCGGCTCCACATCAAACCAACGCACATATTTGAAATCCTCCCTGCGAATGCCGTCAGTGCGCGGGAGCGGACGCATCGCACGCGAGGGGGAAGTGAAATGCTCGTAGGCGAACCCGCTCCGCCACTCGCCGGAGGCGAGTGAAGAGTGAGAAGTGAGAAGTGGCACTAGGCTCTCCCCATCCATAATGTCCGGGACTGTAACGCCAGCTAAGTCGAGCAGCGTCGGGGCGACATCAATATTCAACACCATCTTGTCGGAGACTGCGCCATGGCGTGCGCCGGAGCGTGGGTCATACACGATAAACGGGATGCGCAAGCTCTCCTCGTAGGGCGTCCATTTGCCGGCCAACTGTTTTTCGCCGAAGTGTGTGCCGTGGTCGGAGAGGAAAATAATCACGGTGTTGTCCGCCAGCCCGCGTGCTTCCAACTCGGCCATGATATCGCCGACCGAGCGCTCCACACTGACGATTTTTTCGTAATACTGCCGCATGTAGTGGTTAATGTTGCGCTCATTGTTGCGCTCATCGAAATTGTTGAACTCGCGGGCATAGACACGCTCCATCAGACTGAACTTGGTAATTTCCGGCAATTGATCGAAGGCGGCTTTGGTGTCGTAAGGACTGCGCTCAAATTCAACCTCGTCCAAGAGATGATCATCCTCCGGCGCCGGACAGGACGAAGCGTGCGGTGCCTTGTAGCTGAGCTGCAGAACGAAGGGCTGTTCCTCCGGAACTGCGTCGAGGAAGTCGCGGGTCTTGGCGGTCAACCAAGCGGAGTCATGCACTTGCTCGCCTTTATACGGGCGAAACTTCGGCCCTTGGTTCCCATCCGCTTCGAACACATCGAACTGTGCCTTTTGCTCGGGAGAATAAGCCACACCATATTTGCCAAAGTGTCCGCTAAAATAGCCAGCTTCACGCAAGTAGATGGGATAACTATTTGCAAATACATCGTCCTCCATTTTCACACCAAAATAGTGCATGCCATGGTTCGACGCATAACGCCCGGTCAAGATGCAGGCCCGCGAGACGGCGCAGATCGGAGTGGTGACAAATCCCTGATCGAAGCGGATGCCCGCGTTGGCGAGCCGATCCAGATTCGGCGTAGGGATCGGGCAGTCTTCATTATACACGCCCAGCGTATCCCAACGTTGATCGTCTGTCAGTAGGACCAATAAGTTCGGGCGTTGATTCGCAGCAGTGGCCGCGACTGAAAAGGCAATGATTACGATGATCTGAGTTAGGAATTTATGCATAATTTATCTATTCAACAACCAGTCGAAAAAAAACAGCGCCATCGGTTTCGAATCCCGAAAGAGACAGATCAGCCACGCCATTCGATTCGAGCAGCACGGTATCGAACGGTGCCCATGGCAAGCTCAGATCCGTAGAATACTGAACGTCGTAACTGACGCCGCGCTTCGCAGACCACTGGATCGATTCTGTGTTGATGATCGATAGTGTCAGTGTATCTGTTGGATCCAATGGGCTGGTGCCGACCTTGAATTCATCTCGGTCAGGAATACCATCGCCATCATAGTCGTCCTCCGCCGCGTTGCCGAGACCGGCGGCACCGGGCGGCGTAAATTCGTTTTCCCAGTCGTCAGGAAGTTGGTCGTCATCGGCGTCCAGCGCCGCTGTTGCGACGAGCGCGTTGCCGATATCCTCGCCAATCTGGATTAGGGCGGACGAGAGAAAATGAATCTGACCTTCGGCGAATCCGGCCGCACCAAGATAATTGATGCCGTCCGTCTCGGTGGCGACCACACGGGGGTCGGCCGCTGCGACGGCGGCCTGCGCGGCCCGTATCGTCGGCCAATAGGCGTTATCGCTTTGATTCGTAGAAAGTCTGGAGAGCGCAAACACCATGTTCGTGCCGAAGGTGGCGCGCACATCGGCAATGAAGGTGGTCAGATTCGTTTCGTAGGCGGATGCGTTCGCTCCGTCAACGTTCAGCGCGTCGGACTCGCCCTGCACCCAGCCCATACCGATGACCTCGACTTCATGATAGGAATATTTGGTTTGAATCGCTGCGATCCCGGCATGCACAGTGGACTGGAAGGTTTTATAGATTGAGCCGTCGGACGAACTGTCGGCCGTTCCGTCCCCCTTCCAGTGCCCGTATAAGGTGGAGCCTCCCACGGCATATTTAATGACGACCACTTTGGAATCGGGGATATCGATGCCGTCGCGCACGGTGCGCGCCATGCTCAGCTCAGGGCCAAAGCGGTTGATGGGTTCGGTAGTCAATGCGGGATATTGCTTCACCCCGGACCTGATCCAATCGTTACCCGCGCCGGACTGGAGCGGCAGCAGTTGATTCAATACGGAATCCAAGCCCCAGCCGGTATACATCTCCACGTCGCTCTGCGGATTGGCCAGCGGATGGCCTGTCTCCAGCAGATACTGACGATAGCCCCACCCCGCTGCATTCGACTGCCCACCGAAGAGAATCACATAAACCTTCTTATTCGAAGGCTGCGCGACGGGCGGCGGTTCAGTCAGTTCGGTGAATGCACCCAACCCTCCCCAATTCGCATAGGTTTCACCACCGCTAACCAGAGTGAAGTCATCAAAATCGAAGGCATACTCATATATTCCAGCCGTGCCACCTTCAGCACTGCGAACAAACAGAAACGTGGATCCGTCATAGGCCACATCTTGCCAAATGTTCGAAGCAAATGATTGCGTCGGAAACATGCGGATCGCCGTGCTTTCCGGATCACTTGGATCGGTGAAGTGATACAGCCCCGGCCCAGACATATTAGTTCCGTGGTAGAGACCGTAGTATTCCCCGTCATATTCTGCGATGCCATGCCAATCCAAAAAGGTATAGGATCCACTGATCAACTGCAGCGATGTGCCGCCGTCGTAGGTATACAGACCAGGCCCTCCGAACCCGGTCGTGGCTCTACCAAACATCAAATACAGGTTGCCATTATAGGCAGAGCATTGCCAGCTTGCTGCGGGAAATGGCCAACTCCCAACTTTAGTCTTCGTTCCATTCGGATTAGATAGGTCGGAGAACTGAAACAATCCTGGATTTACACGATTAAAGCCGCTATAAACCGTGTCAATTGCCTGCACCGATCCCGCTGGGAGCATTCCGCAAACTATTAGCCAAATTACGTTCGTATGGGTAAGTGCGTTCCATACCGACCTTCCTATATACATCATAATGCGATTTGAATTTTTACAATAAAAAGCGGGGGAGGACGACACCTCCCCCGCATTATTCTTTGACTAGTCAGTTAACCCCGAAGTTTTCTTCTTCTTACGACGACGAAGGCAGCAAGCGATGAAAGAATCAGTGCAAACGCGGACGGTTCCGGGATGGCCGTCACTGCGATGTCGTCCCAGACGATATAGTTACCTTCACCGAGCGCATTCCCGGAAAGACCGACATAGTTGAACTGGGTTAGCTGAGTAACGCCACCATCATAATTAACAATCGTTCCGCCCGAATTCTGATCGGACAATGCCACCCCGTTCACACTGCCAGTGAAGTAGATGCGACCATCTGGTTTATGTTCAAGTGTAAAGCTGAAGTCGCTCCATGTCGGTGTTGCCGTATTCGCGCTGATCTGTGTGCCCGCCGTGAAGGCCAAGCCCCGAATCGCAGAGGAGTTTCTAAAATAGTTAATATCTGCGGTGTCGTCTCGATTGACGTATATCTGCGGGCCGCCTTCGTTTGTGCCCGAAGCGAGCGCCATGGAATAGCCTTGGAGATCCACGGCGAGGTTTCCTATTGAGTCACTGATGCCGGTTGCGCTGTATCCAAACCCCACACGAAAATCCGTGGCCTGACTGACATTCATATAAGCTTTGCCAGTCAGTGTGATGGAATCGCCGACGGCCAGCGTGGTTAAGTCAAACCCGCGATACATCGCATCCGCATTTCCGCCATTGCCTTCGGTGAGTCTCGCATCGCTTCCGTCAAAGGCGAATGTGGACAGCGTGGAGCCATTGACTCGTGTCGACCAGTTGGCAGCCGAGGCTATCGCGTCGGAAAAATCATCCGAGAATAATTCAGCAGCCTGCGTGGTCGACAACGTAAACATAGAAATGGCGAATGTGCCAATAATACTTTTTTTTATATAATTCATTTTCATGGGGGTCAGTTTTTAATCAAAAGCTCCACTCGATGAGCCTCTGAGCGATGTGTATTATGAATAAAATCCGAAAAACGCGCAATACGGTCAATCGACCGTGTTGACGAGATTCACCAACCTTGCAAAGATGCGTGCATCTACATACGGTTAAGTCTACCTTCCGTGCCGGTGCTGAATTATCCCAGCAGACTACATTATGAGCCAATTCAGCAGCCTTTCCGTCATTCGATGCGTCATTTTATGTGTAGTCGTGATCGGATCGACGACGACGGCACAGGCTGCCAGTCTGTTTTTCCGCGCGAGGACTGAACTAGAAAACAGAATCACGAAGATCGAATCCGAACTGAAATCTCTACCTAAGGCTTTTATCACCGCCTCGCCCTGGACACTCGGATACCGAAAAATGATACTAGGTCCCTCGGATCTTCCGTTGACGATTGAAGTCCGCTTCAGCCAAGCAGCACTGATCGATCTGGTCGCCTTAATGCCCGCGACCTACACCGACAACCAAGATCAGCTGCGCGCACTGGGATTTCCGAAACGGTTTATTCTCGAGCGCATCCTGGAAGACGGCACAACAGAAATCATCGCCGACTA
This sequence comes from Opitutia bacterium, assembly GCA_029252625.1. Lineage (GTDB taxonomy): Bacteria > Verrucomicrobiota > Verrucomicrobiia > Opitutales > Coraliomargaritaceae > Lentimonas. Next base: position 5,021 of record JAQXBA010000164.1, on the reverse strand, counting down.
CCGGCAAACCGACCACCCGGAACCCGGCACGGAGCCCCAGCTATTTGCCTGCCCCGCTCCCAAACCGACCATCGGCCTGCGTCTGACCACCACCGCCCTGCACGGCAACCCTACTTGGTGGACGGGGGAGCATATCATGGCTTTGAGTGAAATCTTCGCCTTTTCAAAAAACTGGAACGTCGCGCTGAACGCGGAAGTTCAGGCACCGCTGATGCTAGTGGATCATGGTCGTATCTGGGCCCCCGAATGTCTGACCGATGGATTCACCATGTTTTCAAACATCCGCCGGAGTCTGAACAACCCTTACATTTGGGATTTCCATTCGGGTGCTGAGAGCTTCGATCTGACCTACGATTTAGGCGAAGAGGAGGCGGAAGTAGACGAACTACGAATCTGGCCAGTCATGTTCTACGCCCAACAGACCTATCCACTCGGCAACGGGGTGAACTTCCCCAGCCGCATCCGCGTGGAGCGGCTGGCGCACCCTGCCGACAAACGGGGAATCGTGGTTTTAGATAATCAGGCCCGTTTCCCCGCCCCCGGCTCCAGTCCGCTCATGCTGCGCCTGCCAACCAGCAAGGGCCGTTATTTCCGAATTATCCTGAGCGACGAAAACCCGGAGCATTCAACGGAACGTAAACGATCTATTTCGACTTTTGATGAGCAACTTTCATTAAGCGAAATCGAACTGTTCGGCAAAGGCACCCGACTCACAGGCATGCGAATTGCGACCCTGAAAAAGCCAGAATTGCCTGCTCGGGAAAAACACTCAAAGGGGCGCGACAACCCTCGACGCCTGACCGACGGGAATACACGCGAAGGCAATATTCTACCCCTTCGCCAATGGCTGATCGACTTCAACCGCCGCGCCGGGCTTGAGCGAAAACTCAACACCCTACAGCTCGATCTCGAACTCGCCCGCCGCCAAGAACGCGAACGCTTGGTTTTCCTAGTGCTCTCCGCCACCGGCCTCGTGCTCTTCCTCGCAATGATGGTCTGGCTGGTGCGTCTGCTCGCCGAGCGCCGCTGGAACCGTGTGCGCGAAATGATTGCCGCCGACCTGCACGACGAGGTCGGTGCCAATGCCAGTTGTATCGCCCACACCACCGAACTGGTTCTGGAAACCCTGCGCGAGCCGACAGTCAAACAAAGTAAACTGCTCGCCGACGTCATCCGCACCGCCCGCACCACCGAAGACGAAACCCGCCGTCTCGTCCGCTTCATCGAACAGCGTGAGACCCAAGGAGATATCGCTGTGCATTTCCGTGAAACCGCCCAACTCATCCTCGTCGGAATCTCTCATTCGTTCGACTTCGACCAGCAACGCCCCTTCAACCAACTCAACCCCGCTCGAAAATGGGAACTGCTACTGTTCTTCAAAGAGGCTCTGAATAATATCCGTAAGCACGCCAATGCCACCTCGGTTGAAATTGTAACCCGAAGAAAAAACGGCAGCACCGAGTTAATCGTCACGGATAATGGATGCGGTATACCCGAAGACCGCCTGCCCGCCCGCCACCTCGAAATTCGAGCGGCCCGACTGCATGGAAAACTCAACATCAATACCTCCACATCGGGAACCCGCGTAAGCCTGACCCTCAAAAAGAAATAAGCACAATGAACAAACCGGTAAAAATCCTCATCATCGAAGACAATGCGAACTTCACTGAATCGCTCAAGGAGATGATTGAACTGAGCGAACGGCTGGAGTTTTCGAAAAATTTCCTCAGTGCTGAACAGTGCCTCGATGCACTGGGAAGCGAGCCCCTCGAAGCCGATGTAGTGCTACTGGACCTACAACTCCCCGGTAAAAACGGGATGACCCTCATCCCCGAACTACGACGTCTGCTCCCCCAAACCGAGATCATCGTGCTCACCAGTAACGACGACTACCAAACCACCGTCGAAGCGATCCGACTCGGCGTCTCAGGATACATCCTGAAAAATGCTTCCATCGGCGAAATCCGCTGCGCCATCCACGAGGTCCACGAAGGAGCGAGCATCATCGATCCGAAGCTCTCTCGCCTAGTGCTCAATGCCCTCGGAACCACCGATACAGGAAGCACCGACACCCTCAGCAGACGCGAACACCAGGTGCTGGAACTGATGGCCATGGGTTATGTAAAAAAGGAAGTCGCCGATCAACTCGAGATCAGCTACCGCACAGTCGCGCAACACACCGAAAGCATCTACAAAAAGCTACAGGTCCCAAACGTCGCAGCTGCCGTTGCCGCCGCCATCCGCAAGGGACTGATTTAGTCGCATGAACGAACAAATCTAACCAAGCAGACAAACTCGAACAGCTATTTCAGTGATACTTTGATACTGGCATCAGTCCGTAGTTACCAAAGCCAGATCGCCGATGTGAAAGCCATCATTGTTCGTGGTGGGCCCCGGATCGATGATGAAACGAAGCGTGACATTCTGACCACGCCATTTCGAGAGGGACAGCGTGTGCGTCTGCCATTCGGGATTGTTGGCCGCGATATGAGCAAGCTCACTAAAACGGCTGCCATCTGTGCGGCACAGCACTTTCAAAAGAATGCCGTCGCCCGCATTGGTCGCCTTCGCCAATGCGAACCGTAAGTCTTTGCGAACATCCTGCAGCTCTAGGTCAAAGCTGACGGAACCAACATTACCGTCCAGAAACGAAGGATGCACAAATAAGGCCGTGTGCGTCTGTTCGCCCGATGTGATCTCGCCTGCGGATCTCAAGATCGCGCCATGTTGCAGACCTGGCAACTCACGACCATCACGCAGCAGTGTGCGCACATTGCTTAAACCATCCTGTAGTGATTGATATTTACCGAAGCGAAACGGCGATGCCGGCAGGCCTGCTTCATTGATTAAATTCGATCCTTCGGGATTATTTGCCCATGCATAATATACTGCGCGTATTTCAGCGACACCGGGCGCAGTCACGACCACGGATTGCTCGCTAAGAATTTCAGCTTCGGCTGGCACAATGTCACCGTCGGCAGTCATGATCGCGAAGCCCTTGAGCACATCCCCTTGCACAGCCAGCGGCGCACCGCCGGTTTCGAATGTCACGTAGGCTTTGTCACCCTGCAATCTGTGCTCAGCAATAATCGGGCCCGACCAAACGATGTCCTCTCGGAGGTAAGTTTGATACAGCGCGACACGCCCAAGTCGGTCGCCGACTTCCTGCTTATTCTTCGGATGGATATCGCCAGCCTCACCAATATCAATCGTGATCGCCATGCCAGTGTTGGGCACTTCCTTCGCGGTCAGCATAAACGATTCGCGTATATCCGGCCAACCGCCATTTTCCACTGGTTCCGTCCAAGGCAAGCGGTAGTTGGGCAGTTGCACAAAATAGAACGGGAAATCGCCCTGCCCCCAGAGCGCGCGCCAACTGGTGATCAGATTCTCCAGCTGCACGCGGTAATACGATGCATGCGCACCGGCGTTGGCCTCGCCCTGATACCAAATCGCGCCCTTCAGTCCCAACGGAGCCAGCGGGTGAATCATCGCGTTGTAAAGATTACTCGGGTAATTAGGGTTCTCGGTCTGCGGGTGTCCCGCGACCTTGTGAGGCTTAAACGGTGGTGGCCCCTTTTTACCATTCGCTTTCCATGTCGCGATTTTTTTGTTCGCTTCCGCAACCTGACGCTCGAATGTGGCCTGTGCCTGTTCGGCGCTGAAGTTGCGCGACTGATTATCATAGACGCTTTTGCGCATCGCATATTGCGGATCCTCCGCTGCGGCCTCCGCAGATGTCCACGACTCGATCGGCGTGCCGCCCCATGAACTCGCCACCAAGCCGATTGGCACATTTAATTCCTGGTGTAGCTTACGGCCGAAATAATAGGCCGTCGCGGAAAAGCCCCCCACATTGTTGGGACTGCATGCTTGCCAGTTTCCTTGAACATCTGACTGCGGTTGCTGTGCCAGCGCGTCGCCCACATGAAACAAGCGAATGTTCGGATATTGGGCGTCGGCAATTTCGGCGTCGGCATTGAGGCTGCCCCGCACCCCCATGCGCATATTCGACTGCCCCGAACAGAGCCAGACATCACCGACTAGAATGTCGGAGAGCTGAGACTTGAGACCTGAGGACTGAGAGCGAACGGTTAATGTGCGTGGTTCAGTTGATGCTGTTAAAGGATCGAGATCGATGCGCCATATGCCGTCAGCGGCAGCAACTGTCTGCTTCGTTTGCCCCGCAAACTCCACTGTGATGCGCTCCCCCGGATCCGCCCAACCCCAGATCGGAGCAGCCATCTCACGCTGAATGACCATGTGGTCTGCCAACACCGCAGGCAGTTTCACTTCGGCCGATAAGCACGTAAGCAACAGGCTCAAACAGCCTAAGACAAAACTAAATCGATCGATTTGATTCATAAAAAAAAAATTTAAGCCTCTAACAAACGCGATTATAATCCGTTCACCATTCCCGAACTGTGCACTGTTAACTGCTTACCTGCTTCGGATGGAAAACGATTGCCCGACAGATCGACCTGCAGTGCTTTCTTGATCGTGACCGGCCCCCACAGCTCGTTGTCTTGCAAGGTGACTTGTTTCAACATCGCAGAGTCGGCCCGTGGTTTATAGTCGTTGGGCACCTTGCTGCCCCCCCAACCGCTAAAAGTCATTTGGGCACGCACGTCACAATTTCGGATCGAGACCGTTTCTGGGCCGGGACCTTCGAGCGGATCACCATATAACCAGGTAAAGGCTTCGATTCGACAGTTCTCCAAGTCGACATTGGCCTGAAAACGAGACGAACGATCCATACGGCAGCCACGGATGATATTGCGTGGATTCGACGTCTGCCGGTCAAACGCGACCTGCCCCACCTGCATGCCCTCAATCGGTGCATCCAAGCGCAAGCGCACAACGGGCGCATTTCCGGTAAACTGCGTGTCATAGCTGGCAGCCTCGCGATCTGCAGTTTTGACCGCAGTCTCATCGATCGCAACAATGCGGCATTCACCGACAATCTCGTTATTGTCGCCATTCATCACGACTAGGGTATCCCCAACCTGAAACGGAATGTA
>JAQXBA010000152.1 GCA_029252625.1 Opitutia bacterium | reverse complement strand
TCGTTCGCGCAATTCGAAGCCGAAGAGGCCAAAGCATGGAAGCCCAAGGTGCTGGTGCTCGCCGATGGTAATAAGCGCGTGGTACGCGCGGACAACATTCTCGTCGCTGAAAACGCTTTCTACGACTGTTAGTCAGTGGTCAATTACCTCGAACGAGCCGGTCATTGAGTTGGTCGGCTTTTTTTAGATAGCGCTGTAACCATTAGCTCAATGATTCCTGCATATAAGTGTGTTAATTATTTTGTTATTGAGAGCCAATCTCGTTTATTGATTTGCGATCGTCTAGTATTTGAGCGCTTAGAAGGGGCCATTTTCGGCTATGTCCGCACATTATAAAGCATGATGGCAGGAAGGATGCCCTTTGTTCTTAAGTTCAAATTATTGCGAGACAGTGCTTTTTCGTTTTTGATTAGACAGCCCTGGAAGGCTTGTTGATATGACGGATGCTGCGTTCGGTTGTCAGTCCCGTCATGAGTTTCAGTGGGTGAAGGGCATTCATTTTAATCAAATTAATATTTGAGAATGATTCTCATGGATTAATTTGATTGAGATGAGCCCAGTAGATGTAGTTGAATTGTATATTGGCGCTGCGTGGGTTCAATTCCTGCTCCTGCATGCGGTCATATAATCAATCAAACAACGAATAATGAAAAAGACGACAGTTCTTACTTTTGCTACGCTTCTTTCCCTCGCGAGCACCGCGGTTGCCTGGACGACCATCGATTTACCTGATCGAGTCTCATTTAATAATACTGCGATGACTCATCTCTCCGATGGTCGACTCGTTTACGCGCACGATGGTTCGATTTATCAGCAAGATACGTTTGGTAGTGCTGCATTGAGCACATACGCAAACGCACCTACGGGCGATTATGGATACATTACGGGAAACGGATTTCTCGGAGGAGGTGGTTTTTCTGGTGCGTCGGTTTACGAGTTCACGGCAGCTGGGACATCAACAGCGTTCACTTCGATCGGCACACAGCAAAATTATGGAGCGGTCGCTTATGACGGATCCAGCGTATTGATGGTCGGGGGAAACGGTGCAGATGCAGTTTCTGAAGTCGGACATTTGAGTAGCGCGGGCGTTTACACATCGATCGTTAGCAATGTTTCATCGTTCTCCGGTGGTATCACATTGGATGGCTCTGCAAATCTCTATGTCGCTAATGGTAATAATAACGACATCTATAGTTTTTCTGCAGCTCAGGTCACTGCATCTTTGGCTGGGACAACACTCACGGTCGCAGATGGCGCGTTCGTCGCAAATTTGGGTGTGAGCGGTTCCTTAGCAGTTGATACATTAGGCCGGTTGTATGCTGCTGGGTATCAGTTGAATGGAATTCAAGTGTTCGACCTTAACACATCAATCACTAGTTCGATTATACCTTTGGAGGAGAATACCAATTATGTCGTGTCGGCCTTTACTGATGGCAGTGATGACTATGTGGGTTGGTTAAATACAGGTGGATTCTCAGCGGGTGACTCGGTCGTGTATGGCTATGAATTGGATGGCAGTATCGTCGTCCCAGAGCCGAGTGCCTATGCGCTCCTTGCCGGTCTGTTGAGTTGCGCTGCAGTCTGCGTGCGTCGTCGAAAGTAATATTTAAAAACTTCCTTGTTCACTGGTGGGTTGTTGCACGGTTCTTTCGAACGATTGTCGCAACCTGCCTTTTGAGTCTCATGTCGCCTCGGACTATATCTTTAAAAACGCTGGGTCTATTGAGCTGCTGGCTCGTTGGAGCGGAGCTGTTTGCGGATGATTCTGAGCCAGAGATCGCTGGAGAGTTGCCAAGTTTTACGGTGACTGCATGGCATTTTCCTGAAGAGATCTTAGATGTGCCGGCGAATGTTGTGCGTATCGAGCGGGCACAAATTGAGCGTTCCGCGACGACCAGTGTTCCGGAATTATTACAAAATGAAGCGAACATCTTTTTTCGTAGCACGTCCGGACGTGTCTCAAACAGCGAGATATCGATGCGCGGCTTTGGTGAGAATAGTGGCTTGCGCAGCCTCGTGTTGGTGAATGGCCAGCCGATGAATCCATCCGATATGGGAGGGATCGACTGGGAGCAAGTGCCACTCGATTCGATTGAGTCGGTAGAGGTGCTACATGGCGGCCAGAATGTGCTCTATGGAGATCGTGCGCTGGCAGGTGTGATTAAGATCGAGACGCGGCAAGCTGAAGGCACGCACCTTGAATTGAAGGGCGATGTTGGCAGTTACGGTTATCATCGCGAGTCAGTGAATGCGTCGACGATGTCCGGGCCTTGGGGCGTCCGTGCCGGTGGTTCGTGGATGAGTGAGGACGGCTATCGCGATCATTCAGAGACGTGGTCGCGCAATGCAAATGCAGGTGCCGAGTATTTTTTTGAATCGGGGGATCGCATCGATGTTTTTGCCTCGGCGGGTAAGTTGCATAATCAATTCCCAGGCCCTCTGATCTATGACGATTATCGCTCTGATCCGCGCTCGTCTGACAAGTCAGGTGATGACGAGAGCACGGAAGAGAGCGGGCGTGCGACTTTACACATGCAGGGCGATCGCGATTGGGGAAGCTACGACGTTTCGCTCGGTTACGATTACAGCGACACTGATTGGGCCTTCTCTGGAACTTGCGGAGAGAACGAGCAGACGGGATGGACGTTTCGTCCTCGTGTGCAAATCGGTGAGAAGGCGCGGCGTGTTATCTTTGGCACCGATGTGATATACGATACGCTCGAGTTTAAACAGTATAAGGATAAGGCGCATGACATCGAGCGCTCAAATGCAGACGTCGAGGAAGGGCGCATCAGCCCCTATGTTTTTGTAGAGAAGGGGCTAACTGAAGCTCTGACTCTGAGTGGCGGGGTTCGCTATGAGTGGACGCGCTTCGATGTGGATAACGACACGTATCTTGCGAGTCAGCTGGAGCCGTATAAGGAGACTAATCGCGGGGGGGTACTGCCGAATCAAAATTATAAAAATCCAGCTGACCTAGACCCTGATAAATCGTATTCAGAGACCGTGCATGAACATGGCGGAGCCGCGGAAATTTCATTGAATTACCGCTTCGCAGAACGCTGGAGTGCTTGGATCGGCTATGATCATAGCTATCGTTATCCGGTGTTTGATGAACGCGCAGCCTATCAAGGCGTGGCACTGGCAGAGCCTGTGAGTAGCGACCTCGAAGCGGAGGAGGGCGATGGTGTCGATCTTGGTCTCAAGTATATCGGCGAGCGAAATCAACTCTCTCTGACAGCTTATGCGCTGTGGATGGATAATGAGATTGGCTTCATTGAGGACCCTGTGTCGGGACTCGGGTTGAATGTAAATGTCGGAGCGGTGAATCGTTATGGGGTAGATTTCTCCTGGAGCTACACGAATACACGTTATGGCTGTTCGTCGCGTATTGCCTATGTGAATACTGAGATGCGCTCAGGTGAGGGGCGTGGTCATTCGGTGCCGCTGGTTCCATCGGTGCATGCAACGAATCAGGTGTGGTATGAGGTGTGTTCAGATCTACGACTCACGCTGACACACCGCTATGTGGGGGAGCAGTATCAGGGCGGTGACTTTGGCAACGAATTTCGTAAGATCGACGATTACAATGTATTGGATGCGCGGATTCAGTATCAGGTAAATGAGAACTGTTCAGTCTATGTGAAGGGCACAAATATATTGGATAAAAACTACGCTGAGTCCGCTTACTATGGTGCCTATTATCCCGGGATGGGTTCTGCGGTCTATACTGGCATGACTTTGAAGTTTTAATGAGATGAGGATCGATAACATGAAAACTTATTTATTGGCAGCATTGGTCTGTTTGTTGAGTGCAGGAGGCGCGTGTTTGCGGGCCGCATATACTGATGCAAGTGATGCGCCATTTTCGGTGAGTAATTACATTGATAAAAATGACAGTGCGATTGTTGCGTGGGCGACGGGCTACCAAAACTTGATCTATGGCAGCAATGTTTCCGATAATTGGAAAACACCCGAGCGGGCGCTTGGGCCAGCAGTCGGCGGCTCCTATGATATCGTCAGCCTTGGTCGGGGCGGGCAGATTACGCTGACATTTACCAACCCAATACGAAATGGCGACGGTCCTGATTTCTGTGTGTTTGAAAATGGATTCAGTGATACATTTCTAGAGTTGGCTTGGGTGGAAGTTTCCACCGATGGAGTGCATTACGTGCGTTTCTCGAATTTCTCTCTAACAGCTGCTACGACTGGCTCAGATATCGATCCCACTTTGGCTTTTGGATTGGCGAGTCGCTATCGAAGTGGGAGGGGCACAGTGTTTGATCTCGATCAGCTTAGCCTTGCGTATCAGGCGGCGCTGGCCAATAAGACCGATTTCTCTGTGGCTTATGAAACACATTTAGAGACGAATTATCCGTATTTAGATTTAGAGGACATTCGCTATGTGCGTATTGTTGATATTGTGGGTAATGGTAGTGCTTTTGACTCGGATGGCTATGTCATCTATGATGCGTATCCGACTATCGGTAGCGCAGGATTTGATCTAGAAGCCGTGGGGGTATTGAATAGTTCGATACCAGATGGCGACGATCAGGCGATCACGTTTGCTGAAATTTCGCATCAACGCTTAAGCGACACATCACTTGAGTTGACGGCTGTAGCTAGTAGCGGTCTGCCTGTCGAGTATGAGGTGTTGGCTGGTAGTCCAGCCACTTTGAGTGGCACCATGCTCACCTTTACGGGCACTGGCACTGTCCAGGTCATGGCCCTTCAGCCAGGTGATGGCGTGTATAACCCCGCGGGATCTGTATTACGCACCTTTGTCGTCGCCGATTCCTTACAGCACATTTATTTCGCGCCGATTTCGAATCAAATAGTGGGCGGCTCGGCTCTCTCACTTTCGGCTCTGGCGGATAGCGGATTGCCTGTGCAGCTGGAAGTTACATCCAGTCCTGCCGGAGTGGTTGTTGGTGCTGCACCTGAATACACATTGACGCTTGGCACCGAGGTCGGGACAGTGAAGGTTCGTGCCTGGCAGGCGGGAGATAGCAACTATGCACCTGCTGAGGATGTGTATTTGACCTTTGAAATTGTGAGTGCGGGATCGAGTGCTGCGCCACGTAGTTTTGCTCAATGGCAGAGTTCACATTCTTTGGTTGGAGATGTGACACAGGATAGCGATGGCGACGGGGTGAGTGATTTCCTTGAGTTTGCCGCAGGCACAGACCCTTTGCAGGCGTCTTCGTCCGCGCGACCTCAATTTACCTCCTCGGGGGACGATGGTTTTATTTTAACAGTGCAAGTGAGTCGTCGAGCAGCAGTGCACATCGGCGTTGAATCCACATCGAACCTCGGAGGAGACTGGACGACCGCAGTTCCAGAACTGATTTCAGTGCAGGACGCTAACTTGGATGGTGAGCCGATTCAAATTATGCAGTTGCGTGTGCGGCCTTCCGTGGGAAAGACACAAGGGTTTTGGCAATTCAAACTAGAAGCACTGTAAGCAATCCTCATTAACTGGAAAATAACCTAAAATGCAGACACAACAACGTGAGGTGATCCTATCAGTTCTTCAGGGGGCTGGGCGTCCTATGACGCGTGAGGAGATCCTATCACTGGGACGGCAGCAAATTCCGCGTTTGGGATCGGCCACCGTCAATCGCGCGATCCGTGAGATGACGGCTGCCTTTCAGATCATTGGAGTGGAGTTTCCCGGCCAACCGCGTCGCTACGAGTTGCCCGCCGACAGTGAGCACCCGCATTTCATCTGCCGCAGTTGCAATAAAGTATTCGACCTTCCTGTGGCGATGCAGCTCCCCGAGGTGCAGGCCCCCAAGGGCTTCGTGGTGACCGGCGGCGAGATTGTCTATGCCGGCACCTGCCCGGATTGCTCAAACCAGAAGTAGCGTCTGGGTTATAGGAGTGTGGGCGACCCGCCCACATTTTCATGCGGGCAGAAAT
>JAQXBA010000130.1 GCA_029252625.1 Opitutia bacterium | reverse complement strand
AATAGGAATGCGATGGCCGTGGTCATTGCTGCGCCAGCAGCGATTAGCAGCGTGGTAAAAGTGCCGATGTCCATGCGCTACTATGAGCGCAGCGAAAAACCGCACTCAAGTGCCTGCTTTCACGGGTTGTCACTGTGTTTGACTGGATGAAAGAGCTGAGGAGGGACGCGGACACAAAGAAGCCCGCAGGTTTCTGCGGGCTTCTGGCTTTAATGATGGGCGGACGAGGCGGAGCTCGTCCCTCCCGGTGAGCGTGCCGGGCCTCCGCAAGCGGAGACGCCACGGTTAGGAGGGGGCTGTGCGCTGTGTTTGACTATCCGATGACTGATTAGTGAGTGATGGCTATTGCTCGTTTATTTCCAACTGATGCACACCAGCGAAATCCACTGCCCACAAAGACTGGTTAGGCTCCCTTGCCTGCCCCTGGTAGACCCGCCATGAACGTGGAGTGTGAGTGTAGATGAGCGCCAGCGAAATCTATTGAGACGACCGTCTGGTTGGATCTCAGATTGAGGGAAGGTCGATCCCTAATTCTCCAAGGACTACTCCGATAAGTAAAATGAAGATTAATGCTCCAGCAAAGATCAGCGACCACTGGATGATAGCTGCATTTATCCCGAGTGTCATAGCACTTCCAGAAACACTTTTCTTTTCTCCCCTGATAAGTGAACCGACCCCAAAGCCAGTTCCAACCATGCCAAAACCAATCACCGCCGTAAAAAGGTAACTAGATGGGTTCTTTTCCTATGGCACTGACTTGTATTCTTCACCCTTCATTTTAGCCGCCGCCACGTCTTTCAATTATAGTGCAAAGTATATCGCCGATTCTTCGATGGGCTTTGCTGGTGGGGCGACGGCTTCTGCTATTTGTGGAGAAAGAAATGCAGCGAATAAAGACACGCAGCTGATGATACATCCAGTGATGCCGAGGGTATTCTTTTTCTTTGATTCCATGTTTGTTTTATTTACCGAACGATCGCCGCGAAGCCCATTTTGTAGCTCTCCATGCTCTGATTAGGGTTTCCTTTTCTTCTGCTCACGCACGAGCTTGAAGGTGATTGCTTCAGGAAGAACTACGGTCACGAGCATTGTGTTGTCGTCCACAAGCTTGTGTCGGATCGCCAATCCTCCTTCCTCTCCGGCGCCAGTGACGAAGAGGAGTCCGAGAACGGCTTCACCGTTCTCGATCTTCCATTTACCAATACTACTTCCGCCTTCACTATCTGCGCCGACATGGAACACTTCACCAGATTTAGGATTTCGACCCATGAGGGCCGTTGTCTCTTTCGCTCCCTCGCGATTGACTATCTCAATCACCTTGTCCTGATACTGCCACGCAAATGTCAACTTGTGCTTGGCACCCTTAGTTTCTGGATCAACCCAGGTTCCGATGATTCGGTTCCACCCGAATTTCCTGAGTTCGGTCCCGAGGTCACCCGCGAAAGTCGGCGTACAAATGCCGAGAATCAGAGATGCTGCGAGTGCTGTGAGTACTGTTGTCTTCTTCATTCTTCTTACTTTTTGTTTTTGCTGGCCTAACGTTTTGGATCACCTGCATGAAATGGCCTAGCTATTTTTTGTCAGGTGCATCCGGCTTGTTATGTTGTTTGAAGAGCCAGGGAATAAGGTCCTTTTCTTTCCATGCACGGGACCAAGAATTATGCCCAATACCTTTGTATTCTGTATATTTGATCTTGCCGCCTGCTTTCTTGAGAGCCTCAACCATGTCCCTTGAACCCTTTGCGGGGACAGTACTGTCTTTACTGCCATGGAAAACCCAAATGGGAAGGTGTGCAATGCTTTTTGCCTGAGTAGGGTCTCCTGAGCCACATACAGGAACGGCTGCTGCAAATCTCTTCGGGTAGCGCAGAATGATATCCCATGTCCCATATCCCCCCATCGATTGCCCCGTAACGTAAATCCGCGAAGGATCAATTTTGAACTCTTTTTCTACTGAGTTCAGGATTTGCACAACCAGTTCCAACTCTTTACTGATAGGAATATTGGATGTCGAATATGATCCGTTTTTCCATGGTGTATTTACCCACTGCTTTTTTACAGGGCATTGTGGGGTTATGAGGAATGCTTGATATTGCTTTTGCACCTTCAGCGCAGACAAAGCAATAAAAGCCTCTGTTCCTTTACTCTTGTTATTATTTCCTCGTCCTCCAGCGCCATGAAGACAGAGAACGACGGGGTACTTCTTCTTTGGATCGTAGTTCGCTGGCTTGAAAATACGATAAGGCATCGTGCCACTCTTGCTTTTGAATACACGAGCTTCTGTTACAGACTCTCCTGCCATAGCGCTGCAAGCTAGAGCAGTAAACAAAATGACGGTACTAAGTAATAGGGATATTATTGGTCTCGATTGTTTCTTCATTTTCTATTTTCCTTTTTAAATATAACGTAGAGCTCTGGCGATGGCGCGTTAGCGACATTGCCAGCAGCGACTGGTTATGCCATTTTCTCTGAATTTTCGGGTTTATTTCGGCCAATGAAGTAAGCTATGATTCCTCCTACAAAGAGACTGAATCCTATTAATGCAATGGGTATTCCGATCGCAGTTGTAACAAGCGAATTGCTGATGTCCTCTGCTAGTGCGTCTGGATCCGCAGTTGCGCCAGATTCCTGAACGGCATTGAAGGCATCTATCATGCTTATTACAGTTCCACCAACGCCAAAGATGAATCCTCCAGCAAATATGACGGAACCTAGGATGATGATTTTTACTGAGACTTTCATATTAGTTTCTTTTGCATAACGTTTAGTATCCATGACTTTTATCACGGATAAGTTAAGTGGAATAATTTTATAAGTTATTATTAATAAATAGCATAATTAGAAATCGATCTCGAATATTGATCTGGTGAAATATAGGTTTAGATCCTGTGCCAGTTATTCGAGATGAATTTCTATGATCTGTAATTGAGATTATGTTTAGCAGGATGTAGGACGCATTAAAAGGCTAAATGATCACGGAGGTGAGATGAGAGACATGAGAGACTTGAGATGAGAGACTTGAGGAGGGACTGACTCTATAGCATTGCGGACGTCGCGGAGGTGGGTGCTGCCGGACACAAAGAAGCCCGCAGGGTTCTGCGGGCTTCTGGCTTTAATGATGGGCGGACGAGGCGGAGCTCGTCCCTCCCGGTGCGAGTGCCGGGCCTCCGCAAGCGGAGACGCCACGGTGGTGGTCGTGGAGGTGGGTGCTGCCGATGCGAGTGCGGGCCTCCGCAAGCGGAGACGCCACGATTTGGAGGCGGCTGTGCGCTGTGTTTGACTATCCGATGACTGATTAGTGAGTGATGGCTATTGCTCGTTTATTCCCAACTGATGGACGCCAGCGAAATCCACTGCCCACAAAGACTGGTTAGGCTCCCTTGCCTGCCCATGGCAGACCCGCCATGAACGTCTTAGGTCACTCGCCGCTGACTTTTCAGGGCAATAAAACTGAGACTTATTTGGTGGTGGTGTAACAACATAAAACCTCCAAGTCAACTGGGGGCTGGTCAGGGGTTGAGTGCGCCGTCTTGTTGGCTCTCTCCTTTGTCTCCCTTCACAGGTTTACTGAGCACTTCTTTCAAAACTCTAAGCATGCGCTGATTGGTCTCCTGATCCTTGACCGCGATCCTTATGGCGTGATTACCCATCACCGACCCGACTCCAGACGCGTCGCGAAGAAAAAGTCCCTGCTCTTGGCATTTCTTGACAACAAAAGCAGCACTGTTACCTCCCGCAGGAATGTGGAACAGAACAAAGTTGGCAACGCCTGGGATGATCTCAAGGATACCAAGACGATGTAGGCCTTTGACTAGATTCTCTCGGAGTTCGTGAGTTTGCTGATACCGCATATTGTAGTAATCTGTGGCATGTAGTGCATGGGTGGCAGCTATTTGCGCGGGTAATCCGACTGACCACGGTGGCGTTAGAACTCGAAGGGGCTCAAGTTGGTGCGGTGACGCGCAGAGATAGGCAGCACGCATGCCGCTCAGCGCATAGACTTTGGACATCGATTTGCAGATGATAATGCTCTCACTTTGCACGGCGAATGATTCAAGAGATTCCTCCCGCCCTGCATATTCAATATAGGTTTCATCAATCCATACACGCTTGCATCGGGAAGCCTCCTTTAGCACCGCTTCTACGTCGGCCTTAGCTACGTGTAGCCCAGTTGGGCTGTTTGGGTTGACCCATACGAACAAATCAAATCCCTCAGCAAGCTTCTTCGACAGAGCTTCTAGGTCGAGACGATAACCGTTAGTTCGGTCTAGGTGAAATCGCTCCGTTTTGCATTGGATAATCTGATCCAGAATATGTGCGTATTCCCCATACGTTGGGTCTAGAATAAGGACCTTTGATGAGCGGTTCAACCAGTGCCCGAAAGCAAGGAAGATCAATGCTGAGGACCCTCCGCCTGCAAGGATGGAGTTCTGGTTAACTCCTCGGACTTCCGCAATGGTTTTTTCAAAGCCCGCAGCACGTGTAGGTGGCGACGTGCGCATGATCCATGGCAACTGGTTGCGAATCGCATCTTGGGCTTCGTCCGCTGGTGGGAACCAGGCATCAAGCACATCTGCATTGATGATAGTGTCCACCTTACTCATGTCGTCAAACTGATCACCTATTGCATCAAAAAAGACACCTCCGTGGTAGCACTCGCTGGGACTTTGGAAAGCTATGTCAAGTTTCCAGTCCAGGCGCGTCTCCAGGCGATCCACTTTTGAATGTAGCCGTTGCAATCTGGCAGCAACATCACTGATCTCCGCGCTGATCAACTCATATGTGACCGCTCCGTATTCAAACGTCCGACCTGCCTGCTTAAAGCCCAATCGCAAGTACATGCTGAGAACTTCTCGGCGGCCAATTGAAACGATGCGCTTGCCGCCATGCGCCTCCACCCAGCGAAAAGCTGCATACATCAAGCTAGCAGCAACCAATGATCCCCGCAGAGACTGTTTCGTAGTAAGGGCACGGATTTCAAACGTGTGGTCGTCCAGTGCCACCGGAATTTCGCTGGGCGACAGGCGTTTTTCCAGTGAGAAACAAGGACTGTTTGGTGGTGTGATGCCGACAAACCCAACGACTTTGCCACCAATACAGGCGGCAATGTAGACAGTCTTGACATCGGTAGCATCAGGTAAAGACCCACCCGGCAGGGATTCATGTTGCCCGAGTTCAACAGCATAGACCTCGTGGCGCATACGGTAGACGGCCTGTTGCCGGCTAGTGTTTGCGACAGCTATGCTAATGCGCGGGGAAGAGGTCTGTGTCATAACGTTTAATTAAAGCAGAACGTTAAGGCCACCCACCCGCTACCGGGGGCGATCTTCAACGTAGGGGTTATGGGTTAAAGCGATCATAAAAATGAACTACTCAGCGGGTGGCGGGTTGGTGTGCGCCGACTTGTTCGTTGTGCCTAGTTTCATGCGCTTTGGACGGCAGTCGTTTGCTTCGTCCGACGTGTGCGCCACCAAGCGCGTAGAACGAGAACCACACCGACCAGCACCAACAGAAAACCAACTGTGGCGGGAGCCAGCGTGCCACTAATGGCCTCCGCTAGAGCGGGAGCTGAATCGTTGGTCTCGCTGGTATAGATGCCGTTTAAGTCTACCGCTGTGATGCCTACTCCAACCAATCCGGCGATAATCAAGATCCACCCTGCGCGTTTTAAAGATATTGTTGTCATATTTTTATAAGCTATTCTCACTGCACAGATAAGGCGATTACAATTTGAAGCCCCGATTGGAAGCGGTAGCCATCTTTCGCGATGCAATGTTTTCTGAGCCGAACGACTGGATCATGTACTGGCTGTAGCGGAGCGAAAGCCAGTTAAATGCATCCGTTTTGTTCAAATTTAGTATTCTTTTTTTCCTTCGATCTTGTCCGAAAAGATCGTAACTTTCGCTCGATTGTCGTATGAACCGGCTCCTCCAGTGACATAGCCGAATTCTCCCTCAACATCGGTATTATCAGCGAAAGAAACATTAACATGAAACCCACTGTCCCCCTTGACATCAAAGGGGATCCTTTGGGTCTGACCGGAATCCAGATTTTCGACACTGTAATCAGCATTGCAGATCATGACCGTAACTACTCTGATGTCTTTGCCTGATGCGTTTTCAATCTCAAGCAGGTTTCGAGACCAGTGCCATAGACATACACCAGTTATAAGCAGAATGGCAGAAAGAATTTCGAAGGCTATGAAGAGTTTCTTCTTCATTTTCATATTGAACGTCGAGATGTGGCACGCAGTGAGGCACGAACGGAGTTGTCCTATCCTGCTTTGTTCACATTCTAGTTTTCAGTAGTTGCTTTTACTCGGAAGAACCTAGCTTCGTTTGTCGGTGAATAGGAACCTGGGAGAACCGAGATCCATTCGACAAGATCAGCACTGGATTGTAATTCTATCGTTACATTACCTTGGTGTGCCGCAGGAATAACTACTGCGTTTGCAGGAACCATTGTGACACTAGTTGTTTGCGGTGTTGAACTGGATGGGATGCGATATTGAGTAAGCAGGAGACCGTTTTCTACTAGGAAAAACGGGAAAGACGTTTGCAGAGCTTCGTCTTGGTGTGGAACGCCGCTGATCGTTTCAATAGAATAGCTTGAATCAGTCTTTGTGATAATTTTAGTCGCTACTCCATCAAAATCTGAAAAAATAGGTATAATCAAAATTGTATCACTAACAAGCAACGGAGTATCAGCGGATTCAGAGGGGTTGTTAGTGAAGTTTGGTATGGTAGCTAGCATATTACCATCTGTCCCAATCCAATACAGAGTGTCGCTGTCAGAATCAAAGGCAACAGCGCTTCCGTTAATTCCTGCCACTGAGAAGTCTATTTGTGTGCCCAAGGGTAATTCTGTCTGCCATTGTATATTCAAAGCCTGTAACTTGAACGTGCACATTAGCAAAAGAAGTGTGGATAGCGTGATTTTATTTTTCATTGATTTTCGTATATTTTGTGAACGTCATCCATCAGGTGCGCCATTTGGCGTCGCCTGCATGGAATTGTTCGACTAGTTGTCGTGCTTGTGTTCAATAACGATGACAGAAGCAGTTAAGTCTGGAGCTTCAGCCGGAAGGGTAATGGTCAAGCTCTTTTCTGTTTGTTGGATGGGCAGAGCGCTTTGTTTCCTGTCCGCGAGAAGATAGGCTTTAGATACTACGATGTCGCCACTCGGAACGATCAGTTTGCCCCCTTTGGGCCACAAGAAAACATGCGCATAAATCTTTCCGGGTTTCTTCGTGTACCGACCCCATGCAGGCTTTCCAAATGGACTCGCATTCGTTTCGTAGATAGCATCTCCATTAATGTTCATCCAGTTGCCGATAGCTTCCATACGTTCAATGCTTTCTTTCGGTATACTGCCATCCGCTTTCGGGCCGATGTTTAGCAAATAGTTTCCGCCCTTTGAGACCACATCGACAAGGTTGTGAACCAAGGTCTCTGGCGATTTCCATTTGTGATCAAACTGGTTGTATCCCCAGGTAGTGTTCATGGTCATGCAGGTTTCCCAATCCACGCCCTCAACACCGTTCGGGGGGATCTTTTGTTCCGGCGTGCAAAAGTCACCGTATTGTGGATCGATAGAAAAACCTTCTGACCAGTCATGCTTATTGGGCCAACCAGCTTCCGGACTGCGGTACAGGCGGTTGTTCATTACGATTTGAGGCTGGAGCTCCCGGACCATCGAGATCAACTCTTTGGCTCTCCAGCTTTCTCCCCGGCATTGCCCACTGCTGTAGTCCCACCATACAATGTCGATCGGTCCGTAGTTGGACATAATTTCCTTCGTCTGGCCGTGCAGATAGTCCACATACTTCGCGTTGTCGCGACCTTTATTGGTAGTTCCCCTCACAAACGGGAGTTTGAATTCCCCTCCCGTATAGGCATCCGGATGGTGCCAGTCGATGACCGAGTGATAGGCACCCACTTTGAGGCCTTCGGCGCGGGTGGCATCGACAATCTCCTTGAAAAGATCACGCCCGCAAGTATCTTTCGCGTCAAATGTAGTTAGCTTGCTGTCATGCAATGCAAATCCCTCATGGTGCTTGCTCGTAAACACGAGATAGCGGCAGCCCGCTGTTTTTGCAATTCGCGCCCATTCCTCTGCAAATTCAGCCTTGGGTTTGAATTGGGGAATAAGTTCCGCTTCATACACATCCGCTGAAATAGCTGCTTTCGATTGAATCCACTCAACGCCTCCCTTTTTGAACTCTTTTTCTTCCCATTTACCCGCAGGAATACTGTAAAGCCCCCAGTGGACGAACATACCGAAACGCGCCTCGCGCCACCATTCCATGCGTGTATCGCGATCCTTGATCGCTTCGCTTTTTATGTCTCCAGCAGCGGCCAGAATGTTTGTTGAAATTAGGAGCATGCAAGTTGTTAAGATGATGTTTTTCATTTAGTTCTTCCTTTCTTTGTCGAACGTGAAGATGTATCGATGGAGTGGAGGCGGAGCCGTAACGGAATTGATACGATCGACTGGTTAGCGATTACCTTGGATTCTAAGGCCGATGCGTGACCCGACCACCAGTATTCCGCCTGTAAAGGCGATCCACTTGTAGGTGTCAGATTTTTTTCGATTTTCTTTTATCTTATCCGCACTTTCTGCCGATACGCCTGATTCTGTGCTGATAGTCGCCGTAGTCGATGCAACGCTCGAAATCGTCAACGTCTTCCCAGCTAGGCCAACGACAATCAGGATGATGCCAATTCCGATAAGTGCTTTCATTGCTTTGTTCATTTTGGTCGCTAACGTTTAGTATCCATGACTTTTATCACGGATAAGTTAAGTTGATTAATTTTATAAGTTATTGCTAATAAATAGCATAATTAGAAATCGATCTCGAATATTGATCTGGTGAAATATAGGTTTAGATCCTGTGCCAGTTATTCGACATGAATTTCTATGATCCGT
>JAQXBA010000092.1 GCA_029252625.1 Opitutia bacterium | reverse complement strand
CCGCGCTGGCCGGGCCACAAGCTGTCCGAAAACACCTACGTGATCTTCACCTCCGACAACGGCGGCATGGAAGGCGACCGGAATGCTGTTTATACCGACAACGCTCCGCTGGATCAGGGGAAAATTTCGCTGAAGGAAGGGGGGACGCGTGTGCCGCTGCTGATAGCCGGCCCCGGTATCCCACAGGGGGTTCAATCGGATGTAATGATTAACGGGTTGGATTTCTACCCCACGATTCTGTCGCTGACCGGCACTGCAAAGCCGGCGGGAAAAACGTTCGACGGCTGCGATCTTTCAACGCTCCTGACGCAGAACCCGTCCGACGCGTCGCTGATCCGTCACGCCGACGGCGCTGTGCGCGACACCATGATGTGGCACTTCCCGAACGCCAAGTTCGAGAGCTCCATCCGTATCGGCGACTACAAGCTGGTTCGTAATTACAATTCCAAACCCGAACTGGAACTCTACCGCCTGTACCAGACCACGGATGGGAAACAGGTGCGGGGCGATATCGAAGAGGCCAACAATCTGGTGGCCGCCATGCCCGAAAAGGCGCAGGCGATGCAAGCCAAGCTGACCGATTATTTGACTGAAATGGACGCTAGCTATGCCTACTGGAATCCGCACTGTCCGCGTAACCCGAAGCGTGAGCAGGTGCCTGCGGTGACCGGCGAGTCGCTACAGGATGGCACGGCGCTGTTCACCTTCAAGGAGAACGGGGCAAAGGTGGTGCGCGCTGATTTGCTCTACACCCTGAACGGTGGAGAACGCCTCGAGGAGTGGTTCCGCGCGCCCGCAAAAATTCTGCCCGGCGGCAAGGTTTCAGCAAAGCTGCCTAAAGAGGCCACACACTACTTGATCAATCTGATCGACGAAAACCAATTCCTGGTCAGCTATCCGGAGATGGATTCGAAGGTGGGGCGCAACTATTCAAGCATCGCGCTGCCGGCTTCAAAGTAGAATTTCAGAAGGGAACAATAGAAATGAATATACTAAATAAAAAAATGACGGCTGCGATGCTGTGTGCCCTCGCGGTCGGTGCCTCCATGGCTGTTGCCGGGCAGTCCGACACCCAGGCGAAACCGAAACCAAACATCGTCCACATTTTGACGGATGATCTGGGGTGGCAGGATATCGCCTGTTACTACCGAGCGATGCACGGTGGCGAGGAGTCGCTCTATGAGACGCCGCACATGGATCGCCTGGCTGCGAAGGGGCGACGATTCATGCAGGCCTATTCTCCGGCCCCGACCTGCGCGCCCTCGCGCGCGGCCTATATGGCGGGGCAGTATACGCCGCATACCGGTGTGCTTTCTGTGCTGGGGGGGCGGCTAGCGCGTCCCTATAACGGACGGCACGCCTACATGGATCCGTTTTATTCGTGTCGTCTGGATCTCGACACCCCGATTATTGCCGATGTCCTGAAGGAGGCTGGCTACACAACGGCACACATTCAGAAGTGGCATATCGGCGGACGCTCTGAGGGCTTCCCGGGACCGTTGGACTACGGCTTCGATTTCAGCTGGGACTGGCAGAACATGTATTACAACGATACGGAACTCTATGATCCGTCCGACAGAAAGACGGCGAATACGAACGGGGTCTATCACCCGATGTCCCCGGACCGGATCACCGGATTTGCTGCGAGCTACGATCCGCGTGATCCTTATACGCTGGATCCGAACGACGATGACCGCCCGTTTGATTCGGTGGTCGATCTTTCCCTCCGCTGGATGGACAAGGTGAGGGGGGCGGGCCAGCCGTTCTTCATGAATTTCTGCACAAAGTTTGTGCACAGCCCGTTCAGCACTCGCGACCGCAAGCGCCTGGAGCACTACTGTAAAAAGATGGGCGTCCCGTTCCCGACCGATCCCGGACGGATTGCCACCATGGATCCTGGCTTTAGAAATCCGTATTATGCCGCGATGCTCGATACGCTCGACTGGCAGGTCGGCAAAATTCTTACCTATTTGGAAACCACCGACGATCCGCGCAATCCTGGCCATAAGCTGATCGACAATACCTACATCATGCTCAGCTCCGACAACGGCGGACTGGAATCCGCGCCGATTCCCCGTGGGAAAGACAAGGGGCAGAAAGAGCGGATTACCGACAACACGCCGCTGAATGCCGGTAAGCACAAAGTCTTTGAAGGCGGCATCCGTATTCCGTTTATCATTGCAGGGCCGGGAATTGAACAGGGCAGTGTCTGCGATACGCCGATCCATCTGGTTGACCTATTTCCGACCTACATGGCGATGGCCGGAGCCGAAACCAAACCCGAGCTGGATCTCGACGGCTGCAACGTGTTGCCGGTCATTCTCGGCCAGGAGTCCGATGTGAAGCTTGCTGACGGAACCGTGCGCGAGTCGCTGTTCTGGCACCACCCGGGCGTGACGTCATCGTCGAGCATCATCCGTAAAGGCGACTGGAAACTGCGGCTGAACTATGCGCCGGAGCTGAACGGATTGCCGCCGATTATGCTCTACAAACTCTACAACGACGACGGCTCGATCTGCGACCTGGGCGAGGCCAACAATCTGGCCGAGTCGCATCCGGAAAAAACGAATGCCATGCTTGCCGAGCTGCAGGAATGGCTGGCCAAATATGATGCGCCGATGCCGTATAAAAATGCCCAGATGATCGGCGGCTCCCCGCTGCCCGGGACCGACCGGGTTCCGACCGTGCTTGAACGACAGAGCGCAGGGACGCGCCTGGAAGTGCGCGTCGAAACCGGCGCCGCAAAATCGAAGGTGGTCGAGGCCAGGCTGATTTACACCACCAAC
>JAQXBA010000086.1 GCA_029252625.1 Opitutia bacterium | reverse complement strand
AAAATATCTTGAAACGCTACTTCGTAATTCATTGTCGAAATCGTATGCTCTAACTCAGCGATCCGATAGCGTGCATATTTTTCAGCGTCAAACAGGGTTTGTGTCGCTTCGACTCTGGTCCCGAAAGAATTAAACGGCGACGACTCAAAATCATCTCCCGCAAAGCCAAGACCGAATTGCTGCCGCGTCTGGGATGCGGCGAGCGATATTTGCGGTAGCAATGCCGCCCGTTGCTGAAAACTATTCTCTAGCGCACGACGCACCGTGTCTTTCTCAAACAACACTTGAGGGCTGGTATTCTTAATCAACTGATACATTGCATCCAAGGTCAGCACTGGAGCCACTAAGCTCACCTCATCAGACAGAATCGAGACGAGCTCTGCACTACTCTTTTGCGCATGCGCAAAAATCATTCCAAAGTAGGAAATGCATAGTAATGCACTGAAAATCTTGAGTTCTCTAAACATTGGAAAATAGTCGTCGCAACGAATCTTAAATATGATAAAAGTTGTGACTATCTTCGCGGGTCACATATTTGCAAGTCGCCAGTTCAAACCATTTTTTTTTAACACTATGTATATAGGGATCGCACAAATTAACACGACCGTCGGAGACTTAGCCGGTAATCGCACTCTCATCCTCAATGCCTATCAAGCGCTGGTTGCTGAAGGTGCCGAATTGATCCTCTTCCCTGAACTTGCGATCTGCGGCTATCCACCGCGCGACCTGCTGTTCAAAAGCTGCTTTGTCAGCGACATTGAATCGACGCTTAAGTCCATCGCCACCGAGATCGGTTCTGTACCAGCAATTATCGGCACCATCGAAGCTCGAAGCCCTGACGTATCCGGTCGCCCATTTTACAATGCGGCGGCATGGTGTGAAAATGGCGTCATCAAAGTTATCGCACGCAAATGCCTGCTACCGAGCTATGACGTGTTCGACGAGGATCGCTATTTTGAACCCGCACTCGCACCAATCATTCATGAGTGGCAAGGTAAGCGTATTGGCATCACTATTTGCGAAGATATTTGGACAGCACCCGTGGTGTCCAACAAGCGCCGCTACAATGTCGATCCACTCACGACATTCGCGGAAAAAGGTATCGACTTGTTACTAAATTTATCCGCCAGCCCATGGCATGACGGCAAAAACGAAGCCCGCGAACCACTCCTGCAATTTGCAGCCGATCGCTGCAATTGCCCGGCCGTGTATTGTAACGCAGTGGGCGGTAACGATGAGCTCATTTTCGACGGCGGTAGCCTCGTCGCACATCCACAACGCGGCTTGATCGCCGGTATGGCAGGCTTTCGCGCAGAAAATCGCGTGATCGATATCGACGCACCGACCGCAACCGTAGTCTCGGAACACTTCAACCTCAAAGGCAACGCCGCCACCCAAGATGCACTCGTGCTCGGCTTGCGTGACTACGCCCACAAGAGCGGCTTTAAAAAAGCCCTTATCGGCCTCAGTGGAGGAATCGACTCCGCCGTTGTCGCTGCCATCGCCGCCGAAGCCTTTGGCCCTGAAAACGTGATCGGTATTGCCCTACCCTCCGCAATTTCTAGCCAACATAGTCGCGACGACGCTGAAGAACTGGCTAAAAACCTCGGCATCGAATATCACGAAGTGCCGATCGCCGACACCGTCAATGCCGCCGAAACCGCCCTCGCACCACTCTTTAAAGGCCACAAAGCCGATGTCACCGAGGAAAACATCCAAGCCCGTGCCCGTGGCGTGCTACTCATGGCGATGTCTAACAAGTTCGGCGCACTACTTTTGACCACTGGAAACAAGAGCGAGATCTCCGTAGGCTATTGTACCCTGTATGGCGATATGTGCGGCGGACTCGCGGTGATTTCTGATCTACCTAAAATGAAAGTTTACGCACTTGCGCGTCACATTAACCATGCGCGTGAACTCATACCATTGAACACCATCGACAAGCCACCATCGGCTGAGCTGCGCCCCGATCAGAAGGACGAAGATTCACTACCGGCATACCCTACGCTTGATGGCATCCTGCGCCTGTACGTCGAAGAAGGCCTCTCCTCCGCGGAAATTATCCAACGCGGCTATGACCAAGAAGTCGTATATGACATCACCCGCAAAGTTGATTTGAACGAATACAAGCGTAAGCAAGCCGCACCAGGTCTCAAAACCACACCACTCGCCTTCGGCGTCGGTCGCCGAATCCCAATTGTGCAAAAATACGTCAGTTAAGCTCGTTGTGGGTTGAAAGTTATTAGTTGAGTGGTTGTATATGCTGCCAATGGACAAACTGCATCAACCCACTCACCACTCGCAACGTTCAACGCAATTATTCGAACACGCCAAGCAACTCATTCCTGGCGGCGTCAACTCTCCTGTACGGGCTTTCCGTTCTGTAGGCGGTGCTCCCTTTTTTACTGAACGTGCTGAGGGTGCACACCTCTACACCGTCGACGGTAAAGACCTGATCGACTTTGTCTGCACTTGGGGCCCTGCCATTCATGGCCACAATGATCCTGACATACGCGCAGCCATCAGTCTGGCACTGGACAAAGGCACTAGTTTCGGCACGCCGAATCCTTACGAAGTCGAAATGGCAGAGCGCATCGTCGACATGGTGCCTTCGGTCGAAAAGGTCCGGATGTGCAATAGCGGCACTGAAGCGACCATGTCTACTATTCGTCTCGCACGTGGCTACACCAAGCGCGACAAGATTATCAAGTTTGCGGGTTGCTACCACGGCCACGTCGACTCGCTGCTGGTCAAGGCAGGCTCCGGCGCCCTGACTCTGGGCTACCCTGATAGCGCAGGCATTCCAGCTAGCTTAGCCGCCGAAACTATCGTAGTAGACTACAACGATGCCGATGGCGTCCGTGCTGCGTTTCATAATCACAAAGGCGAGATTGCTGCACTCATCGTCGAGCCTTTCCCAGCCAATTGCGGCTTCATTCTGCCCGATCAAGGCTTCCTAGGACTGCTACGTGATCTTTGCAACGAGAACAACACAGTGTTGATCTTTGACGAAGTGATGACTGGCTTTCGCCTGGCCCCTGGTGGCGTGCAAGAGCGCGTGGGCATCACGCCTGACCTAACTGCACTGGGCAAAATCATCGGCGGCGGGCTTCCAGTCGGCGCCTTCGGCGGTAAATCCGAAATCATGAATCAACTTGCCCCTCTCGGCCCCGTCTATCAAGCAGGCACTCTTAGCGGTAATCCGCTAGCAATGGCCGCCGGCATCGCCGCGCTGAAGAAGCTAAAGACCGATAATCCGTATCCCGAATTTGAAACCATGGGCACCATGATTCACGATGCATTAATCAACGCTGCAATTGAAAAAGGCCTGCCACTACAACTACCACAAGTCGGCTCAATGTTTGCACTCTTCTTTAGCGAGTCTCCAGTGCGCAACTACAACGATGCGATCAGCAGCGAGACGCAGCTATTTAACAAACTGTTTCACTATGCGCTAGAAAATGGCGTTTACTTACCACCGTCAGGCTACGAAACCTGCTTTATTAGCACCGCCCACAACGGTAAGGACATCGAACGTGCCGCAGAAGTATTGGCCGCAGGCATCAAAGCAATGTAGTGAGACCGTGACACAACTGGTTAACATCTAACACTAGGACTTACTGAATGAGTCGCGGATGATTTTCATTGAAGATGATTACTGCCTAGCAAACGCGGCCTGCTGGAGGCACACAAAAAAAGTGGGGCTCATTTCTGAGCCCCACGAAAGTTTATAGTGTGACTAAAAGTCTACCAACCACCACGACCACCGCGATCGCCGCCGCCGTTGCCACCGCGTCCACCACGATCATTGCCACCGCGGCCACCGTTACCACGACCACCGCCGCCGTAACCGCCGCCGTTGCCACGACCACCACCGCCGTAACCGCCGCCGTTGCCTCCACGACCACCGCCGCCGTAACCACCACCGCCACTAGGACGTTCTTCGCGAGGACGAGCTTCATTGATCGCGAGATTACGGCCCATGAAATCTGCACCATTAAGGGCTTCGATAGCTGCATCCATTGCAGACTTCTCTGCCATCGTGACAAATGCGAAGCCACGAGGGCGACCTGATTCACGATCTTTTACGATGAAAACATCGCTAACTGCACCATGAGCTTCGAAAAGCGCTTGGAGTTCTTCTTGAGTTACATCGTAGGACAAATTGCCTACATACATTTTTGCATCCATTATGTGTTCCTTTTCTTTACTTTATTTGGGCTATCCCACTGCTTCTTTGCTCTTGAGTGTCCGCTTTCGGACTGGATCACCTAACTGAATACTTTCGTCTCACCCTGATGACTACCCACGCTCTGAATGTTAACATGTGTTCTAGTCGCTCGTCGTTATCGACTAATCCAACGAAATAGCAAGTAACAAATAGCGTCGTCCCAGAATAACCGAATACGTCGCTCAACCCACATATTAACTGGATTTGGCATGCCACCAACGAAATTAAAAAACCATAAACTAACGCTAAAAAAATATGACTTTTTGTCAAAAATACTGCTGTAGAAATATCAAGACGTTTAGGAAGCGAACCGCTATGCTCCAGCCTTTGCATCTTCGAAAGCTTGCACCGCACACTTTGCGCAGGTCTCACGGATGCTGGCAAAGAAGTCATTACCCTTATCATCGACCAGAATGAAAGCAGGGAAATCTTCAACTTCGATCTTCCAGATAGCTTCCATGCCGAGCTCTGGATACTCAAGAACTTCGACCTGTTTGATATTATACTCGGCCAACAACGCTGCCGGCCCACCAATCGAACCCAGATAGAACCCACCATACTTTTGACAGGCATCGGTGACTTGCTGCGACCGATTACCTTTGGCCAACATGATCATAGATCCGCCCTCAGCTTGAAAAGGTCCAACATACGAGTCCATTCGACCCGCAGTTGTCGGTCCGAAGGAACCAGATGGCTTCCCTGCAGGTGTCTTTGCTGGACCGGCATAATACACCGGATGATTCTTGATATAGTCTGGCAAGCCTTCACCGCGATCAATGCGCTCCTGTAATTTGGCATGTGCACTGTCTCGAGCCACCACGATCGTCCCCGATAGTGAGAGCGGCGTGGTGACTGGATACTGACTGAGTTCAGCAAGTATATCTGTCATCGGACGATTCAAATCGATCTTCACCGACTTCTTCGGCTTCGCGATTTCGGCAGAGTTCGGAATGAAGCGCCCTGGATTGTCTTCCAACTTCTCAAGCCAGACACCGTCCTTATCAATCCGCGCCTTGACATTGCGATCGGCCGAGCAAGAGACGCCGATACCAACGGGGCACGACGCCCCGTGGCGAGGCAAGCGCACCACGCGCACATCGAGCGCAAAATATTTACCGCCAAACTGCGCGCCGTAGCCCATCTTTCGGGTATAGCCGAGCAGCTTAGCTTCAAGCTCTAGATCGCGAAATGCTTGACCATGTTCATTCCCTGCAGTCGGCAACTCGTCGTAGTATTTGGTCGAAGCCAGCTTCACAGTCTTCATTGTGGTTTCCGCAGACGTGCCACCAATCACGATCGCAATGTGATACGGTGGGCAGGCCGAGGTGCCGAGCGTGCCCATCTTCTCAATGCAGAATTTCTCCAGACTTGCTGGGTTCAGCAGCGCCTTGGTTTCTTGAAAGAGGAACGTCTTATTCGCCGATCCCCCACCCTTTGCAACAAACAGGAAGTCATACGAATCACCATCGGTCGCTAACAGATCGATTTGCGCAGGCAAATTGCAGCCCGTGTTCTTCTCCTCATACATCGAGAGTGGCACAGTCTGCGAGTAACGCAGATTTTCCTTTGTGTAAGTATTATAAACACCTTGCGAGAGCGCGGACTCATCCTGTCCACCGGTCCAGACGCGTTGGCCCTTCTTACCCAAGATAATCGCGGTGCCTGTATCCTGGCAGAACGGCAATACTTCATGCGCTGCGACTTCGGCATTGCGCAACATAGTCAGCGCGATGGTTCGGTCATTTTCAGTCGCTTCAGGATCATCTAAGATCGCGGCCACTTGCTCAAGATGCTTGCCGCGCAACTTAAAGGAGATCTCTTTCATCGCGGTTTCCGCCAAATAGGTCAGTGCGTGTGGCTCGATCTTAAGGATCGACTCCCCATCGAAATCAACAGTGGTTACAAATTCATCTGTCAACAGACGATACTCCGCCCGATCCTGGCCGGTTGGAAATTGCTTTTGATAATGAAATGGAGGCGGTGGTTTAGCCATGATTGTTCTCTACTGATGGATGGGCCTAGAATTTGTTTAAGTTACAATCATTAGTCTGATTGCCAATGAATTAAAGCATCCCAGCGCAGCGATGCAATCCCCAGTCTGATTCTTCTAGAAAATCGGCACAACCGTTTCTACCCGTTGAGGCAAAATACCATAGCACTAGACCAAGCGAAGCAATTCACTCAGCGCCAACTTATCAGTCTTTCGATCCGTCCGCATCTCGAGCACACGCACGCCACTGTCAGGTAACACAGAGATCGCGGTCACCAGCGAGCCCCAATCTCGAACTCGTTGATGACCGATGCCGTACGCTTGGCACAGAATATCTAGCTGCACTGTTTGCGGCGTAGTGAAAAACTGCTCGAAAACCGTCCCCATGGACGCAACTGGCAAGTGCTCAAAAATCCCGCCACCATCATTGTTCACCAGCACGACGGTTAAGCTACCCTGCAACTGCGCTGCGGCCAATAGTCCGTTGGTGTCATGCAAGAATGCCAGATCTCCAGTCAATAAGACCGCTGGATTTCCACGATGCGCCATCCCAATCGCAGTACCCAGTGTGCCGTCAATCCCATTGGCACCACGGTTCGAGTAGATCGGACAGGCGCGACTGCCCGCGCTCCAGAAATACTCGGCGTAGCGCACACTCATGCTGTTGGCGATGAAAGTCGGGGTGCCGATCGGTAGATGCCGCGACAACAACCAAGCCACCTTGCCCTCAAACAACGAGTCCATCGCTTCAAATTTTAAATCTAACGCAGCCACTGTTTGCTGCTCAATATCGACCCATGCATGCGTCCAAGCCCCATCCACAGTCTGCTGATGTAGCGCCTTTGCCAAGACCTGAACTTCACCGTACAGCGGTGTTGCGATTCGATGTAGTGGATCGGTATTTACTGGACGATCCGTCAACAGAAACGACACCGAGTCGGTCTGCTCGAGCCAGGCGCGCAACACTTTACTGGTGGGCAACTGGCCGATTTGCAAAATCGCCGCCGGGCTCCGATCCGTAGCCACTTCAGGGTTCCTCAAAAACATATCATAATGGCAAATCAATGCATCATTCTCTCCAAAATGACCACGCAACGGGTTCAACACATCGCTCAACACTGGCCAGCCCAACTTGTGCGAAAGCATCGCCACCGCATCCGCAAAGGCATCGCCCCCCTCACGCGGATTCAGCGCACCAACGACAATTACACCTTGCCGATGACTCGCCAATCGCTCCAAGGCAACCGCATCGAAACTCGCGCCGGTGCCAATCGCCTCGCAGGGCCGAGTCGATACCGTCGCCGCCTGCTCCATCAAAATCGGCTCAATAATCGACTCAGCATCAAGCTCTGGGGGCAATGGATCACGAAACGGGAAGTTCAAATGAACTGGGCCACCATTCCCCTGTAGCGATCGATTGACCGCATGCACCAGGGTCTGACGCAGGTAAGCCAGCATCCCACTCGACTTTTCAGGCAGCGCCATTTCATGAAACGCGCGCACCGAATCGCCAAAAATTTTCACTTGATCGATTGTCTGTCCCGAAAAACAATCCCGCAACTCCGCAGGACGATCTGCGGTTAGTAGCAACAGTGGTACGCCGGACATCGACGCTTCCAGCACCGCAGGATGATAATTCACCACCGCCGATCCCGAGGTACAGACCAAGACGACCGGCTTGTGAGTGCGTTTTGCCAAGCCCAGCGCGAAAAAACCTGCCGAGCGTTCATCCAGAATCGAGATTGCTTCTAGCTTTGGATTCCGCGCGGCAGCTACCGTCAAGGGCGTCGAACGCGAACCAGGCGAGACCACCACCGACTCCACTCCTAGCCGAGCCAAGACCTCCATAGTCAAGGCTCCCCAAACTGAATTGACGTTAGAGCGCGCAAGCGCATCGAATGGACTGGCATTTATTTCGGACACGAGATATATTTTAAAAAGTTTCAGTTTGGAGAAAAAGTCTCAGATGGCAACCACGCAGCGCATTCAAAACCTCGGATGACAGCGGTTAGCCAATAAAAACCAAACAGCACAAGCGAATGTTGCAGATTGATTCCAGTGGAACTTTGGGCCCAGCTGGCTGAACGTCGTATTTCCAAAATCGCTTCAAGCGAAATCCTATGGGAAATCGAGCTTGCTCTAGACCCGCAGCTTCAGCGCTTGAGCTTGATGAACAAGCCAGCATTTAGGGCATCGCTTCCATAAAGACTATATCCCTCAAAATCCGGTTGAAGACAATCTACCAACGAGGCAAGCTTTGGTGATACCAAACAATTTAGTCGAGAGAGAAAGGATCGATTTCCAGGAGACGATCGGATCCGTCACCGAGTGTACTAATTACTGACTGCCGCATCCAACAGTTCATCTGTCATTTTGTGCAGCCGCTTGGTATCTTCCCAATCGCCGAGATAAGCGGTGACAGCACGAATAAACTCAAATCGGCGATTTGAGTTGAGTGCGGTCTCGTAGAGTCCGCCTAAGGACTGAGCAGAATTAAAATAGGCGGGGTTCACACGCTCTAGGCGGAGGGCAATAATCTCACGGCGAGCGGTGAGAATAGCGCGCAAGGCCTGATTATCGCGCTGCGTCCACAAGCTCATCAGATTGTTCAACTCCCCGCCCGAGGCGCGATAGATATCGAAATTGGCAAACTCAGCAATCCACACCCGCGACGCATCCAGACTCTCGTAGTGCTCCGTGTCCTGAGATAAATACTCGACCATCAGACGCTGCCAGCATGAATCCAAAGTGCTGGTTTGTTGATCGGCATCGGGCGGCTGAATCGCCTCTTTAAGCGCAATGGACACATCGCGCCCCGCGACGGCTTGATCAAGCAATACACCTATATCAGATCGCAGAAGATCGCGCTGACGCATGGCGTACAGCACCCAATAGCCCTGCCGCGGAGACAAATCATTCTCGCGGCCGATCCCCCATTCTAATGACAACAGGGAACTGACCTTCAACAATCCCAGCTGCCGTGTCTCATGAATATATTGGCCCTGCTGCGCAGGCCGTAAGCTCAAATAACTCTGCGAGCCGAGCGCAGACATCGCCCAATAACGAATGCGCTTACTTGCGCTTGGACCATAGTTAAAATTCGCATAACGCACAATGTAAGCCTCAGTCAGCGCACGGCATACTGTCTCCAAGTTCAGCGATTTGTGCCATCGAAAATCCAGACTGACTTGCCCCCTCGCGCCAGTGCGTATTTGATAAGCACCGTCAAACTCAACGTGTTCTTCAGGGCGGAGCGCCACAAAGATGCGCTGGGGAAATTCATGGCTGCCCGCCCGCAAGTAACTTGCACAGAGTTCGACGACATACTCACCAAGCGTATCAACAAAGGACACCGAGCGATTGTCGGTGCCAACCACTTCGAAATAACGCCCCTCGACAAAGTCCAAGGTCTGACTACCTTGCCCCACACTAATGCAAGGCAGCAAACCGAGCACGAGACACAAGAACAACTGGAGGCCAGTGTACGAGTTCATCAGCGAAGCTTCAAGCGCATCGCGCCTGCCACTAGTTCAACAGACTCGACTTTTTCCCATGCTTTTTGGCAGGCAATAAATTCCTCGGTCTGCGAATAGGCTAGCAACAATGCCTGCAGCAACTGTTTACCCAACCCTGCAATCATCGGAATCGCAGCATCATTCACACGCAGTGCACTGATTTGAAACTGCACTTGTGGCCCCGCAGAAAAACGCCCCAGAGCAATCATGATTCGATCATGCGAGCTTCCAAAGACCGTGACTTCGGTCGGCAAGCTAAGAATAAATCCTGCGGCAGCATCGATAAAAAAATTCGGCACATCAGGCAGGATCAAAATACCAGCCTTATCCCCAACTGCTGGTACTACGCTGGGCTTACGAAATTTAGCTGACATCCACGCATTGAGCTCTCCCGCAGTCAGTTCGACCGTGGTAGCACTGCCATTAAATAAGACCTCACGTTTTTGCTCCCAACTACGACTGCTCGATACTGGGCCTTCGAAATAGGACCGATCTAACAAATTTAGCTCCGGTTTTTTTTCCAAATAGGCATTTAAATCTGCCACAGATCTAAAGGACATCGGAGGCACCGAAGCCAAGAATAGAAAGCCTAAAAGGGCACCGACGAGTGTAAGCAAAACCGCAGAAAAGGAAATACTTGCTAAGGTGGGTCCTTCTTTTTTGGCGGTTTTGGCAAAAGACATAATATTAAGATTCTTGAAAGTTACTTTCCCGACTCAAGCGAGCGGTAACACAGGCTGGTCTGAGCCACTAGCAAAAGGAATCCAGCAAAAAAGGCGAAACCATAAAGCGGCAGAGCGAATGCACAGATCCCAGCAAAAACAAGCACCGGAACAATGAACTCGGCTGCCTGCATGTAACTCATCCGAGCAATTAACATTACATCCAACAAATCTTTGTAGTTGGAACGCATCTGCAGGCGATACAGGGCGGCGCAAAATAGTACTGATACGATTAAAAAAACCGAGGTCATAAATACGTACGCCAAGGCACCTAACCCAAGCATACAGAACCCGGTTGCTATCGACAACCCGACAATTAAGGGCAGTAACCAATAGGCCAACCACACGACTGCGAATTTCAACCCATCCGCAAACAAGCCGGCCCAATCGGTCCATTCCGGCAGACTGAGCTGGCTTGTACGCCGCAACTGCACCGCAAAACGATACAAATAGCCGAATGCAAAGAGGTTCACGATCGGGGTAAAAGACAGCGCACTGCCTATTAATAATTTCCGAACTAAATTCGGCTGACGAATCAGATGGGCGAAAACTTCTTCAAATATGGGCTTTTCCTTCATGACTAAATTCATTCAAGGTAGCGCAGTGAATCTGGCATTAAAAGAAAAATTGGCAACTTATCAAAAACGAGTGGAACGCGGTATAGAACAACTGCTTCCAACCTCATCAACACGCCCCGATCGGCTACATGCAGCAATGCGCTACTCGATGGAGGCCGGCGGCAAACGCATTCGCCCCGTGTTGATGATCGCTGCGAGTGAACTATTTCCTGCGCAAGCCGATCCACTCGCAGCGGCGGTGGCCATCGAGTGTCTGCACACTTATACGCTCATTCATGACGATCTGCCCTCCATCGACGACAGTGATCTGCGTCGTGGACGCCCCTCTTGCCACATGCAGTTCGACGAAGCCACTGCAGTGCTGGCCGGTGATTCACTACTGACTTACGCCTTTCAGCTATTGGTGGGGAACTACTCCCAACAACCGAGCCTCGCAACGGGACTGATTCAAGATCTCGCCACCGCCAGCAGCAGCGAAAGTTTAATCGGAGGTCAAATGGAAGACATTGACAACGAAGGTAAACCGATCGATGCCGAAACACTGCGCTATATTCACGAAAACAAGACCGGCGCCCTCATCACTGCCGCGTTAACGATGGGGCTGCGTTTTTGCGAGCCCACAGCATCGCAACTGCAACAGATAGCAGCGGTTGGTTACCACCTCGGCCTGACCTTTCAAATCGTCGATGATATACTGGACGCTACTTCGAATGCCGAAGAGCTTGGCAAACCAGTTGGCAACGACAGCGCCAGCAACAAGAGCACTTACGTTGCACTGCATGGGATCGACGGTGCTCATCACGAGGCAAACAAACACACTGGCGCAGCCCTCAAAGCCGCCGAAGCGCTGGGCGGCAACAATGATTTTCTGCTGGACTTGATTGCCGACCTCGAGCACCGAATCAACTAATAGCTAAATTCATAATAGTACATCAGTGAGCTAGGAGCTAACACAACCTGATTCACTGGCAAACGGTTCACTAATACTGGATGAGCGTGGACAGCTGGTGCAGCAAGAAGCAACAATGGCGGATACTAGCACATTTGACATCCGGATAATTCGAGCAGCGCCAAACCCAAGGCTCTAAAAACTTACTCAATCGCGAGAATCTCGCCGAACTTAGCATTTGGCAACGCAAAGGTATCACCAACTTTATAACCTCTCAAACGAGCTGCCAAGGGTGATTGAGCGGTAATAACTGTAACCTCAATGTGATCCATTGAAATCACTTGGCCACCAGCCACACCAGCCAAGAAAAACACCTCTTCAGATCCGTCGAAGTCGCATTTAAACAAAGCCCCAAGTGAGACATCCGTATTTGTTTTGAGCAAATCCTCGCGCTCGGACTGAAGCTCTTCCACCGCGTCGGCCCACTGCTTCGCTTGCCCAGCCTGACCGGCGGCAAGATAGGACGCTTCCAAACCTTGTGTATCCCATTGCGACTCAGCCCGAGATTCTTCGCTGGTTGCATATTCGGCGGCATCTTGCGAGGCTTTGACAGCATGTAATGCTTCCTCACGTAACGTATCAATCAAGGTATTAAAAAATAAAGTCTTATCCATAAGTTAAACAAATAGTGTCTTGAGCTGAAACATAGATTTCAAATTAAATAATTCGGTGCAAAACGAGATAGGCAGTTTGAAATAGGAGAAAGCCGCAGATAACAAATATCCCCTTGGGAAAGTTCGCACCATAACTGACATTAAGTATGCCAATTCAGCTTTAAACTAACGTTAAAAAAACAACCTACGCAACTGAATTTACTACATCTTCCGCTTGATCCGAACTTGGAAGTGCGCACAGTCTGCCCCGATCATGAATGCCCTCACATCCAAACGCACTGCCGAGTATCAACCTTGGCTCTTTGCTTTCTGCATCTTCGCACTTTGCTGGATTACACCACTGCTATTCGCAGGCGGTTTTACGACTAGCATTCGTGCGGGCATGGCTTTTTTAGACTGGCCACTTTCAAATGGCTCGCTGAATCCTCAGGATTGGACCATCCAATCTGACATGCTTGCAGAGCACAGTCATCGCTTGCTCGGCATAATTATAGGCTTCCTCTCTCTCGGCCTACTTTTGTTAATATGGCTAAGAGAAGAACGCGCATGGATGCGCCAGCTCGCCCGCGTGTTAGTATTAGTCGTCATATTGCAAGGAGTTTTGGGTGGCGCTCGCGTCCGCTTCGACACGCTGAATACCATGGCAGAGCACAATCTGGTTGCTCAGAGCTTCGCAGTAATCCACGCCTGTGGCGCCATGGTTGTATTAGGGATTTTAATCGCACTGACTCTTGGCAGTTCGAGAAGCTGGATCGAGCGCCAGAGCGGATTTGTTAGTCCCGTACCAATCTCACTTAAACGTTGGGGAATCGCCAGCACCATCGCAATCTTTCTACAAATTTTAATCGGAGCAATCATGCGCCAAGCGGAAGCTGGTCTAGCGATCGCTCAATTCCCGATGGCCCGCCCGGGAAGCTTATTACCCGGCTATTGGAATTTCGATGTCAGCATCCACTTCGCTCACCGTGTTGGTGCAGTTGTTGTGACGCTTTTTCTGCTAATTTATTTAAGTAAGCTGTGGGCGAACCCGAATACGCGAAAGGCTCTAATCGTCGGAATTCTGAGTGTAATAGGCCTTCTCTTTGTGCAGGTTTATCTCGGTGCCCTGACCATCTGGACTGTAAGAAATCCCTATGTCGCAACGATTCACCATCTCGTCGGTGCTTTTCTACTTGCCAGCACGTGGGGCTTAACTTTTCTAGCTCATCGCTCCGTGGTCTCGAAGCCGACTATTTAGTCAGCTTCGATTCACACAAACACACCACTCTACCGCTGACGTACCAGTTGAGTCACCAAACTACAGAATCCACTCCTATCACCGGTGTTGCAGAATCGGACGTTTCGTTGCGCGACCGGGTCGGTGATTTTTATGAGCTGACCAAACCGCGCCTAAGCTTCATGTCAGTGATCACTGCAGTGGCTGGCTATTTATCCGCGGATCCGATACGAGATTTGGGCGTGCTGTTTAGTCTGCTCATCGGCACTTCGTTGGCGGCCGGTGGTGCAGCAGTACTCAATCAGTGGCTAGAACGCGAAGCCGACGCAAAAATGGTGCGTACCAAGAATCGTGCGATTCCAGCAGGACGCATCGCACCGACACTCGCATTTATTTATGGAATGGGGCTGAGTATTCTTGGCTGCTTGTTACTCTACAAAGGGGCGAATCTATTGGCTGGTACATTGACCGCGGCGACCATCGCCTCCTACGTATTGCTGTATACCCCACTGAAACGCTTCTCGACTTGGAACACTTTAGTCGGTGCGATCCCCGGCGCACTGCCGCCACTGATTGGATGGGCTGCCGCCGAAGGCCAGATCAGCACGCTCGGTTGGATCTTATTTGTAATTTTGTTTCTGTGGCAGATGCCACACTTCTTTGCGATCGCATGGACGCACCGCAAAGACTACGCGCTAGGCGGCTTTGTTATGCTCTCAAATGCTGACAGCACTGGCCAAAAAGTTGCGATTCAATCCTTGGTATTTTGCTTGGCCTTGGTCGTCAGCACCTTGCTGCCGGTTCTATTGGGCTACGCGACATGGATTTATGGTGCCATCGCCATTGCCGCCGGCGCTTATTACTTGCGCCCTGCGATCGCATTCCTCAACGCCGATCAACGCGATGCGGCTGCACGCCAGCTGTTCTTTGCCTCGATCTTTTACTTGCCCGCCCTCCTCTTGCCGTTGGTACTCGATCTCTGGTTACTCTAAGCGAGCTTAGAGTAACCAGAGTCGTTAATAAACATGTCTTTTACTGAAACACTTCCGACAGTCAATGCGCTGCTTAATGGCTGCGCAACGCTGCTTCTGACTGCAGGTTTCGTCTGTATTAAGACCGGCCGCGAAAAAGCGCATCGCACTTGCATGGTCAGCGCGTTCAGCGTGTCCATCGTATTTCTAGTGTTTTATGTGTTGCACAAATACCTTGTGCAAGGCGTGCATACACCCTTTGGCGGAGAAGGCGCGTGGCGCACATTTTACTACATTATGTTGGTGACGCATATTGTATTGGCCATCGCAATCGTGCCGCTGGTACTCACCACACTGACGCTTGCAATTAGAGATAAACGCGAGAGACACCGCGCTTGGGCACGCTGGACCTTCCCGATTTGGTATTACGTCTCGGTAACTGGCGTATTAGTATATTGCTTCCTCTATCAATGGTTTTAGACAAATACACGATTACCTCAACTAATAGCAATTAATAGGACTTCTGATTGATTACAATATACGAAGATTATCTTGTCAGCGGGCATTCGTACCTCTATCAAAATTACACTGATTTTCTAATAAATCACACTCTCTTTTTTCCTTCCAACTTATTGACCACTCACTAACTGTGAAGCACTCATTCCGCGGCCTCATCGCACTCGTATTCTCGCTCATCGCACTCGTCTTTTCGGCTGGATGCGACACGAACACCCGCATGTCAACTTTTGACACCAAGGGACCGATTGCAGAGGCACAACTTGACCTCTTCATGGTAACGATCTGGGTCAGTCTGTTCATCTTTGTGCTTGTCGGTGCGGTATACATCGTCGCCATGTTCAAGTTTCGCGAACGCAAGAACGATGATCGCCCACTACCCGTTCAAGGCCACGGCAACCCGCTGATCGAAATCGCCCTGATTGGCGCATCAATTTTGCTGCTCGTAATAGTCGCGGTACCGACACTGCGTGCGATTTGGTACACTCACGACTTCCCTGTCACTGAAGAAAGCAAACTCGGCGCTTGGTACCAAGGCGAAGGCCTCAGTGTAGCGGAAGAAGACAAGCCTTTAACCATCCGCGTCGAAGGCTACCAATGGTGGTGGGGCTTTGCTTACCCGCAACTCGGAATTACGACAGCCAACGAGTTAATCATTCCAGCAGGCAAAGCCATTCGCCTAGAACTGCGCTCCAAAGATGTCATTCACTCATTTTGGCTCCCACGCATCGCTGGCAAGGTTGATCTGATTCCAGGACGATCAAATGGGATGTGGATTCAAGCCGGCGACAGCATTGAAGATTGGCAGGCAAAATCAGGTGCCACTGGTTCTGATGAAGAACTCCGCGCCGCCTATGCACGATATCTGCAAGAGGAGATCCACAATTACTACTATGGTCAGTGCGCTGAATATTGCGGTGATTCGCATGCACGCATGCTGTTCCGAGCATCCGTAGTTAGTGACGACGACTTTGCCTCATGGGTCTCTGAAATCAAAACCGGTCACCAAGCTCCAGACGGCATGGCTTGGGAAGAATGGTACGCAACCAACGATGAGTCTCCGGAAAAACTTACTGGCGACATAAATGAAGGCCTGCAGCTCTTCATGTCTCGCGGTAAGTGCGCAACTTGTCACGCAGTCAACGGCAACCCTCGCGCCGTAGGCGTGGCAGGACCAAACTTGACTAAGCTTGCCTCCCGCCAGTCCCTCGCAGCAGGTTGGCTCAATCATCGTGCCGAGGATGGCTCGGTAGACGTCGAACAACAGTATGCAAATTTCTTTAAGTGGATCAAAGAGCCCGACACCGTCAAACCTGGCAACCTTATGTGGAAAGCCAACGGCGGTGGTATCGGTGAACTCGATGAGCTGCTTACTGACGACGAAATTCACAAAATCTCCCTTTACCTGCAAACCCTCAAGTAGACCACTACCATGAGCAGCACGCTGACAGAACCCACTACACCCACAACGCACGATCACGCGCTCGAGCCCGAGAAAAGTAACCTCGGCCTAATGCGACCTGACCACAGTAAGAGCGTCATTATCGACTGGCTCACGACTGTAGATCACAAAAAGATCGGCATCATGTATGGTGCCATGGCGCTATTCTTCCTCCTCGTCGGCGGCCTTGAAGCCCTGATTATTCGCGCTCAGCTCATCGTGCCGGAAAATGACCTGGTTTCCGCCGAACGATACAATCAGCTGTTCACCATGCACGGCACCACGATGATTTTCCTCGCGATCATGCCACTCAACGCCGCGTTCTTTAATTTCCTCGTACCTCTTCAAATCGGCGCACGCGACGTGGCATTCCCACGAATTAATAGCTTCAGCCTCTGGGCATTCGTTGCTGGTGCGTTGGTATTGAATTTCAGTTGGTTAATGCAAGCCTTTAGCGAGCTCGGCTGGTTCACTGCGGCTGGCCCGACTGCTGGTATGACCGATTTTGTCCCTGGTATGGGCTGGTTTGGCTACGCCCCCTTAACCGAGCGTCAATTTACTGGTGTTGGCACTGACTTCTGGATCATGGGTCTGCAAATTCTAGGTATCGCATCCTTAAGTGCATCAATGAATTTCATCGCAACCATCATCAACATGCGGGCCCCTGGCATGAAGATGATGCGCCTGCCTGTGTTCACCTGGATGACACTGATCGTATCACTGTTGATCGTTTTCGCATTCCCAGCTATAACCATCGCCCTAGGGCAATTGATGTTTGACCGAGTCTTTGACACCAGCTTCTTCCAAGTGGCACAAGGTGGACAACCTATTTTGTGGCAGCACTTGTTTTGGATTTTCGGCCACCCTGAGGTTTACATTTTGGTGCTCCCTGCAATGGGCATTGTCTCCGAGGTGCTCCCCACTTTCTCCAAAAAGCCATTATTTGGCTACTCGATCGTGGTGTTCTCTGGCGCGGTGATTGGCTTTCTCGGATTCGCCGTTTGGTCCCACCACATGTTCACCACTGGCCTGGGCAAAGTTGCGACAGCAGCCTTTTCACTACTAACAATGGCGATCGCCGTCCCTACTGGTGTGAAGATTTTCAATTGGATCGGCACACTCTGGGGTGGTCGTGTTCGCTTCGATGCACCGATGATTTTCAGTGTCGGGTTCATCTGGATGTTCATGATGGGAGGCTTCTCAGGAATCATGCACTCCGCAGCACCGGCAGACGCGCAGCAACAAGATAGTTACTTCGTGATCGCCCACTTCCACTACGTGGCAATTGGCGGTATCTTGCTCGCCTCCATCAGTGGTATTTATTTTTGGTTACCCAAGATCATCGGCAAAATGTGGGCAGGTAAACTGAGCACCTGGGTCGCGATCTTATCAACGGTCGGCTTGAACGTGACTTTCTTCCCCATGCACTTCCTCGGATTGATCGGCATGCCACGCCGCACACACACTTACCTCTCCGGCTTCGGTTGGGATAGTTACAATTTGATCTGCAGTATCGGCGCATTTATCCTCGGCTTCTCGATCTTATTGTTCGTGGTCGACATCATTCTCTTGATAACCAAGGGCAAACCTGCGGGTAACGACCCATGGGATGCACGTACGCTCGAGTGGGCCACCACCTCCCCACCACGCAGCTACAATTTCGCGCGCACACCAATCATTCCGGCACGTGATGCACTTTGGGAACACAAGCACGGCGCAGAAAATCGCAAAATCACTTTTGTTGAAGAAGGCAGCCACGGCATTCACATGCCAAGCCAATCTTGGATGCCATTCGTCGCATCCTTCGGATTTGTTCCTCTCGGCTTGGGGCTATGCCTAATGCAAGCTGGTGTAGCATACATGGGCTACGTGACTATTAGTGGCTTAGTCATCATAACACTAGGTGCAACTCTTTGGGCAATCGAAGGCCCAGGCGGCTACCACATTCACCCGAAGGAAGACGA
The DNA here is from genome assembly GCA_029252625.1 of Opitutia bacterium. Classification (GTDB taxonomy): domain Bacteria; phylum Verrucomicrobiota; class Verrucomicrobiia; order Opitutales; family Coraliomargaritaceae; genus Lentimonas. Next base: position 35,808 of record JAQXBA010000086.1, on the reverse strand, counting down.
AATCTAAGGACTCGCTCTTCAGTTTTTCACAGCATTTAAGTTTTATAAAATAATGAGCGACGACGCCCACAACAACGACAGCCATCACAACTTGATGGTCGATAACAAGAAGCTCTTCATGTGGCTGTTTCTTGGTTCCGACTGCATGTTCTTTGGCACGATGATCTCTACGCACCTGATATACCGTAAGCTATATCCAGAGTCGTTCGATCCCACTAGCCTCTTCAGCCTGGAGCTTACCTCCTTTTCAACCTTCATTCTGCTGATGAGTTCGTTCCTAATGGCACTCGCTGTGTCTGCGATGCACAAAGGCGACATCAAGTCATTCCGCCGCAACACACTAGGCGTGATCTTCTTTGGACTGATCTTTCTTGTTTGCCAAGTGTTTGAGTTCACTGAATTCGTCCACGAGGGCCTAACGCTAAAGAGCGGCACATTTGGCTCCACCTTCTTCATGTTAACCGGCACCCACGGGGTGCACGTGGCGATCGGACTATTTTGGCTGACCTGCATGTATTTTTACTCCTACACGGGCAAGATGGATCCGCACGAAAGTGCCATTGATGTTGAAGTCGCTGGCCTTTACTGGCACTTTGTGGATATCGTATGGATCATCATCTTCACTGTAATCTACCTGATCGAATTCATTAAATAAGGTCACCCAACATGTCTGACACGCTTTCTACAACTCTCTCTGACCACAGCGGCGAAGAACAAAAGTACCACGCTTTTATTAATTTGGCACTGGTCTTAGCAGCGATCACTGGCATCGAATTGGTGCTTGTTTACCTGCCGATCAATGGCACTTTTATCTTCGCTACGCTCGTTTCTCTCTCACTGTTTAAGTTTTTCAGCGTGATCGCATGGTTCATGCACCTACTGTATGACAAGCTTATCCTGACCCTAGCGTTTGTCACAGGCCTGTCGATCGCATCTGGCACGGTTGTCGCGCTGATGTTTATTATGGATCGTGGATTTGTCGATTTCGAAGCGATCTCTGCATTCTAGATTCAAACCCAAGTTGAGATTTCTAAGGACGACAGGAAATTGTCGTCCTTTTTTTCTGCCATTCACTCACTCAGTAAATTCTTAACGATTGAGTCGCCACCCCGCATACAGATACAGATACAAAACTAATGCAACTCCACTGGCACACCGAACCTCTGCTACTGATCACACTCTTGATGATCGGCTGGCTCTACGCGCTCGGCGTTGGGCCACTGCGAGAATTCATCGCCCCCGGCACTGCCTTCCCGCGCGGCCAAGCGATCTTGTTCTACTTCGGCCTAATTATCGCTTATCTAGCAGTCGGCTCGCCGCTCGACCAGATCGGCGAACAATTCCTATTTTGTGCACACATGACACAGCACATGCTGTTGATCTACTTTAGCCCAGTGCTGTTCCTCTTTGGCACGCCCAGTTGGTTGATCGATTGGCTACTCAAGCCGGAGTGGTTGCGCAAAGCCATGAACCTACTCACTCACCCAGCCTGCGGCGGTCTGCTGTTCACGTTCGTCTATACTGCATGGCACATTCCCTCACTCTACGAAGCGGCGCTGCACGACAAACGTATTCACATCTTAGAGCATTGGACAATGTTTTCACTCGGCATACTCATGCTTTGGCCCTACCTAACCCTGTCGATACGCGTGCCACGCCGTAGCTATGGCATTCGAATGCTGGCGATCTTCCTACTTATGGTCGGTCAACTGCCAGTGTTTGCCTTTCTTACCTTCGCCGGCGAAGCAATCTACCCCACTTACGCCTGGGCACCTCGCATCATCGATCTGGACCCACTCAATGATCAAATTCTGGGCGGTATCATAATGAAAGTCGTAAATATGGGATTTTCTCTTACAATACTCGCAATATCCTTTTACTTTTGGGCGAAAAGTGAAGAACAGGATGACCCCATCATCACATCAACGGCCACGAAAACTCCACAAAGCGCTAATTAAAAATGACCTGGGAAATATTATTTGTTTTTGCGCTCCTCATCTTCGCGATCACGAGTTTCATTTGGGAACGCATCTCGGCGGACCTCACAGCAATCACTGTATTTGGCATACTGATTTTTGTCAGTATGGTCAGCAAGAGCCCAGAGCTTCCGACACTCGAAAACCTACTCGGCGTTTTTGGTAATTCCGCCCCACTAACGATTGCGGCTATGTTTATTGTCAGTGGATGCCTTGAACGCACTGGAGCGATTGAGCTGATCACTGGCTATTTAAGGCGAATGGTCAAACTCCCGTACAAGAGTTTCATCTTCATTATGGTCATCGGTGTGGCCGCAGTATCTGCATTTATCAATAACACTCCGGTCGTGATTGTATTGATGCCCGTCGTGCTCACACTATCCAGAGAAATGGGGGTCGCGTCCTCAAAACTACTGATACCACTATCCTACGCATCGATCTTTGGTGGCACCTGCACCCTTCTTGGTACCAGCACCAACTTGCTCGCCAGCGGTATCTTAGTCGAATCTGGTCATGCGCCGATTGGTATGTTCGAGCTAGCAGCAGTCGGCCTCCCGATCCTAGCATTCGGTTCGCTCTACCTAGTTCTATTTGGCTACAAACTACTCCCCCACCGCGAGACATTAACTTCGATCCTCAGCGATGAAGAGCGTAAGGAGTTTATGACCGAAGCCTTCGTACGCGCTGGATCCGAACTCAAAGGCCAGACCGCACTCGAAAGTGGCATGCTTAAAGGACGGGGCATTCGCCTACTCGAAATTGTGCGCCACGGGGTGGCCACCACAGGCGATCCGAAACAAACACAACTCGAGGTCGGTGACCGACTCGTGCTAGCATGCCGTCCGTCTGGTGTTGCTGAGGCACATTCGATCAAAGGTATCGCTTTGCACAGCGAAATATCCGCGGGGCTTGAAACTATCGCAACGGATGAAGGTGCACTCGTCGAAGGTGTGGTCGGCCCACACGCAACCATCCATGGTAAGACGCTCGGCGAGATCAACTTCCGCCAACGCTTTCGTATCGTCGTCGTCGCCGTCCACCGCAAAGGGCACAATCAGCGTGATCGACTCGACAGCTTGCGCCTGCAGCCCGGCGACACTCTTTTGATGATGGGCTCGACCAAGGCAATCAACTCGCTCTCCTCCAGCGAAGAGATCATTCTGCTGGATCGACCACGCGTGCCAGCTCGTAGCATCCGCGCGAAAATGCCAATCGCCATCGGCATCACCATTGCAATTGTCACACTTGCCACACTCAACATCGTGCCCATCGTGGCAGCCGTCACACTAGGCGTGGCAATTTTAATGCTGACGGGCTGCATGAAATCAAAAGATGCCTATTCTTCGGTCGAGTGGAGTCTTTTGATGATTATTTTTGGCATGCTGGCGCTCGGGCAAGCAATGGACTCGACCGGAGCCAGCCTGTTAATCGCCGAGAATATGATTGAGATGGTGCAAAAAATTGCCCCTGAACATTTACAGAGCGTCATGATGCTCGCGTTCGTCTACATCATCACATCGACCTTCACCGAGTTCCTCTCAAACAATGCCGCGATCGCGCTGATGGTGCCAATCACACTCGGTATCGCCACAACACTCGGCATCGACCCTCGTCCACTCGTGGTAGGCGCATGTATCGCCGCCTCTGCGAGCTTTGCAACCCCTATTGGCTACCAAACCAACACCTACGTGTATGGTGTCGGTGGCTACAAGTTCTTCGACTTCACAAAGGTCGGCCTACCGTTGAATATCATTTGCTTCATCGTCACTGTATTTGTCGTGCCGATGTTCTGGAGCTTTTAAAATGGCGTAACCATTTTGCAGTTGAAAAGTAGACAACTGCGATTGAGGTCACCTTGATACCTCAAACTTTCACACTAAATCTAATTCAGATAAACTAAGTTAAATGTAATACATCGAACTGGAATCCTCAACAATGAAGGCATCTAGCGTGTAACTGCTAATCTTTTTATCGAATTCAGCGCCGATATCGCTCCAGATACTAGCGACGCGTTCACCTGAATGCCCTTGATCGTCGAATGTGCGCTCAAGGAGATCACTATCCACCGCAGTGACAATCTCGTCCAACCGGATTCGCCCAGGCGCACGTGCAAGCGCATAGCCCCCCTGCTTGCCGCGTTTACTGACAATTAGCCCGGCATTGCGCAGCTCGTTCAAAATCTGCACTAAATAGTTGGCTGGTATTTTTTCTGCCTCAGCCAATTCATCGATGTGCGCCAATTTTTCATGGCCATGAGAGCGGGCTAACTGCGCCAAGACACGGCAGGCATATTCGAGCTTATGGGAGAGTTTCACAGAGCTTAAGTTAGGCTCTTGACTCAAGAAGTAAACTTGAATCGAACTCCGCCTGCTAAAGACCATACATGAAGTACACAAGTAACTGAATTACATACTGATAGGTCACATTAAAAAAAACTATACAAATATCACTTTTTAGTGGTCAAGGAGCCATTTCGCGGGCATAAATGCGAGCTTATGCCAGAACAAGAAAAGCCTGCAGATTTACAGCCTCAAAAGCCTCGAAAAGATGTCGCCAAAGACGCCGCGAAGGACGTTTATGACTCTTCCAAAATCCAGAAGCTCGAGGGACTTGAGGGTGTCCGTAAACGCCCCGACATGTACATCGGCGACACCAACGAACGTGGCCTCCACCACTGTGTTTTTGAAATCGTTGATAACTCGATCGATGAAGCCCTCGCCGGTTATTGCTCGCAGATCACTGTCAGCATCCACAACGACGGCTCCTGTTCCGTAGAAGACGACGGTCGCGGCATACCAGTCGACATTCACCCGAAGTATAACATCCCCTCGCTTGAGCTCGTGATGACCAACCTCCACGCGGGTGGTAAATTCGGCAAAGGCGCCTATCAGGTGTCTGGCGGTCTCCACGGTGTCGGCGCGAAGTGCGTGAATGCGGTCTCCGAATGGTTCGAAGTCGAAGTCCGCCGCGATGGTAAAGTCCACAAGATGGAATTTTCACGCGGTAAAACGACCGAGAAAATGAAAATCATTGGCGAGACGAAGCGCAACGGTACACGTATCGCATTCTCCCCTGACCCGCAAATTTTCGAAGAGACTCGTGAATTCAAAGGCGAACTACTCGGCAAGCGCCTACGTGAGCTCGCGTTCCTCAATCCTGGCATTCACATCACGTTCGTTGATGAGCGCATCAACAAGACCACGGCATTCATCTTCAAAGATGGCATTTCCGAATACGTCGCGTTCCTAAATGAGAATAAAAACGTCGTCCACGCAGATCCGATTAGCTTCCACGGTGAAGCGCCAACGCCGAATCCTGACCTCGACGCCAACATCGTCGTCGACATCGCGCTACAATATAACGACAGCTACAGCGACCAGATTTACGCCTACGCTAACTCTATTCACAACATCGAAGGTGGTACGCACCTATCAGGCTTCCGCACGGCGCTGACTCGCGTAATCAACTCTTACGCAAAGCAGAATAACCTAATTAAGGAGAAAGATCCAAGCCTCAGCGGCGACGATACTCGCGAAGGTTTGACTGCGATTGTTTCGGTTAAAGTCCCAGAACCACGCTTCGAAGGCCAAACCAAGACCAAACTTTCCAATGGCGAAGTCGATGGCATCGTACAGAAGATCACAGGCGAGCAACTCAAGTATTACTTCGAGACCAATCCACAGGTTGCCAAAGCCCTGATCGAAAAGTCCCTCCACGCCGCACGCGCTCGCGAAGCTGCTCGTAAAGCGCGTGAAACCGTCCGTAAAGGTGCACTTTCTGGTGGCGGTCTTCCCGGCAAGCTCGCTGACTGCTCCTCTAAAGATCCAGCCGTCTCCGAGATCTATATCGTGGAAGGTGACTCTGCGGGTGGTTCCGCTAAGCAAGGTCGCGACCGTGCGACACAAGCGATTCTTCCAATTCGCGGTAAGCTGCTCAACGTTGAGAAGGCCCGCCTCGACAAGGTGCTCAACAATAATGAAATCCGCAGCCTAATTACTGCAATGGGTACCGGCATCGGTGACCACGAAGGCGATGGCGCGTTCGATGCAACGAAAGCGCGTTACCATAAGATTATTCTGATGACCGATGCGGACGTCGACGGCGCACATATCCTAACACTCCTCCTTACTTTTATCTTCCGCCAAATGCGGGGTCTAATCGAATCAGGATACGTTTACATCGCGCAACCGCCACTCTACAAAATCAAGCGCAAACGCCGCGAACAATACATCGATAACGATGCACAGCTCAACCGCATTCTGCTCGAACTCGGCACTGAGGATGTTCATCTCGTCCGCCTTCGTGACAACAAGGATCTCCCAAGCGAAACAATCGAAGCAATCGTTCAGATCTTGTCGCGCATGGAAGTGGTCGGCCGTGGCGTGACTCGTTACGGTTGCGACTTTGCGACTTATCTCGATCAGCATCACAAAGAGACCCAAGAGCTACCGCGATATATAGCTCGCATCCGCACTGGAAATGTCGAAGAATTTCGCTACTTGCATAACGACGACGAGCGCTCAGCCTTTCATCTGGAGTTCGGCCTTGCCGACGCAGACGAAAGCGACACCCTGAATCGCGAAGTTGAGAACGAAGCGGGGGTCACTGTCCAGCAACGCGTTTCTCTTCACGAGATCTACGAGTCCACCGAAATGACGAAGTTGCTACGCAACCTTGCAGATGCAGGCATGGACGTGAACACATTCAGCAAGAGCGATGAAGCACGCTACCAGTTGATCGAAAACAAGGGCGACGAAAAGAAGGAGAACATCATTGAGCTGCACTCCATCATCGATCTCATCGAAAACATTCGCAGCATCGGTCGCCGTGGCCTGAGTATTCAACGATACAAAGGTCTTGGGGAAATGAATCCGAAGCAGCTCTTCGAAACCACAATGGATCCGAAGACACGCAATCTACTCAAGGTTAGCATTGCCGATGCCGCAGTCGCCGATGGCATCTTCTCGATGCTGATGGGTGAAGACGTTCCATCCCGCCGTGCTTTCATCGAAGACAACGCACTAAACGTCTCTTACTTAGACGTCTAAAAGATTCAGAGTCTGAAGGTGTGAAGGTATTAAAGTAAAAAATTCAACTTATTAGCTTTTTCCACCTTCCCACTTTCCCACATTCAAACTTTCTTACTTTTTAGAACATGTCCGAAGAACTCCCACCAGAATTACCAACAGAAATTCCAAACGATGCAGATCGTGCAGAAGTCACATCGATCATCGATATTATGCAGACCGCATACATCGATTACTCGATGTCCGTTATAGTTAGTCGTGCATTGCCAGACGCTCGTGACGGCTTCAAACCCGTGCAGCGCCGCATTCTCTACGCGATGCTTCGTGAAGGCCTCCTCCACAACCGCAACTTTGATAAGTGCGCCGGTGTCGTCGGGGAAGTGCTGAAGAACTACCACCCACACGGTGATAGTTCGGTATACGACACACTCGTCCGTCTCGCCCAAAACTGGGTGATGCGCTACCCCCTAATCAAACCGCAAGGTAACTTTGGTTCGATCGATGGTGATCCCCCTGCTGCGTATCGTTATACTGAGTGTAAGCTCGAAGCGATAGCCGAAGAGATGCTCAAAAACATCGACGAAGATACCGTTGATTTCGCGCCCAACTATAAGGAGAGCACCACCGAGCCAACCGTTCTTCCAGCGGCCTTGCCTAATCTTTTAATGAATGGCTCTACGGGTATTGCAGTCGGCATGACCACCAATATCCCGCCGCACAATTTGGCTGAAGTCATCGACGCCTCCTGCGCGATCATCGACAATCCAAACATTAGCCTCGATGACCTCATCGACATCATTCCCGGACCGGACTTCCCCGGTGGCGGCTTCGTACACGGTACTGCTGGCATTCAGAGCTACCTCCGCACAGGTCGCGGCATCGTCCGCACACGTGGTATCGCTGAAGTCGTCGAGACCAAGGGCAAAGAAGAGATCATTATCTCTGCCATCCCTTACAATGTAAACCGCGCATCCCTTGTGATGCGTATCGCCGAGCTCATCACCGACAAGTCAATCGACGGCATCGCGGATCTTCGCGATGAATCCACTGAGACCACACGCATCGTCATCGAGCTTAAGCGTGGCGCGATACCTCGCGTCATCATTAATCAACTCTATAAGAGCACTGCCCTTGAAAGCTCCTTTGGTGTCATCCTGCTCGCACTCGACAACCGTCGCCCAAAGCAAATGAACATCAAAGAGATGATCACTTGCTACATCGATCACCGCCGCGAAGTCATCTACCGCCGCACACAATTTAAATTGCGTAAAGCAGAGGCACGTGCACACATCCTCGAAGGCTTCCGGATCGCACTCGATAATCTCGACGACTTCGTTAAGATTATTCGCGCATCGAAGAACCGCGACGAAGCGAAGCAAAATTTGATGGCGAAATATCCCATCTCCGAATTGCAGACCAACGCGATCCTCGAACTACGCCTCTACCAGCTCACTGGCCTCGAACGCGGCAAGATCGAAGAAGAGTATGCAGCCCTTATGGAGCTCATCACTTACCTTCGCGATATCCTCGACAACGAGCATCGCCTGCTCGAAGTCATCAAGGAAGAGCTGCTTGATATGAAGGAGAAATACGGGAACCCACGCCGCTCGGAGATCCTCGCAGTCGATGGCGACCTCAGTATGGAAGATATCATTCCAAACGAAGGCTGTATGATCACCATCACGCACAAGGGCTTTATGAAGCGTACATCCCTCGACGAATACCGCTCCCAAAAACGCGGCGGCAAGGGCGTCATTGGCTCCGGCCAATACGAGGAAGACTTCGTCGAGCACCTCTTCACTGCCAGCACGCACGACAATATTATGTTCTTCATGAATAGCGGTCGCGTGTATGTTGAAAAGGTCTACAACCTTCCAGAAGGCTCACGCATCGCCAAGGGACGCGCACTCGCCAACATCCTCGAACTCCAAAAGGGTGAGAAAATTGCAGCGATGATTTGTGTTGATGGTTTCGAAGAGTCCGAGCAACGCATCGTCCTTGCCACCGAAAAGGGTGTTACCAAGAAGACCATGCTCTGCGACTATCGTAACCACCGCAAGGGCGGCCTCATCGGCATCAATATTGACGAAGGCGACAACCTCATCGGCGCACGCCTCACCAACGGTAGCGACGACATCGTGCTCGTCACCAGTAACGCACAGTCCATTCGCTTCCCGGAAACGGATCTCCGCGATCAAGGACGTGCCACACGTGGTGTCCGCGGTATCAAGCTTAAGACAGAGAAAGATAAGCTCGTCGCAATCGAGATAGTGAATGATGAAGCCAAGCTCCTCATCGCAGGTGCCAACGGCCTCGGCAAGCGCACTGACTTCTCCGACTACCGCGTCCAATCACGTGGCGGGTCTGGCATCATCGCAATCAAGTCTGACAAGGTGGTCGGCGCACTCAGCGTCACCGACGAAGACGAGATCATGATGTTCACCAAGAAGGGGCAAGCCGTCCGCAGCCCGATCGACACGGTTCGTATCACCGGTCGTGCCGCAAGCGGCGTGAAGCTCGTCAACCTCGCAGCCAAGGACGCTCTGATCGGCATTTCCAAGGTGGTAGCCTCCGACGAAGAGGAATCCGGCGAAGAAGAAATCGAAGTGATCGAAGGCGAATCACCCGCAGCAGGCGAAGCCACAGAAACTCCTCAGGTAACTGATTAAGCCGCCCCTGAAGCAACCGCCGAAGGCGACGCAACCCAAGAGTAAATTGTACTCGATAATTAATTAACAAAAGCCGCTACTCATCGAGTAGCGGCTTTTTTGTGTGCGTCTCCTTGGTAGCTGAGGCACTACAGGTGTGGCACCGCGCCGCAGCACCGAATCAAAGGTCTCTCGTATCACTTACCCTAGCCTTCGCATGGCGGATCGAAGCGGCGGCGCATATATTTGTGTAAGGCGACCGAAACTAAAGCGACAAGAATGTAGACGACACAGAAAAAGACAAAAGCTCTGGCAACTTGCTCATACGGCATTCGAACGATAGGTTTATACTCCGTTTTAGCACTAATTCCTCAAAAACCATACCGCTCATCCAAATCACCTCCAACTTAGCGCTTACCGACGCAGAAAAGTCCAACTGCCTACAGACACTTTCCAAAGCAGTATCCGAGCTACTCGGAAAATCGGAAGACTTCGTTATGACCAGTTGGATCAGCGCTAAGATGACCATGGCTGGCACAGAACACCCAACCATGCTGGTTGACCTGCGAGCCATCCGCCTGGCGGAGGATGCCCCGCTACGACTCACAGCTGAACTATGCGAGCGCATTCGTTTGACCACTGACATTCAGGCCGACCGCATCTACATCACTTACCGCAACGAGCCCCCCAGCAACTGGGGCTGGAATGGCAAGACCTTCGGTTGATTTGAACTCTGGCACCACGACGACACCCCCAGTCTCGCGACTACGCCTCGCACCTTGCATGAATCTTGGCATGAAGGCTGTCTACTGCCTCTCTTGATTCTAGAACTCAGCTAATCCACCGATTAAAACGATGTCTGTTATGCGCTGGAGCGAAGCCCTTGATACGGCAACACCGCGCGCAGTACGGGTACTTTCGGCAACGCCGAATTAGCGCCCGCGACGGATCTCGGAGCCCTTAAACTGCACGCGCACTCGGTATACCAGCTTGATCCGAGTCTTGATTTTGAAAGTATTGGGATCAATCGAATCAGGCACTTCATCTCGATGAATATCAATGATGGCATGATAACCACGCTCAGAGAAAATATCGATGAGCATGGAAAGCGCATCTGCGTCGCCAAATGTCGTATCTTCGGTATTCACGACAGCCATGCCAGAAATTGCATGGCGCTGAATGATCGGCATAAAAACACGATTAATTGTATTCACTACTTTAGAAAACAACTCCTTTTGGCGTTGCTCGTAGGTATCGAGGCGATCGACCAAGTCCTGACGAGCATGTGCCGATATCGTGCTGGCAATCGGAATAGAAGAAAGGCGGTCGTAAGTAGCTTCGTCGAGTTCAAGAGAGCCTTGATAGCAAAGCTCTTTATCAATACGTGCACGTACTTCATCGAGCGTGCCATGTGCATTGATGAAGTGATAGAAAAATATCGCTCGAAGATCTTTGAGTGCCCCGTAGGTTTTTTCCTTAAAAGTACGGTAACGATTGAGCGCGGCAACTGGATCGAGGTCAGTTGTACGCATTTCCACAAGTTCACCATCACCAGACTCACGTACTTCCTCGTTATGGATGCGTGACTGCTCACCACGGTGGAGTTGACGTCGCACGCTTTCTTTCTCATCTACAAAAAGCACCACAATATGGAAGTGCGGCTTTTTTAAATACTGAGATAACAGCGTATCGGCATACTTATTGCGTAAGCCGACAAGCTTATTAAACAGCAACTTGACGCACTCCACCTGCACTTTGGTGCGAGGAAAGCCGTCCACCACAGCACCAGTCTGAAAAATCGGCTCCAGCAGCTTACGTAAAATAATTTCGACCACTTCACGGTCACCCACAAGCATCCCAGCATCCATCATCTGCTTGGCTTCAGGGCTCTCCAAAAGCGAGCTGACAACCACTGGCGGTGCAGTCAAGTCGCGAAACTTCATAATAAAGTCAGTATTGGTGCCTTTACCTGCGCCGGGTGCACCATTGAGCCAAAAAATCTCTTTAGGAAAACGTAAATTCTCCTCACCAAATTCATCGACCAGCACCGCCCAGACCGACTGGAAGATAAATTGCGCGTCTTTAACTTCAAGGTCATGAAGTTTTTTGCTGTCGATCTTAGAAACTGTGTCGGCTGGTGTGGAAGCCATTGTAATAGTATTAATTAGTATAAGTCAGAGGAAAATAAAGATAAGTGACGAAAAGATGACTGGCATTCAAGCCCCATTCACTGCGCATTTAACTATTCCCCGAGATGAAGGAAGGACGCGTCATTTGAGCCGGTGTATTTCGAGGTAGGCAAATACGAGCGGCCGCTTCCTCGAAGTCCTCCTCCCCCGAGAGAATGTCGATTTCGAGACGAAGAAAATAAATCGGAATGATAGGCTTAATATCTTCAAACAAGCGCACGGCATCTTTTTCTGTAGTTACAATCATATCGAGATCGGCTTCAGCCGCCTGATCGTAGACATGCTGAATTTCAGCACGCGAAAAGCGATGATGGTCAAGGAAACGGTGATTATAACGAATCTCGGCACCGTAGCTGCGCAGCATGTTCTCAAAGCTCTCTGGAGAAGCGATTCCGCTGAATGCAGCGATATGCGCGGCATTCAAAGTATTCAGCGGCAAGCGAGCGCCACCATCGATGGCCTGTAAATATTGCGGCTGATGGGAGCATTCGATGATTTCCGCCTTCGGGTTGTGCTCGCGGATCAATTCGAGCAAGGCATCGTCTTGGATGCCGTCGGACTTGGTCAGAAAAATGTAACTTGCTCGGGAAAGATGCTTGATCGGTTCGCGCAAAATTCCGCGCGGCAACAGGTGCTGGTTCCCAAATGGATTGGTCTTATCAACCAGCAGCAAATTCAAGCGGCCTTTGAGTGGCAAGTACTGGAACCCATCATCGAGAATTAGTGTGTCACAACCAAAGCGTCGGATCGCGAATGAACCGGCCTTCACGCGGTTCTTATCACACAGCACAACCACTCCAGGCAAGTTTTTTGAAAGCATATATGGCTCATCACCAGCAACTTCTGAGTCTAGGAGCACGTTTTTACCATCACTGACTATTTTGGGTGGCGCTTCCTCGCCGTGCGTCAGCTTGCGCCATATTTTTTTAGTTAGTGGCTCTTTTTTACTTTTATACCCACGGCTAAGAATTGCGACCTTGCGGCCACGCTCCGTCAAGGTGCGGGCAAATTTCTCCACCACAGGCGTCTTCCCAGTGCCACCGACCGTCAAATTTCCTACCACCACGACTAGGCAGCCTAGTGGTTTGTTGCGGAGAATACGGTGCTCATAGAGATACCAGCGCAGCTGCACGATAAAACTGAACAGAAACGAAAGTATATATAGGAAGGAGCCAAACAGCTCAGCCGCACGGCCATGCTGACGATCGTAGATCACATCCGCAGTGAATTGGGCAAAGTCATTGGCCTTGCGCGCTAGATCATCACGGAATTTACGGAGCATAAAAAAGAGTGCGGGTAATGAGTTTTGTACTGAGGCAGATAGGGCAAAAATGAGAAACAGGGTTGACGCTAGATTTAATCGCCTGTTTTACCGAAAACCTAGCGACTCTCATTTACCTAAACTAAATCAATGCATAATAGATTGAGATCGCCAAACTCCATTTTTCTCTTCACACGATAAAACTTACACTTTTTATTCAATGAGCCTCCGCACCAGCAATCTTTTAGTTACAAGCCACGTAATCCACGCGGGCTGGATCGAGTTTGCGCGGCTGCCTAACACATTAAATATTCCGCCTCAGTAACACAATTATAGTGTCCATCTTCATCGAGCCTCCATTGACCACGGAGGCTTAGCACTTTACAGACCGATAGACTAGAACACATGAAATATTTAATTATTGCCGAAAAGCCTTCCGTCGCCACCGACCTCTCCAAAGCCTTGGCCAAGCACTTGGGCAAATTTGAGAAAAAGGGCAAATCCCGCGACGCACAATATTTCGAGAACGGAAATGCCGCCATCACCTCGGCGGTCGGTCACCTCGTTGAGCTGAAGATGCCAACTGGCCCCAACGGCAAAAACCTTCCTTGGAACTTTAAAGTGCTGCCGGCGATCCCGAATAAATTCGAGCTCCAACCCATCGAGCAAACGCACAACCGCCTGAAGCACGTGCTCAGCTTGGCAAAAAAGAAAGAATTCGACCTCATCATCAACGCATGTGACGCCGGCCGCGAAGGTGAGCTGATATTCCAATACATCATGGACATCGGCAAAATCCAGAAGCCCGTCAAGCGCCTTTGGATGCAATCGATGACCACTGGTTCTATCCTTGAAGCTTGGGACAATCTTCGCGAAGGCGAGCAAATGTCGAACCTCGCCGACGCCGCTAAATGCCGCTCCGAATCTGACTGGCTAGTCGGCCTTAACTCGACTCGCGCCTTCACCTGCTTCCGCTCGCGTCACGGCGGATTCAACATCACAGCTGCAGGCCGTGTGCAGACCCCGACTCTCGCCATCCTCGCCAAACGCGAGCGCGAAATCGCTGCGTTCAACCCAGAAGATTACTGGGAGATTCATGCCGATTTTGGCGTCACCAACGGCGAATACCCTGGTAAATGGATGGACGTCGACTTCAAGAAAAACAAAGAGCAGCCACATAGCCGCGCCGAGCGTGTTTGGGATAAAGCCACCGCCGAGAAGATCCACCAACGTTGCCAAGGCAAAGCTGGCACAGTCACCGAAGAGACTAAGCCGACTAAGCAGATCGCACCGCAGCTCTACGACCTCACCACCCTCCAGCGCGAAGCCCCCTTCACTGCCAAAAATACACTCGGGTTGGCACAAGCACTGTACGAGCGTCACAAAATGCTCACTTATCCAAGAACTGACTCTCGCTATTTACCCGAGGACTACATGAGCAAGGTTTTCGAGACCTTTAGCGAACTCGCAAAATCCGGACATCCGTCTGCTAAATGGGCCATCGATGCGATTGAGAATGATCGTGTGCAGTTCTCCAAGCGCGTGTTTAACAACGCGAAGGTCTCGGATCACTTTGCGATTATCCCAACTGGCCGCGTCGTTAAACTCAACGAGCAAGAATCCAAGCTCTACGACATGGTCCTCAAACGCTTCATCGCAGTCTTCTTCCCACATGCTGAGTTCGAAGTCACCAAGCGCCTAACGACAATCAATCACGGCGACGAAAAAGACACTTTCCTGACCAATGGTAAAACACTGGTCAAGCCAGGTTACCTCGCCGTCTATGGCCGCGTGGCAGGCGTTGCTGCAGAGAAGGACGAGCTCGTCGCCGTCGCACAAGGCGAAGATGCGCAGACCGAATCGATCGACATATTAGACAAAGAAACCAAGCCGCCGGCTCGCTACTCGGAATCGACCCTCCTTGCAGCGATGGAAGGTGCAGGTAAACTCATTATTGACGACGACGAACTGCGCGAAGCAATGTCCGAACGTGGTCTCGGCACACCCGCTACTCGCGCCGCCACAATTGAAGGCTTGCTCCGCCAGAAGTACATCGCCCGGGATGGCCGTGAACTTAACGTCAGCGGCAAGGGCCTGCGCCTGATCGAGCTGTGCGAAGAGATGCATATCGAGCAGCTCACCTCGCCCTCCATGACTGGCGACTGGGAAGCAAAGCTTAACAAGATGGAACGCGGCGAGATTAAGCGCGACGACTTCATGCAAGAGATCGCCACCTTCACCGAGGACGTAGTCAGCAAAGCTCGCAGCCACATGGAGATGTTGGTCAACCGCACCTTCCCTGATTTGGAATGCGCCTGCCCAGCCTGTAGCGCCGCACGTCTCAAACAAACAGACGCCACCTACGAATGTCGCGAAGAAGCATGCGACTTCCGTATCTCTAAGCACATCGCTGGCCGCAAGCTCAGCGTCGACGAAGCTGCCGAGCTCTTCACCACGAAGAAGCTCCCCGAGATGGAAGGCTTCGTCTCGCGCTTTAATAAACCATTCAATGCCGCTCTCGAGCTGGTGCAAAACGTCACCAAGACAGGGAAAATCGGCAAATGGAAGACCAACTTCGTATTTGATGACGACCTCGACTCAGCCGATGAGTTGACCGATGATCAGTTGCTTAAAACAATCACATTACACAACGGACTCGAAGCTAAGTTCTACGGCTCCGACAAGGCCTACCATATTCCCGAGTTCAAACCAAAGGATTCACCTGACGGCTTCCGTCTCGGCAAGGTCATCCTACAGAAAGAGCTCGATTCCGAAGCGGTCGAACAATTATTCACCGAAGGCAAGACGCCACTGCTCGACGGTTTTATCTCCAAGCGCACCAAACGCCCATTCAAAGCTCACCTCACCCTCGACTTTGAAAATGGCAAGATCGGCTTTGAATTTGCACCACGCCCAGTGAAGCAGGCAGCTAAAAAGAAAGCGGCCAAGAAGAGTTAAAATCAGGGCATCAAACAACGTTCAATCAGCAATAATTTCCATGAAACCAACAGTTAAACCAAAACGTCCTTATTTCTCATCCGGTCCCTGTTCTAAGCGTCCCGGTTGGTCGCTCGAAGCACTCAACGAAGCACTCGTTGGCCGCTCTCACCGCGCAAAGCCTGCCAAGGCGCGCATCCAAGAAGTGATCGACAAATCCGCATCCATTCTTGGTCTGCCTGAAAGCTACGTTTGCGGCATCGTACCAGCTTCAGATACCGGCGCAGTAGAAATGGCAATGTGGTCACTGCTCGGCGCACGTGGCGTTGAAATGTGCGCATGGGAATCCTTTGGCTCTGGTTGGGTCACTGATGTAATTAAGCAGCTCAAGCTCGACAACGTCACCAAGCACGAAGCCAACTACGGCTTGCTGCCAGACTTCTCTAAGGTTAACTTTTCCAACGACGTCGTATTCACTTACAATGGCACCACTTCCGGGGTCAAAGTCCCGAACACTGACTGGATCCCAGCCGACCGCGAAGGCCTAACTATCTGTGACGCAACTTCTGCGGTGTTCGCTATGGATATGGACTTCAGTAAACTCGATGTCGTCACATGGTCGTGGCAAAAAGTCATGGGTGGCGAAGGTGCCCACGGCATGATCGTGCTGAGCCCACGAGCGATCGAACGCCTCGAAAGCTACACACCTGCATGGCCATTACCGAAAATCTTCCGCCTTACTAGTGGCGGCAAACTGATCAAAGGTATCTTCAGCGCCGCGACCATCAACACCGTCTCTATGCTCGCCATCGAAGACGCAGTGGACGGCCTACGTTGGGCAGAAAGCATCGGCGGCCTACCGACATTGATCGAACGCTCTGAAGCCAATCTCAAGGCAATCGCCGACTGGGCAGCCAAGACCGACTGGATCGAATTCCTCGCCGAAGATCCTGCAACCATCTCGAACACATCAATCTGCCTCAAGATCACAGCCGATTGGTATCAAGCCCTTCCAGCTGATGAGCAAGCCGCCAAGGCGAAGCAAATCGTCAGCCTACTCGACAAAGAAGACGTCGGCTACGACTTTGGCAGCTACCGAGATGCACCTGACGGTCTCCGGATCTGGGGTGGCGCGACGGTTGATACAGCAGACATCGAAGCACTGCTGCCATGGCTCGACTGGGCCTTCGCCGAGATCCAAGGCTAGCGCCGATAACGCGAACTTAGAACACTCAACTTTAACGCCGAATCACTTGAAACAAAAGGACGCTCAGTAACGGGCGTCCTTTTTTGTGTTCTAACGAGCGCGGGCGACTCGCCCTCCTTTGGATTAACATTGGCTCTACGTGGGCGAGTCGCCCAAACTCCTATCACAGAACCAGAACTCTTGACACATGCTGCGACTCTGCATGTAGCTTCGTTAGGTGGGCGACACGATTCTGGTAAGCACCGTCCCTCATTCGACACCTCTATTTAGTATGACGATCACAGCCTCAGAACTTGCAACGCAATTAAATGGTGAAGTCGTCGGCGACGGCAGCATCGAACTCTCTGGGTTCGCCATGGCCGTCCGCGCACGCCCAGGTGACCTCACTTTTGCTGAAAAGGACAGTTATGTCGCCGCTGCTGAAGCAAGCGAGGCATCCGCAATTTTAGTATCAGCTAACTGCAGCTCGACTGCGAAAGTGCTAATCCGTGTGGCCAACCCACGCATCGCCGCCGCGCACGCACTGCCACTTTTCTTTCCACCTCAAACATTCGAACCAGGCATTCACCCAAGCGCCAGCGTTGATGACAGCGCAGAGATTCACCCCAGCGCTCACGTCGGGGCAGGTTGCGTCATCGGTGACAACGTCACTATCGGCGCACGCACCTCATTGATCGGCGGCAATCACGTGGCACATGACACCCAGATTGGCAGCGACGTGCGCCTGCATCCCAACGTAGTGCTTTACTCGCACACGGAAATCGGCGACCGCACGATCATCCACTCTGGCACCGTGATTGGTGCGGATGGTTATGGCTATGTGTTTGACCAAGGACGCCATGTCAAAATGCCGCAAGTCGGCAACGTGGTGATCGGCAATGACGTAGAAATCGGATCCAACACATCGATTGACTGCGCCGCCCTCGGCTCGACGCGTATCGGCTCTGGCTGCAAAATTGATAATCTAGTCCACATCGCGCACAACGTGACTTTCGGCGATAACTGCCTCATTCTTGGCCAATCCGGCTTTGCGGGCAGCACAGAATTTGGCGACTATTGCGTCATCGCCTCGCAGTCTGGCGTCTCAGGACACCTCAAAATCGGCAATCAAGTGACCATCGGCAGCAAGTCTGGCGTCATGCGTGACATCGCCGACAAGGAAATCGTGCTCGGCTACCCTGCAGCGCCCATTCAACGGGCAAAACGTCAGTGGGTCGGCATCCAACGTCTTCCCGACATTCAGCTTCAGTTACGCGAACTGGAGAAGCAAGTCGCGGCACTCAAAGCGCAGCTCGATTAAATCGAAAGGAGCGTGGGCGAGTCGCCTAAGTTCAAGTCAATACGTGGGCGAGTCGCCCACACTCCTTTAATTTCCAAAGAAGGAATTCAACAAGTCTAAGCCCATCTCGATGTCATCGCGACGCCGCTCTTCTTTAGACTTATTTTGGAGTCCCTCCGCTTCGGATGCCTCAATTGCACCCTCGGATTGCGGTGCTAGTTTTGTCGACAGTTGATTGGTCGGATCGGTCTCCTCCGAAGCGTGCTCACGCTTCTTGGGCTTTGAAAGGGCACCCTTCGCCGCATCATTTAGAATATCCATCAAGGCTCCCGTATCTGGATCCGCCAAGCTACCGGTAATTTTAATCTCCTGATTCCAGCGCGTAAAGCCGTCCTCGCCAGCCGTCGATTGAAGTAGATCAAGTGTTTCCAAATATTCTGTCAGGCGCCCCTTTGCTCCGAGTGATACGATTAAATCCAACGGTTGATTCATCACGTCACTCAGATTACTCGCACCGACCGAACCGGATGCATCCAGCAACACGCTTTCTCCGGTTAATCTCAGCTCCGGAATCAATACGCGCTTGTCCGTCCCACGCATCAGCTCGAAGACGAAATGATCAAAGGGTATATTCTTAAAATACGGAATGGTGAGAGAGAGCGCGGTAATCCCCGGTCGATCCAAGCTTTGCCCAAGCAATCCTGCGAGGCCGAGACCGAGCTGCTTACGCTCGTCCAGCTCAAAGGCCGTTAAGACGCCTCCTCCGCCTGTAATTTTGAGCGCCGCAGTCGAATCTTCAATCGCAGTATTCAGCGTCTCACCGACGCCCGCCACCTCAAACACGCCATCAAACTGCCCCTGCACAGGAGGACGCTGATATTTCTTTGCAAAAAATGCAGGATCGACCTCCTCAAATCGAATATCCGTTGTCAGGCTATAGGGCTTCAATTGATTCGACGCATACAGCACCGTGCTGCTGCCGCTTAATTTCCCCTTGCCGATCTTCGCTGAGATCGGATCGACCGACAACTTCGGCTCAGAGACGACTGCCTTCAACGAAATCGCCTCAATCACTTGCCCGGCTTCCACACGGAATTCGTCGATGCTGACCGACACATCACCAGAGAGCATCGCCCATGCCGGCGGCACTGGTCGAGAAGCAACCGCAGCTCTGATCCGTGGGGTTGCAGATGTCTTAGGTGCGCTGCTACGCGCTTGGCCCGGAAGCGTCGGCGTATAAGGAGCCGCCCCAGTCTCTTCTCTCGGCGAAAAGGCCGCTGTTAAAATCGATATATCCTTCTGAGTCACGCGAGGACCCGAAAGCTCAGCATCGAAGGTCATTGGCTCTTGGCTCGCATTCACTATACTCGAAAATCGCAGAACGGTTGATGGCCGGCTCACAGGCCCAGCTGACATGTCTGCGCCGATCTTCCACTCGCACTTATTTAAGGTAGGCTTCAGCCCCAAAGCGATTACATAGTCGCGACTCACACTAGGCAGACTACGCGCGCGTAGTCCTTTGACTTTTGCCTGCAGTTGTAGTGGCTCAACAGCTGCCTCATCGATGCTCAAATTCATGCCCAATTGGCCACTGACGATCGACGCACTGCCCGCCAATACCGGTAACTGAAAGACCTCCTGCAGACTAATCTGAAGCTCAGTTTGGGTTTGAACGCCTGCAAAAGGATTCGCCGCGGTCCGGCTCGCATCCAACTGAATCATGCCATTTGAGCTGCCTTGGATAAAAGAGCCGTATTTATCCGCCACACTCAGCGAATCCAGCGAATACGTTAACAATTGGTCCACGCTCAACTGTAATTCTAGCGCAACGATCACAACGAGGTCTTGAAGCAACGGTACCCCTGCCTCTGTCACAGTCAACGGCCCCAAAGCGATCGGTTCTGCAAACTTAACAGCAAATGCCCCATCCGCGACACCCACAACTGAAAGCTCAAGCGAGACAGGTGCCTGCGATTGCACCCGCAGCCCATCGCCCAACCATGCGTTGAGCCATTCGAGCTGTAGCGCGGTAATCGTAATATCGAGAAACTCACCCGATACATTCGCTACACCGCCAAACACCAAGCTGCGCTTTAAGTCTAGCGCCAACAGCTCTGAGCCTGCAGCCGATATATTTAAATCGGCTGTGCTGAGCGTCATCGCCTCGCCATCAGTCGATACTACCGCGTTGCCAGACACCTTCAACGCACCCAGCCCAGCCAATTCAGGGACTAGCACTTGCGGCTTCGGCAAGTCGGCATCAAAAGTCACAGAAATGGTCGCCTCAGCGTCATCCACTTCCAAGTCCAGCTTCTGCTGCAATGAGATCAAATGAAGACCTTGAAAATCCTTGCCAGATGTGTTCGTCTCCAACTTCAAAGACTCAAAACCACCAGCGACTTTCTGCTTAAAACTCAACGCCACAGTCGAATCAAATGACTCCAGCCCAGACGGCAAGAAAACATCCGTCAGCAGCTGCAGCGACGCATCTATCTTTGAGACTTCTCCAGGCCGAATGGCAGGCGAATCGACACGCACCATATACATGGAACCATTACCATCGTGGATCACACCCTCCACAGCAATTCCCTCGATATCGAGCAACCACTTAAAATCCCCTAAAGCATAGAGAGCTTCTATCGGGTTCGCAGTTGGCTCACTCGCTGTCGCCAGGTCTGGTACGGCCTCAACACGAGGCACGCGGACATCCACTGACGGGGGACCAGAAGGCTTCGGTTCAGCAACAACAGGTAGATCGACACGCAGCCCCTCCACTTGAAGGACGCCCATCTTAATGGTTTGATCAAACACTGCGGCCAGCGGATCAAATGCGGTATCCACCGCGCTGACCTGCACCCGCGTGCCATCTGGTAGTATCAATAACAAGCCCGAGAGCGTCACTTGCGTCGTGGTCACATGGATCGACTCAATCGAGCTTCCCTCCGGTAATTGTCTCTCGACCAGTCGCTTTTGGAAACCTGCATTGGTCAGCGTCAAATAGCCTCCAACCAAGGTGACCAATAAGAGAATAAAGAGAACAACTGCAATTCGAAACAAGGTTTTCATAGATCTATAAGCCAGAATTGTGACAAGATATGGCTAACCCGTTTGCTGGCAAGGTTCCTAAATGCAAAAAAGATGACAAGGGAGCGTGGGGGATTCGCCCACGCCCCTTGTACGCGCGAGATCGGTCCTTGCTAGCGACACCAACAAAAAAGCCGCCCCCAAGTGAGACGGCCCTTTAATAAATGTCTGCGACCGCTTATTTGCGCTTAGCTTCGACCAAGCGCTTTTCCTTAACTTGGTTAGCAGCCTTACCAATACGGTCGCGCATGTAATACATACGTGCACGCATGGTGATGGATTCACGGTCGATCTCGATCTTCTCGATCGCTGGGCTATGCACAGGGAATACTTTTTCAACACCAACACCGGATGCGATGCGACGCACGGTGAAGGTCTCTTGAAGACTACCGCCCTTACGAGCGATGACGATACCAGCAAAAATCTGAATACGTGTCTTGTCACCTTCGGTGACCTTTAGGTGAACGCGAACGCCATCGCCGACTTTAAAGTCTGCGCGGTCGCTCGTGAGTTGATCTTTAGTGATGTCTTCTAGGATTGCTTGGCTCATTGCTGGAATTCTCCGTTTGGTAAAATGTCTGGTCTTAGTTGCTGGGTCTTTTCGATCTGCTGTTCACGCCTCCATTTGGCAATGGCAGCATGATCCCCAGACAATAAAACGTCTGGCACACCCATACCGCGAAACTCCGCAGGACGGGTGTATTGAGGAAAGCCGAGGAAGGTGGTCATAAAGGATTCCTCCGTCAAGGATTTTTCGTCCCCTAAAAATCCGGGGACAAATCGGCTGATACAGTCGATCATCACTGCAGCTCCCAGAGTGCCATTAGTCAGCACATAATCCCCAATACTCACTTCTCGATCGACTAAATCGTCGCGCACTCGTTGATCCACGCCTTCATAGTGTCCACTTAGTATAATAAGATGCTTTTCCTGGACCAACTCACGAGCCAATTGGCTAGTCAACGGCTCGCCGTCTGGTGCCATATAGATAAGTTTAGTCTCTGGGCGGCGTATCGACTCGACTGCCGCGTAAATTGGCTCTGGCTTCATGACCATGCCCGCTCCGCCCCCGAAGGGCATCTCGTCGGTTTTGTGATGTTTATCTGTCGTCCAATCACGCAGTTGGTGAGCTTGCGCACGGATTAATCCGTTGCGTTGCCCTCGCCCCAACATACTGGACGATAAAAAACCCTCCACCATTTCTGGGAAGAGGGTTAAAATATCAAACTCGATGTGCATGGTGCAATCGGTCGGTGGCCCTTGAGAGTAAGGGGTGGACCAGCTTATGCTTCAGCTTTAGTCTCTTCAGCCGCAGGTGCTTCAGTCTTAGCTTCGGCCGCTTTAGTCTTAGGAGCTGCTTTAGTCTTAGGAGCTGCTTTAGCTTTGGGAGCTGCTTTAGCTTTAGGAGCTGCAGGTGCTTTAACTTCAACTGCAGGCGCTGCTTCAATCGCAGCAGCATCACGACTAGCCTTACGAATCAAGCTTGCAGCTGTGTCTGTAGGCTTTGCGCCAACGGACTTCCAATAATCAATACGATCAATCTTCAGATTGAGTTCATCTGTCGCACGCTTAGCCTGCGGCTCGTAAGTGCCGAGTACCTCGACAAAACGACCGTCACGACGCGCAGTGGCTTCGGTGACAACTAGACGATAAAAGGGACGGTGACTAGCACCGTGACGTTGGAGGCGGATTTTAAGAGCCATATATTGTTATTGTTTCGATAGATTTCAGGGCCAGAGGCCGGAAGTTGTGAAGAGGGAGGAAAAAAGGAGCTACATCGTTCTCTGTCAAGCATGGAGAATGCCGAATCCAAAGGAATCGCTAGCAATTAAGCTAATCCGGGCGTACGACATCAGGCGAATCGGTCCATGGCAGCGGAAAGGCACTCTTTTGCCAGTCTTTACGAATCTCGCCGATTTTCGCAAACTCGCCCTCTTCGCCTTCCATCATTTTACCCGAAAACTGATAACGCGTCTCATCGCCAGTCATACGCACCACACTTTTACCACTATAAGCGTATAGTGTGCGTGGCGTAGAATAATCAATCTGACGGATCTTGGACATATATAAGTAGATAGAAGCCAAGTGTTTGAAGTTAGCAATAATAAGACGGAATAAATGAATTTCCCAACCTCTCCTATTCTCGCCCTTGTAAATAATACTAAAACCCATACCATAATAGCGTGTCTTTGAGAGTCGTCCAACTACTGATGGTCCTCGCCATCTTCAACCCATTCTGCTGCTGCACAGCAGATGGGTTTGCCATGAATGCTGTCGAGCAGACAGCACTCGCACGCAGTTGCTGCCAATCAAAGCCCTTGAGCAACAGCGATTCCGTACCCGTCGATGACTCCCACGATATTAATGAATGCCCACACCAGGCACTCAAAGACTATCACGCGAGCACATCGAAAGACCTCGGAGCACTGCACGAGACAATACAGTGTGCGCAAGTCTCATATGCCTTGGCCGACATCGTGGTTGCCACGGCTCATACGTGCAGCCTTCCAGATCCCGAATTTAAGACGCCGCAGCACGCACCGCCGCGAAGGCTATCACAGGTATATTGTATCTATAGGATCTGATTGATCCCCCATTCCCGTAAACATCGCAGTGTAGAACCACTGATAACATCCGCCTACACGCCGTGGCGGATACGGAACGACCACTCATCAATCATGATCTATGTCCAAAGATACTCTTTTTACTCAACAAAAGCTTCAGAGCATCACTCTGCTCAGTAGCTTACTACTCTGTGCATTGAATGGAGCCGAGACGCTCACACTCGCAGAAGCGCATCAACTCGCGCTCCTGCAAAATCCAAGTATTGAAGCAATCCACTCGCAGCATCGCGCCATGTCTGCGCGTATTGATAGTGCCGACGCCCTGCCCAATCCACAGGTTAAAGTCACCTATTTCGGTGAATCCGTGGAAACCCGTACAGGGCCGCAGCAAGCAATCTACTCGATTCAGCAGACAGTCCCATGGCTCACAAAGCTATCGACTCAAAAAAACATAGCGCGCATCGATGCCGAAATCATCCTGCACGCGGCTCAATCTGTGGAACAAATGCTCTTGCGCGACGTCAGCATCCACTACGCAGAGGCCTCTTATCAGGAAATAGCGCTCGAATTGACCGACCAGAGCCTACAATGGATCGAACGAGCCCAAGAGGTGGCCGAAGAAAATGTGCGTAATGGCAGACCGCTCAATGATGTTCTGCAATTCGAACTCGAACTCGAGCGCACGCTGGACATGCGCGACCAACAACAGCAGCGCCTCGAAGCCGAACGCGCCGAACTCGCAGCATTGCTGGGGACCACCTCAGATAGATTACCCCTCCTCGCCGTGCTACCAGAGCCCCGGACTGAAAAGCTCGACAGCACTGAACTGAAACGCCAACTGCGCCATAACAACCCAGAGCTGCTCGCAATGAAACGCAGCACGGCCTCAGCCGCACAAGCAACTGAGCTCAATCGACTGAAGCGCTACCCGGATCTCACATTCGGGGTAAACTACATACAAGTCGGCGAGGGCAACTCCAACTTCTCGGATGCAGGCGAAGACCCATGGAACGTCTCTATAGGTATTCAGATTCCACTTTGGGAGAAAGCTAATCGCGCGCACATCCGTGCAGCCAAAGCCAATCAACGTGCCAGCACTGCAAACTACCGGAATCGCCTGCTGGAACTCACCAGCGCACTCAGCAACGCAGTTTCGCAACACGGTGATAACTTAAGACGTATGCAACGCTATGTGAATCGGCTTATCCCGCTCGCAGAGCAGGCGCTCGAAAACACACAGTTCGCCTATGAAAGCGACCAAGTCGATGTCCTAGATGTCATCCAAAGCGAACGCATCCTACTCGACCTACAAATCAACTACTGGCGCGCATGCGCCGATACCGCGAAAGCGCACGCCGAAATACAGGCACTGACCACAAACATTTCAAAATAGAGCAAGACCATGAACAAAAAATACATTCTCATCGCAGCCACTGGACTCATCCTAGGCACATGCATTGGTTTATTCTTTAAGCCATCCACTCCATCAGCCACCGAGCACACTGAAGAGCACGACACCGCTACATCCACACGCTGGACCTGTTCCATGCATCCACAAATACAACAAGCAGAGCCTGGGGAATGCCCAATTTGCGGAATGGATTTGATCCCTCTAAAGAAAGACGATTCTTTGAGCACACCGAGAGAACTCTCGATGAGCGAAAGTTCTAAGGCACTCGCTGACATACAAACCACTCGAATACGCAGGGCTGATTCCGACAGGTCCGTTGAAATGGTCGGCCGTCTCATGCGCGATGAGACCAAAGTGAAATCACTCACCGCTCGCTTCCCAGCACGAGTTGACACGCTCATCGTTGATTCCGTTGGGATCCCTGTCTCAGAGGGGCAAATACTCGCCGAGATCTACAGTCCCGAACTCTTAAGCGCACAGCGTGAACTACTCGGCGCCTATCAACGCGACCCACACGGCAAGCTCGCAAACATCGCCCGCGAGAAACTCAAATTGTGGGATCTACAAACCGATCAAATCGACTCGCTATTACAAGACGGGGTAGCCAACGAGCACTTCGAACTGCGTGCGCCCATCAATGGCGTCGTCGTCAACAAGCATGTCAACGAAGGTGCTTACCTTAAAACCGGAGAGTTACTCTATACGATCGTCGACCTCAGTTCACTTTGGTTGGTGCTCGATGCCTACGAGACAGATCTCGCGGCGCTCCACTCGGGGCAAGCCGTCGAGTTTTACGTCCAAGCCTATCCCGGTGAATCCTTTCATGGCATCGTCGACTTCATTGAACCAGAAGTCGCACAACAAACTCGCACCACTCCCATACGCGTCACCGTCGCCAATGATACATACAAGCTGAAACCCGGCATGCTCGCAGAAGGAACTGTGCAAATCACAACAGACAATACATCGGAACAGCCTCTCATCATTCCGAGTTCCGCAGTGCTACAAACTGGCAAACGAGCAATCGTCTATATCGCGAAACCCAATGCTGACAGGCCCACCTACGAAGGCCATGAAATCACACTCGGCGCGAGAACAGGCGATGCCTATATTGTGATCGAAGGCTTACAAGAAGGCGACGAAGTCGTAACCAACGGTGCATTTAAGATTGATAGCGCGCTACAAATCCAAGCCAAGCCAAGCATGATGAATCCAGCGAAGGCTGAAGTGACGAGCATGCCGGAAATACACACCGCGCATGCCAGTAAAGGGCCCGCATTCTCGCGCGCTCTGGTTGAGCAGCTATTGCCCACCTACCTAGAACTACAGGCAGCCCTCGCAAACGATGACAAGGAGACTGCCCTGCTTGCGCTCAAAAATATGATGCGAGCAACGGGGCACACCGGAAATGCTGCAGATTTAATCCACGTAATGATGGCAGCACCTGACCTAGATACGATGCGCCGGCCACATTTCGAAACGCTTTCCAGCTCGATCATTCAGGTGCTCGAATCCAACCCCCACTTGTATCCAGAAAATCTATACATTATGCATTGCTCCATGGTTTACGAAGACCGTGGCGCCGACTGGCTGCAATCAAACAAAGATCTCAGAAACCCCTACTACGGAGCAATGATGCTTCACTGCGGCTCAGTCAAAAAGGAGATCAGCCATGATTAATGCACTCATACGTTTCTGCCTCAAAAACAAACTGGTGGTCGTCCTCTTCACCGCAGGTCTCATTCTATGGGGAATCATCGTCGCCCCATTCGATTGGAAAGTCGATTGGCTGCCGCGCAATCCCGTGCCTGTCGATGCGATTCCTGACATCGGCGAAAACCAACAAATCGTCTTCACCGAATGGATGGGACGCTCGCCTCAAGACATCGAAGACCAGATCACCTATCCGCTCACCACCGCACTACTCGGGCTGCCTGAAGTGAAGACAGTGCGCAGCTATTCGATGCTCGGATTTTCATCGATTTACATCATCTTCAAAGAGGATGCCGAATTCTACTGGTCTCGCAGTCGCATCCTAGAAAAGCTCAACAGCCTCCCCTCAGGCACTCTCCCAACTGGCGTCCATCCACAACTAGGGCCTGATGCCACCGCACTAGGCCAAGTCTTTTGGTATACACTCGAAGGACAATCCCCCGAAGGAAAACCCAGCGGCGGATGGGATCTCGATGAACTGCGCAGCACACAAGACTGGTATGTTCGCTACGCGCTACAAGGCGTCGATGGCGTGGCGGAAGTCGCTTCAATCGGTGGCTACGTCAAAGAATATCAAATCGATGTCGATCCAACCGCGCTGCGTCATTACGGCATCGCACTACACCAAGTCTTCAATGCCGTGCGCGCTAGCAATCTCGATGTGGGCGCGCGTACCGTCGAGATCAACAGCGTCGAATATGTGATTCGTGGACTCGGCTTCATCGAGAATCTAGACGACTTGCGAAACACGGTGATCACACAACGCAACAATGTGCCCATCACACTCCAACAAATTGCAGAGATCGAATATGGCCCCGCCCTCCGACGCGGCGCACTCGACAAAGCAGGCGCCGAAGCTGTCGGCGGCGTCATCGTCACCCGCTTTGGAGAGAATCCACTAGCCGTGATCAAACGAGTCAAAGAACAGATCAAAATAATTTCTCCAGGACTTCCAAAGAAAACCCTGAACGATGGCACGATAAGCCAGATTGAAATCGTCCCATTTTACGACCGCACTGGCCTAATCTACGAAACTCTAGGCACATTAGAAGACGCCGTGCGCCAGCAAATCCTCGTCACGATCATTGTGGTCATTCTGATGCTCATGCACTTTCGTAGCGCCGTGCTCATTTCCGGCGTTCTGCCACTTGCCGTGCTGTTTGCCTTTATCGGGATGAGTCTCTTTGGGGTCGATGCCAACGTCGTCGCTCTCTCAGGCATCGCCATCGCAATCGGCACAATCGTCGACATGGGCGTGGTGCTGATCGAAAATATACTCAAACATATTGAAGCTGCGGCGCCTGATGAGAACCGACTAGAAGTCGTCTATAGAGCTTGCTCCGAAGTGAGTGGTGCCGTTGTGACAGCAGTGCTCACGACGATCATCAGCTTCCTCCCCGTCTTCACCATGGAAGCGGCAGAAGGTAAGCTCTTCCGCCCACTGGCCTACACAAAGACCTTTGCCTTGATCGGCTCGATTGTAGTCGCACTCACCATCATACCACCACTGGCCCACTGGATATTGGCTAAAACAAAGCGCAAAGGCCCTCAATTAACTGCGAGCCCGATCTGGCGCAGCATCAAACAATACACTCGCATCTGTCTGTGTATCGCTGTCGCCATTGCCACCACCCTATTCCTCGCTCAAGACTGGCAGCCCTTAGGGCCCGCACGCGACTTCGCCAACTCACTCTTCGTCGCACTATTGATCGGTGGCCTCCTGGGAACATTTTACAGCTTCATCCGATTCTATGCGCGAATGCTCGCCGTCATACTACATTTCAAAATCATTTTTTTACTAGGCTGCAGCTTGGTCTTACTCTTAGGCGTATCGGTGTGGCTAGGGTTTGGTACACTGTTTGGATGGATGCCAAGTTCAGTCCAAAAGTCCTCGCCTTACGTGGCAACCGCACATGCCCTGCCGGGGCTAGGTAAAGAGTTTATGCCCGCTCTTGATGAAGGGTCTTTCCTCTTCATGCCAACAACCATGCCACATGCTTCAATTGGGGAAGCCATGGATGTGCTGCGCAAGCAAGACATGGCAATCAACTCAATCCCTGAGGTCGAGTCGGCAGTCGGGAAAATTGGCCGTGTGGAAAGCCCGCTCGACCCAGCTCCAATTTCTATGATCGAAACGATCATCAATTATAAATCCGAGTATATCACCGACACAAACGGCCATATCCTGACATTCCAATACGACCACTCCGCCAACGATTATGCTTACGACGCAGAGGGGAGCTTAATACCTGACAAACACGGCAAACCCTTCCGCCAATGGCGCGACGAGATCAAAAGCCCGAAAGACATCTGGCAGGCGATCGTCGATGCCGCCGCCATCCCAGGCACCACCTCCGCCCCCGAACTACAACCCATCGCCGCACGTATCGTCATGCTACAAAGCGGCATGCGTGCACCGATGGGACTCAAAGTATACGGTCCGGATCTCGAAACACTGGAGAAAGTCGCCTTCGAAATCGAAACGGCCCTCAAAGAAGTGCCGTCAATTAAGTCCGAAACGGTGTTCGCCGATCGCATCGTTGGTAAGCCGTATCTCGAAATCGACATCGACCGCAAAGCGATCGCACGCTACGGCATCAGCATCGCGATGGTGCAGCAAGTCATCGAAGTCGCCATCGGTGGGAAACCAGTGACAATGACCGTCGAAGGCCGTGAGCGCTACCCAGTACGCGTGCGCTATCAAAGAGAGCGGCGTGACTCCATCGAAGCGATTGAAGCGATCCTCATCGCAGCTCCCGATGGCACGCAAATCCCACTCAAACAACTGGCAGACATTCGTTACACCCGCGGCCCGCAAGTCATTAAAAGTGAAGACACCTTTCTGGTCGGCTATGTCATCTTTGATAAACAAGCAGACTACGCGGAAATCGAAGTCGTCGAGCAAGCACAAGCCTGGTTGACTCAAAGAATCGAGTCAGGCGAACTTCTCATTCCTACCGGAGTGAGCTACACCTTCACAGGTAATTACGAGAATCAAATCCGCGCAGAAAAGCGCTTGAGCATCGTGCTCCCCATCGCGCTGTTTGCGATTTGGATGATTCTGTACTTCCAGTTCAAACAAACCAGCACCACCCTTCTAGTCTTCTCTGGTATCCTCTTCGCCTGGTCGGGAGGCTTCATCATGCTGTGGTGCTACGGTCAACCGTGGTTCCTCAACTTTGAACTATTCGGGCACAACCTGCGGGCATTCTTTCAAATGGAAACGATCAATCTAAGCGTCGCCATTTGGGTCGGATTTCTCGCACTTTTCGGCATCGCCACCGACAACGGCGTCATCGTCTGCACCTACCTACAGCAAAGCTTCCGAACAAATCAGCCGACCAATCGCGCCGACATTCGCACAGCAACGATCGAAGCGGCGCAACGACGCGTTCGCCCGGCCATGATGACCAGCGCTACAACCATCCTCGCGCTTTTACCCGTGCTCACCTCTACAGGGCGCGGAGCCGATGTCATGATCCCAATGGCGATCCCCACCTTCGGCGGCATGCTCCTCGCGACACTCACCATCTTCGTCGTGCCCGTACTCTACTGCGGTCTGGAAGAGCTGCGCCATACACTTAGACCCAAGGATTAAATGCCGATTCACAGTTTGCATTCCACAAATAAATGCTTTCCATGCTCGAGCATGCCTAAAATCATTTTTCAAAAATCCGGCGTCGAGCTCAACTGGACCGGCGACGAAGAAACCATTCTCGAATTTGCGGAGAGCAACGACCTCGACCTCGAATACGGCTGCCGTATGGGCAACTGCACCGCCTGCCAGCACAAGATCATCTCAGGCGAAGTCGAATACCCGATGGGCCACACCGGCGAACCCGAAGCAGGCAACGCCCTACTCTGCTGCTGCGCACCCAAAGGTGGCAGCGACCTAGTGATCGACGCCTAGTCCTTGACAACCTCGATTCGCTCGAAGCTAGTTGCCAAACCAGTCGCCGCGTCGATGTCGATCAGGCATCCGCAGATCCGAATGTCGTCTTCGGCCACCGGAAAACGCCGTTTCATGCCGTCCAGAAAACTTGCCACCACTGGCCCAACGTCACGGCCGAGCACGGAATGATATGGCCCGCACATGCCTGCATCGCTCAAAAACGCGGTGCCTTGCGGCAAGACGCGGCCATCTGCGGTGGGCGCATGTGTATGCGTGCCCACCACAGCAGCAGCGCGACCATCTAGGTACCAACCCAGTGCGATCTTTTCCGAAGTAGCCTCCATGTGCGCCTCTACAAAAACTGCGTCACACTGATCCTTGAGCTCAGCAAGCAGCGCATCCGCCATTTTAAACGGGCAACTTGACTTTAATGTCAGGTAGTTACGTCCCAGCACGGTTAAAATCCCGAGTCGAAAACCGTTGTTTTCGATGATCAAGTGTGTGCGACCGGGATTCTGCTCTGGTAAATTTGCGGGGCGGCAAACTTGCTCCAAGCCATCGATCTCATTTTCGAAATTCTTCTGATCCCATACGTGATCGCCCAGTGTAATCGCATCGACTCCGGCAGTGATTAGCGCCACAGCGATTTTTTTCGTAATGCCAGCGCCGCCGGCAGCATTCTCAGCATTAGCGATTACCAGATCCGCACCAAGCTCAGCTTTGAGAGAAGCCACACGCTCAGCCACAAAGGTGCGCCCCGGACGCCCCACGATATCTCCTAAAAACAAAACTTTTGGCATATAAGTGAAATTGAAAAGAAACAGCGCCCCCCGCAAGGCTCTTCCGTGCTTGATTTGAGGGCTATTTGATGTCTTTCTCCTTCACTTTTCCAGAGAGTGTCGCTTCCCGCACATAAAGAACACATCAAAACATCACAGAATAATGAAACCCGATACCGCAATCGATTCTCCCGAACAGGACGAAATTGGCCCTGAAATGAAGGGTGCTGATGCCTTAGTCGTCTCTCTTGAGCGCGAGGGAGTAGATGTGGTTTTTGCCTATCCTGGTGGTGCATCGATGGAGCTTCACCAAGCACTCACTAAGAGCAAAAAGATCCGAACGATCCTGCCTCGCATGGAGCAAGGCGGCGGATTCATGGCACACGGCTATGCGCGCGCCAAGGGCGAAGCCTCGGTCTGTATGGCCACCAGCGGCCCTGGTGCGACAAATCTAGTGACTTGCATCGCAGATGCCTACATGGACAGCATTCCTCTGATCGCGATCACGGGGCAGGTTTACCAACAATTTATCGGTAAGACAGCTTTCCAGGAAACTGACTTCTTCGGCATGACTTTGCCGATTGTGAAGCATAGCTTCTTAGTATTGGACAAAGAAGACCTGCCACGCGTCGTCAAAGAAGCTTTCCACATCGCGACCACCGGCCGTCCCGGGCCAGTTGTGATCGATATTCCGAAAGATGTGCAACAAGCGATTTTCAAGCCAACTTTTCCTGCGAAAGTCAACCTCCCCGGCTACCAAATCGATGCGATCAAACCACAAGCGACTGATAAAGAACTGATCAACGTGCTCGATTTGATTAGCAAAGCGGAGCGCCCAGTACTCTACATCGGCGGTGGCATCGTCTCGGCCGAATCACATCTCGAGCTGCGTGAGTTTGCTGAACTCACCGGAGTCCCTGTGGCATCGACTCTGATGGGACTGGGTGCATTCGACGCTGAGCACCCGCAATCACTCTACTGGTTCGGCATGCACGGAACCGTGGCAGGCAACTGGGCAGTTTGCGATAGCGATATTCTCATTTGCACAGGTGCTCGTTTTGACGATCGCATCACTGGCCTTATTTCTAAATTTGCTCCCAATTCCGAGATAGTTCACATCGATATCGACGTGTCCGAGCATAATAAGAACAAGCGCGTAAAGCATGCGATTCATTCTGACATTAAATATGCGCTGACTCGGCTGATCGAACTCTGCAAGGCAGGTAAATTCAAAAAGCCTGATATCAGCGCTTGGATGAAGACCATCAACGAGTGGAAAGAACAATACCCATTCAGCTACGACAAGAGTGGTCACATTACTCAACAAGAAGCGATCGAAGCACTCTACGAAGAAACCAAGGGCGATGCGATCATCACCACTGGCGTCGGCCAACACCAAATGTGGGCCGCACAATTCTTCAAATTCCGTGAGCCACGCACTTATATTAGCTCGCTTGGCCTAGGTACCATGGGCTTTGGCCTGCCAGCTGCAATCGGCGCCAAGGTTGCTTTTCCGGATAAGCTGGTAGTCAACATTGACGGTGATGGTTGCTTCCTCATGAATGTGCAGGAGCTTGCCACCTCAGCGATCGAGAAGATTAACGCTAAGACAATGATCCTTAACAATCAACACCTTGGTATGGTAGTGCAGTGGGAAGACTTGCTATATGAGAGTGTTCGTGGCCAGACAGTCCTTTGCGACAAGGACAACATTGGTGGCCCCGACAACCTCGAAGCGATCTACCCTGACTTCGTCACCATTGCCAAGGGCTTCGGCGTCGCTGGCAAACGCGTGGTGAAACGCGAAGACCTGCGCGATGCGATCCAGGAAATGATCAATCACGACGGCCCTTACCTTCTCGAAGTAATCGTGCCCTATAGCGAACACGTTCTACCGATGATCAAACAAGGCCTCGGCGCGAAGGAAATCCTGATCAAGCAAGACGCGTAATACAGCTGACTTTCTGTTCTAAAACGGGCACTTCATAATGAGCTGTCCGTTTTTTGTGCGTCGAATTCTGGCACCAGACGCCGCACCAGATCTGGACTTGCTAGCCCTCAGCAAAATGTACTTAGCAAAGCCAAAAATCGCACACACACCTTTTAGTCTCCGAATACAATCACTATACGATCTTGTACGCTACTAACCAAGGCGCAAGCCCGCTGCATCTGTCTTCATATTAGTCGCAGACAAGGAACTCGGCTCGAAAAGACTTTGACGCAGTGATCACCCAAGAACACGGATTTTCAAACGGACTCGACCAGTTGATGCAGGCTAAATAGCATTCGAATTAGCGAGGCCAGCTAGCAATTGTTGATACCTTGCAAGCCTAGAGCTGCAAGCTACGAGATCGATCGAATCTCTACTAACGGAGTTTTAGTGTCGCCAATCCAGCCATTGCGAAAATCAACGAGAGAATCCAAAAACGGATCACGACCTTGTTCTCGTGCCAGCCTTTGAGCTCAAAGTGATGATGTATCGGCGACATTCTAAAAATGCGCTTCTTGCGCAATTTGAAAGAACCGACTTGCAGAATCACCGAACCCGCCTCCATCACAAAAATACCACCTACGATAATCAAAGTCAGCGGTTGATGCACCATAAAGGCAATCATCCCGATCAGTCCACCAAGGGCGAGCGATCCAGTGTCACCCATAAAAACTTCTGCCGGGTGTGAATTATACCAGAGAAACGCGAGGCTCGCACCGAGCAGCGCGGAACAAACCACCGCCAACTCACCCGCGCCTGGGATGTAACTAATAAACAGATAATCCGCGATAATCGTATTACCCGCCGCATAGGCCATGATCGCAAACGCCATAGCAGCCGTGACTGTACAACCAATCGCCAGTCCATCGACTCCATCAGTCAGATTAATCGCATTGCTCGAGCCTGCGAGAATAAGAAACAAGAACGGCACCAGAAAAAACAGCGACATTTGCGACCAGAGCACTTCCTTATAAAACGGCACCCACAACTCGCGCATACGCTCGGCAGACTCAGGACAGGTCAACAATAGTAGCAGCGCCACAACAGTGAGCAGCCCCTGCCCCGCCAGCTTCCAACGCCCCGAAAGCCCATCGCTGTTTTTCTTCGCGACTTTTAAATAGTCATCGATAAAACCAATCACCGTCAGGCCAAGATAGACCAGCAGTCCAGTATACACATAGACGTTCGGCCGCGCCCACAGCACCGCACTGACAATCACAGAAACACAAATCATCAATCCACCCATTGTCGGCGTTTGCGATTTCGAGGCATGCAGATCAGCCAATACACCGACCTCATCTTTGCTGCGCAGCGACTGTTTAGCACTCAAAGCGCGCAGCTTGGCAAATAACCAAGGCCCCACGATAAAGCCGATACTCATCGCAGTCAGCCCAGCAAATGCTGCGCGTAAAGTAATATAACGGAAAAGACGGAGCGGCCCAAAGTAGGATTCAAAATCGGCGAGATAACTGAGCATTTTTAAATAGTGGTCGTGAGAGTCGAGGATCTAGAATTAACGTAATTTCAGCGGTAAAAGTTTTTCGAGCGCGTAGGAACGACTACCCTTCAGAAAGAGCGCCCCCGCGAAATCAGCAACGACAGATTTCATTTTTTCGACATTAGTGAAGCAGTTAAGCTGTGCTTTTCCTAGCCCTACCTCAATCGCACCGTCGCTATATGCCTGCGTGAGGGCATCTGGTCCAACAAACAGCACCCGATCTGCAGAACGCAACCGTAGTTGCCGCCCCACTTCTCGATGCAATGCGACCGACTCTGCGCCCAGCTCATTCATCGCACCAAGCACATAGCAACGTGCCTGCTCGGGCGACGTGGCACGGCAAAATGCCGTAA
>JAQXBA010000083.1 GCA_029252625.1 Opitutia bacterium | reverse complement strand
CGCGTACGCCAACAATAGCGACCCGTCAGAATGCCATAACGTGTAGGGGTGCAAACGGATGAGCCCGCGTGAGCATCGCTAAAAGTCATTCCTTCATTGGCGAGCCGGTCAATATTCGGGGTTTGAATCTTGGATTCCGGATTTAGGACACTGACATCGCCATAGCCCATATCGTCGGCCAGAATATAGACAATATTCGGCTTGCGGGATGTCGATTCTTCAGCGAGCGCGTGCGTGCTCATGCCGATCAACCCGGCTACAGCCAATCCCATAATCATCTGTTTTTGTAACGTTCTTCTGTTCATATTATGTATCCAATTCATTTCACTTTCTTGAGTTCGCGAGGGAACACGATCTCGGCCCAGATGGGTTTGTGATCCGACAAGGGCGTTTCGAGTTCGATGATACCTCCCTCTGTTACCTTGGCTCCAGCCGAGGTGTTGTATAAAATGTGATCGATTACCCCGAGATTCTTGCTTGGATCCTGGGCGTTATAGGTGAACTCCTTGGAGACATCCATCTTCAGGTCGTTCCACGTGGGCTTAAAGCCTGCCGCCTCAATCGTGTTCATCGCAATGTCGCCGATATTGTTATTGTAATCTCCAACAACGATCACCCGGTCCGTCGTCTCTTTCGGCAAGACCTCGGTTGCCAACTGATAGGCATGCCCCGTCTTTTCTCGATCGCGCGAACTGCAGATATGTAATGAGTAAAATGCGATTGAAATACCATCGATCTCTGTCACGGCTCTCACAACCGACGCAGGGTTCCAGCAGCGTCGACGTTTCACCTGCAGTTCATGCTCTGCCATGCCTTCCAGCGGTGTCCGGCTGAGGATCGATTTGTATTTATCCTTATGATTCGCCGACGAAATCTTGCCGACATAGCTGTGTTTCATTCCCAGAACGTTGCCCACGCGCGCGGTCCAATCACCATCGGGTACTTCATCAAAGCCGATGATGTCCAAGTTGTATGGCTTGAACATCTCTCCAATTTGTTCAGGGGTCGCGCTTTTGCCAAACTCAACATTGTAAGAGGCAACACGAACCGTAATGGGCTGGTCTTTCAAGCTGACCTGTCTCCGGTCACCGTGCTGCGGGTGTTTGCGGTTGATGCAGTGTAATGCTAAATCAGCGGACGTTTCCGTGAGCTTCATATCCACCCAGCCATGCGCATGGCCTTTGCCAAAATAATAACTGACTGCCGGTTGGTTAATTAAATGGAGATGGTCCCGTCGATCGTATTGCCACTCATGCGTGTGACCATAGAAATAGCCCCTGGCATGCGTTCGTTCAGCAAGCAGCTTCAATAGCGACGGCCCATCACGCATGCCCCGGATCGGACGCACGCCGCGATTAGGATACGGGTTGAAGTGACCGAAGATGAGGGCTGGCTTATCCGCTCGTTCGTCGAGTTCTTTGGCAAGCCAGTCCAGCTGTTGGTCTCCCAGAATCCCCCGTTTCCCTGAGTCCAACAGGATGAGGTTCGCGTGCGGCAATTCAATCACACCCGCCTGCACGCCCATTTGCTCTTGCTTTAGAAACGGGAGCAATTTCCACAAATTCGCACGATTGTCGTGATTGCCAATCGTGACATGAACCGTGATGCCTGCCGCACGAAGGGGTTCCACCAGCCTGAGAAACTCTTTGTATTCGGCTGCTTTACCATTACTGAGCGCGCAGTCGCCGTTGACGATCAAGTGAGCCGGCCGAGGATTGAGTGCAAGGACGCTCTTGGCAGCCGCGGCAAGACAGCCTGCCATATTGACGCTTTCATGCTCGCCCTCCCCTACGGGAGATCCAGGCCACTTCGTCCCTGGGTAGACGCTATTCGGATTGGCGCTGATGTGTGTATCTGCAAGCAAAGCCACACGGTTTGGGTCTAAGCCAACGCGTTCGCTATCTGTGGCGGCCCACGCGCGAGACGCAATTATAGCCGTGCCACCCAAAGCGAGCGAGCGCTGGATGAATTGACGACGAGTGATCGGTGGAAGAATGATGGGCATTTTTGAATCTACTTGTGTTCAGTGGTTCTATCGAGCGCGCTCATACGAGTATGGCGAATCCTAAGATGTTTGCTCCAGTGACTACTTTCCGAGAGAGGCTACTACGATACGATAATTGATTCATTTCATCTTTATCAGGGCCTATAGTCCTTACTTTATTTTTTCGGCCAAACGTTGACGGATACCTTGCCGGACAACTCACTGCGGAAGGGGCCGGGCGCGGGGTTTTTCGCATCGCGTTTTCCGCCGAAGTAGTCGGTGTCGATTCGATACAGCCTTCCGTCGCGGTTTTCAAAAGGAGCGTCCGGAATGGTTGCTTTGCCAAGTCGCTCCGTTGTAACCAGAGCGCGTTGAGTATTTTGATGCCAAGCCGGATCGACATTCATCTCCAGCCACC
>JAQXBA010000067.1 GCA_029252625.1 Opitutia bacterium | reverse complement strand
TACCAAATTGATCTTGCAGCAGTGGCTGGATCAAAGCCCAGAAGCGCGGCGGCACGTCGTCAATGCTCCAAGCGTCCCCAGTCTTAGTGGCGTGCGCAGGAATGTAAACACGGCCCAGCAGGCGACTATCTCACCGATGTGCTGACAGATCGCGCGATCAGGTTTATCGAATCGCAAGCCGGGGCCGATCAGCCGTTCTTTTTGAACATGTGGTATTACACGGTGCATACGCCGATTGAGCCGCGCAAAGATAAGCTGGAAAAGTATCAAAAGAAGGCAACGGCCATGGGGCTGAATGGCACGATGCGCGACGCGGTCGCAGATCACCAAAGCCTCTCGCATGCCCATCAGGACAACGCCGCGTATGCCTGTATGGTCGAAAGCATGGATGAAAACATTGGTCGCATTCTGGATCGGGTGAAGGCACTTGGTTTGGAGCAGGACACCCTCGTGGTGTTCCTGTCCGACAACGGCGGTCTCTCCACAGGAGCCGGTGCGATGTCGCCGACGTCAAGCTTCCCGCTACGTGCGGGCAAGGCATGGGTCTATGAGGGCGGTATTCGTTCGCCATTGATTATTAAACTACCTGGCGTGGTGAAGGCGGGGCAGCAGATCGCAGAGCCTGCGATCAGCACCGATGTCTATCCCTCCATTCTGGAGTTGGCGTGCCTGCCGCTGCGCCCAGAACAACATCTCGATGGCGTGAGCCTCCAGCCGTTGCTCACGGGGAAAGCCGAATCGCTCGACCGCAAGGCGATCTACTTTCATTATCCGCACTATCACCACATCAATACGATGGGACCCGCCGGCGCGGTGCGCATGGGCGACTACAAGCTGGTCGAGGTATTCGAAACCGGTGCCGTGGAGCTCTACAACTTGAAGGACGATCTCGGTGAGCAACACGACCTCTCAAAAACGATGCCCGAGCTAATCGGTCAACTGACGAACATGCTACACGACTGGCGTGAAAGCTCCGGCGCAGTGATGCCGGTTCCGCATCCCGACTACAGCCCGGAAAAGGATTGGCGTGGGCCGATTAGCCAACCCGTATTCTATACCCCGAAGCAGGGGAAGGGTGTTCGGAAATATTCGTTATCGGCCGAAAAACTGGATGGTTGATACCGAGCAGACCTCTTACGCGGTTGTCAAAGTGAGCGCGGCCCGCATATCCATTACTGGTGTTGGCCGTGAAGAAAACAGAGATCTTAGGTTTTAAAGATCAAACTGTTCGTAATTTAAAAATGGATAGAATAAGAAAAAGATAATGGCTATGTTAAATAAGAAAATTGTTTGTGCGATGGCTCTGGGATTGATTTCGCTCAGTGCCGTGTCGAAAGGTGGAGATACCGTACCACCTATTAAAAATGGGATTGCTCCCTCGACCGTTGAAGAAACGTGGGCTGGTTTTGATCCGCGCAAAGAACCCTTGGATGTCGAGGTGCTCGAGGAGTGGGAAGAGGACGGTGTCATCGTCAAAGTGATCCGATTTCGCGTCGGAACATTCAAAGGCGAAAAGGCGATGTTGGCGGCGGTGTATGGCTACCCCAAGGGCGCTGAAAATTTGCCAGGGCTCGTTCAGATCCACGGCGGCGGACAGTCAGCGCAGAGCTCCTTTGTGGTCAAGGATGCCAAGAATGGCTACGCCACGATCTCCATTGCATGGGCCGGACGCATTCACTCGACTCACTATAAAGTCAGCAATAAGGAAAAAGAGATGTTCTGGACGGGCGACACGTCGCATCCCGATTACCGCGTGACCACGGATTGGGGCGCGATGGATGCGTATCACCACTACTGCCGATTCAAAGGCAATAATTTCGTTCAGAACCCGCCCTCAGAAAGCACCGTGGATGCGATCCCCTCGCCACGCAACAGTGGCTGGTTCCTTGCCACGATGGGTGCTAGACGTGCGATTACTTTTCTCGAGCAGCAATCTCAGGTCGATGGGGATCGGATTGGAGTCTATGGCATGTCAATGGGCGGTAAACTCACGGTGCTGACCGCAGGCGCGGATGCGCGGATTAAAGCGGCGGCCCCTGCGTGTGGCGGGCTCAGTGATCTTTCCACTGGTCGTACCTTGCCGGGCGTGGCGGACGATTCGTATCTAGAGCGCATTACGTGCCCGACGATTTTAATGACACCCAGCAACGACTTTCACAGTAAGGTGCAGGATGTGCCTGCTGCGGTCGCGAGCTTGAAAACCAAGGATTGGCGCGTGGTGAGTTCGCCAAACCGCAACCATGGAGATAGCGCCGCCTATTCGGTGGGCACGACACTTTGGTTTAACCAGTATTTGAAAGGCGAATTTAAGATGCCAGCAACGCCGACGATTCAAGTGTCGTTAGAAAATCAGATGCGCACACCGATGGTGAAGGTGAACACCGATGCCTCGATGGATATTCGAGTCGTGGATGTCTATTATACACAGGACGGTCTCAAGAAGCCGGTGGATAAATTCTGGAGCTTGGCGAAGCCGGTCAAAATAGGGAGTGCCACACGATTTGAGCTGCCTCTTTCGAGCACAGACCAACCGTTGTGGATTTACGCCGACGTGGAATATAACCTCGGGCAGACCGTCGAGGGTGTGGGCTACAGCGGCGAGGCCGTGAAAACCGATACCTTCCATCTCGCGTCGGTGGTTGAAATGATCGATGCCGCCACCGTCAAAAGTGCAGGGCTGATCGCCACGATGGATGAGTCGAAACTCAATGAAAATTTTGAAAGTTATAGTGCAGGTGAACGCCTATCAAAAGTCTTCCCTTGGTTTGGCTTTGATGCGGGCATCATTTGTTCAGAAGATCCTGTCGGTACGCACGGTAAGGTGATTGAAGTTCAGGACTCACCTGAGTTTCAGCATGGGTGGCAGCCGCTGTTTAGTGTGAACACGACCCGCGCCTCGTTTCTTGCAACCGAAAAATGGAAAATGAGCGCGGACATGCGCCAAGATGCGACGACCCCGATTCCTATGATTGTTGAGTTCCGCACCGCAGACAGAGCCAAAAGTTTTGCTCCTGTGAGTGTGGATGCAAATGGGACCGTCGCGACGCGCGGCAAAGCGGCTGCTAAGTTGTGTCAGATCGAGCCAGGCACCTGGTGGACATTCGAGGCGACCTACGATGTTAATGATGCGGCACATTATCAGATCAAGATCACCACTGCCGCGGGCGAGGTGCTTGCCGAACAAGCGATTCCGATCCGCCCTGATATGGGGGCGGTGAATTGGATTGGTTTTATTCCGCATGGGACAAGCAAAGGGAGCTTCTATATTGATAATGTAAACTTGGAAGCGCTCGATGCGCATGCGACCGGATCGGACGGCTCCTCGCTAATTAAAAACGGTGATTTCGAGGCGCCTGCGATTCAAACTCAGTTTAAGCCCTGCCAGCCGAACTCCAGCACGCTAAACGGCTGGACGGTTAGCGGCAAAGGGGTGGTGCTGATTAATGGGTTTGACAACTTTGGCAAATGGACGGTGCCCGCGAAGGCTTCGGTGGGCGCCCAATTTCTGCAACTACAGACGCATGAAGGCGGCGCAGGCACGATCAGCCAGGATTTTACGACCACCGCGGGCGAGCGATACGTTTTGAAATTTGATTACAGTGGGATTTATCCCTCCAACCGGCAGGCATCGCTGACCTATAGCATATCTGATGGTGCAACGAAGACACTACA
>JAQXBA010000066.1 GCA_029252625.1 Opitutia bacterium | reverse complement strand
GTACGCTGATCGAGCCACTACTCGACAATTCGAGTAGCGATTATTCCTCAGCCTCAAGCTCTGCTAATTCAGCTGCACGGCGTTTCTTCTCAATATGCGAACCGACCAAGATAGCTAGTTCGTAGAGCCCGTATAGAATCCCCGTCGTCAGCGGCAGAGATAGAAAGTCACCGCCAGGAGTTAGTAGCGCCGCAAAGATCATCGTCCCGACAAAAACCATCCGACGAATCGCCTTCAGCTTCTCAACCGCCAATACTTGTATAAAGATTAAGATTACAATAATCAGGGGAAATTGAAAGATCGCGCCCGTCGCCAAGGAAAACCAGACGACCATGTTATAATATTCCGACGCGGCCAACAGTACTTGAAAGCCCATCACTTGGTTAAACTTAACCGAGAAAGCCAGCGTAAGCGGCAGAATCGCATAAAATGCGACCGCCACCCCTGAAAGGAATAAAACAAATGCTGCAAAACAAGCAGGACGCACGACTTTGCGCTCTCGATCCGTCAACCCGGGAGCGATGAAGCAGGCCATAAAATACAGCACAAAAGGCATCGATAGAACCAAGCCCCCCAACAATGCAATCTGAATAAAAACCGAAAAGACACCCATCGGCTTGTAAGTAATCAACTTTTCTCCGACCAACTCCGCCGAGCCATAAGCCCCAATTAAGGGCATTTGCAGAAATGCACCGACATGCGGCATGAGGCACCCAACTATTACAACACCAAGAAAGAACGCTAAAATACTACGTCCAACCGTCCAACGGAAATCCTCCAGATGCTCCAAGAAGGACATTCCATTCTCTTCAAGGTCTTCCTGCAAATCAGAGTCCCAATCAAACTCACCTTCGTCACCGTTTGAAAAATCGTCTTCGTCACTGTTTGGATAGTCCGTCATAAATATGACAAAATGTTCAATAAAATCACAGTGTAACCGCAACACTGAAAATGCGCCGATTAAATAAATTATTCAATGAGACCAGCCATAGTTAGTCTCAAACGTGGAAAGTATCGCGACATTGATTCGTCAAACAATTTGCGCTAGACGAAAAATTTATACGCGGTAACGCCCAGCACATAACTCGAAACAATTCAGGGCGTTCATCATGCCTGTTAAAACAGCCAAAAAAAACAGCCAAACGCACAATTGCGCCTGGCAGTCAAACACAGCGACTTGACACAACAAACTGATGGCAGCTCTAAAATCCGCACACGTCTCGGTGATAAATGTGGCAAGAAAATCTGCGTTTTAGCGAGCAGAATAACAACCCAGTAGTTTAACACAACAAGCCACATTTTAGCACAACAGCCCTTCGATCCCCTAAGACCCCTTAGCTGGACCGTCAAAGCAGAAAAAGACCAAGTGTGGGACGGCGACTCAGCCCTACTTTACAACAAAACATGATCTACTTAGTCCAGTTACACTCCTTTTAACATGGTCGATTCGCCACACTAAAATAGCGATTACTTAGGCAGACCCTCAGAAGGAAGCATTTAGGCGAAATGGCGATGAGCTTTTTTCGCCATCCGAAGATCAACAGCATAGGTGAATCATTTATTTTCGCTTGCTGGAGAGCCGTTTGAATGAATAATTGTATGTTATATTAGGTTGCAGGGCCAAGCTAAGCAGCAAAGTCGCACCACTTTCAATCATGGCAGACTACTACATCCGCACTCCCGACCGCGAAGAATCTCGTGGCCCCTTCGATAAGTCGCAACTTTTGACTTTAGCTGAAGCGAGTCAAATTTCTGAGAACACGCTTTATTATGACGAAAGCAAAGAAGAATGGATCCCGATTGGGCTAAACCAGCAACTCAAGGCAGAAGTTTTTCCCGAAAACGAAACACTTTCGCTTAAAATTAATCCACCTGAAGAAGCGTTAACCCAAGTGGAGTATAATCCAATTGAGCAAGGCGGCATCAAAGTTACTGACATGCTCGCGGCAGCGGAGCGCGATTCGGAGGAGACACGCCACTTAAAAATGAAAGAAGAAAGCTTTCATAAAGCCGCAGCACTCTCAAGCAACAGTCTCGGCCTGATGTTGCTACTCTCGGCGGTCGCCCTCCTCACACCGCAGTTTTCGGCCATCAACGAAGCGATCTCAGCAGGAAAAGTCAGCACGATATTGAACTACCCATTTATGGTTGTCGGACTTTTTGATTTCATCATGGCGGCGCTCTTGATCCTAGCAGTTACTGAGATCTATCCACTGCTACGTGGCCGCGCCATGCTCACTCTGGGCTTCGGCATTTATGTGGGCTGGGCACTCGGCGACCCGGTTATCTTAATCGCATCCACTGCGGCTGGTTTTGGAATTTTTTACGCTACCATCGCGCAAAGCCTCTCGACGATGCTCGTGGCTCTGGCACTTGGTATTGGCGGTAACGCAACCCTCGCCTATTTAGCAATTATCGGCCATTTCGCAGGTTTTTTCGATCGTATGTATTTCGAGCTAATACCATCTGGATAACACTCGAGGCTGATTATTTTGACTAGCAAAGAACACGCCGCGCCTCAGCAAACAGAGGCCAACTGGTCAGTGCGCATACGCAAGCGATTGTCGCGCGTCCGCGATCTGATAAATGAAGACATTTGGGAGCTAGAGCACCTCGGCTGCAAAACAGCACGCGCTCGCTGCTATTTCTTATTGCGTGTTCTCACGCTCACATTTCAAGGACTTCGAAGGAATAAACTCCCAGTGCAATCGGCTGCGTTAACCTTTTATTCGTTAATCGGCATTGGCCCGCTTATCGCACTGGGCATTATGGTCTCCAGCTTCATGATCGACCAATCACCAGCGAATCTAACTAATGGGGAATCACCCGCCGAAAATCGTGCCGTGGAATGGATTGAGAATGCGATCTCCTACGCTGCACCTCAACTGTCAATCGACACCAACGATGATAATATCGATAATGCTGAGCTAGCCCCTGAAATTACCGAGATGATCAAT
The DNA here is from genome assembly GCA_029252625.1 of Opitutia bacterium. Lineage (GTDB taxonomy): Bacteria > Verrucomicrobiota > Verrucomicrobiia > Opitutales > Coraliomargaritaceae > Lentimonas. The sequence continues at coordinate 65,139 of JAQXBA010000066.1, read as the reverse complement.
AGCTTCATCGCAGCAGCTCAGTCCGGCACCGTCGGCGTCGTCGGCTCGCTAATGTTGTTCGTGATCGGCATCCAAGTCCTTTCCTCGATTGAAGCCTCGTTCAACTCACTCTGGGGCGTTGATCAAGGCCGAAAACTCGGCGAGCGTATCGTGGTGTATTGGACTTTCATAAGCCTCGGAGCAGTCATGGGGGCGGCAGCACTGACCTTAGTCACAGTCACAAAGATCGCACAATTAATGGAGTATTTACCCTTCGGCGGTGAATTTCTATCCCTAGCCCTTATCTTGAGTCCCATCATTGCTTTTATTCTGATTACTACACTGCTGGCGGTCTTCTTTCGTTTTATCCCCAATACACAAGTCAATTGGAAGGCCGCCTTCACCGGAGCAAGCCTAGTCGTTGTATTGCTCCAGCTTTATAACATGTTCTCATTTTTATATGTGCAGCGTGTTGTCGATACCCGCAGCCTCTATGGCTCAGTCGGCATTATCGTGGTGCTCATGCTTGGGCTTTACGTCTTCTGGTTACTCATTTTATTCGGAGGTCAGATAACTTACGCAGTGCAAAACGCCGATTATTTGACAAATGAGAATGCTTGGCAAAAAACCAGTGAACACACTCAAGAGATCATTTCACTGGCTGTACTGATTCTCGTCGGTAAACGCTTTCTGACCGGTGCTTCTCCCTCACGTGCTAGCGAACTCCACAAACAGCTTCGGGTGCCCAGTCACATATTAAATTCAAGTATCAATCGTCTGTGCGAACTCGGCTACCTCAACGCAGTCGCGATCAAATCAATTGAAGACGTACGCGACCATGCTTACCAACCTGGACACCCACTTGAATCTATTACGCTCGGCAAATTTAAGCAGACATTTCAATCTTACGGTAACAATCACGGTGCCGAACTGGTCGTACAGCACACACCCGAACTGCACACCTATTTAGAGGAAATCATCAGTTTAAAGGACTGCCGCACGGCCACACTCACGATCCGCGATCTAATTAGTCGCTAGTCACACAAATCCAGTCTGCTCCGCATCCATTGACATACATGCAAGCAAGGGATTGACAGGGCTTAACCTGTATCTAACCTCCGCGTTTTCTTACTACCTTTGTCATGATTTCTTGGATCCAAAACCACCTCATCCGCCACGGCCGCTGGATATTTCTCACTCTATTGTCGGTCATCATCGTCGCCTTCGTTTTCACGATTGGTAACACGCCCGGCTGCACATCCGACCAAAGCGCTTATCGCGAGCAAAATTTCTACGGTTACGACCTCAATTCACCTCACGAAATGGGTATCATTAGTGAAAAGGTGTCGTTGAGTGCGATTCTCAATACAGGTCGTCCGATCCAGAACGAGCAACAATTCCAGTCACAAGTCACCAGTCGCATCGCCCTACTGCACTTGGCAGAAGAGATTGGTGTGCCAGCCCCCGATCAGAAGACACTTGAAAGCTACATTATGACCAAGGCTGCCTTCCGAGGCGCCAATGATAAATTTAGCCGCGATGCCTACACCAGCTTCGTAGATAACATCGAATCCAACCCGCGCATGCCGCAAGGTCTTTTCGCTGTCGTTCTCGAAGAAGACTATCGTATCGATCAAATTGGCAGCGCCCTCTCCGGCCCAGGCTATCTACTGCCTTCCGAGGCACTAGCGCAAACTCAGCGCAATCAAACATCCCTTGAACTAACGACTGCCGAGGTCAGCTATACTGAATTCACTCCAGAAGTCACAGCCAGCGAAGAAGCACTGATTGCATACTATACCGAAAACAACAGTCGCTACGAAATCGCTGAGCGTATCCAAGCCAGCTACATCACATTCGCAGCAGCGAACTACACTGACAAAATCGTCGTCGCCGAAGAGTCTGACCTCCGGGCACATTTCATCGCTAACCGCGCTCAGTTCGTTGCAGCGTATCAAGCCGCTCAGCCCAAGCTAGAAGACGCCGCGGCAGAGATACCTGCCGTGACCTTTGATGATGTGCGTGACGCAGTCGCAATCGAGCTTGCCGCTGAAGCAGCACAGCGCTTGGCTAACGAAGCCGCACAGAGCTTCGCCTACGCACTTTACCGTGACAATGTAGAGCAAGACTCGGCCGCCTTCAATCAGCTACTCAACCAGTCTGGCCTGACACTCACAGAAATTGCGCCTTACACCGCTGAAGGTGCTGCTCGTCGTGCTCTATCGACCGAGATGCTCGAATCCGCGTTCGCACTTTCCAAGAGCCGCTACTTCTCTGACGCCTATGCGATCGATGAAGGCTTCGGCGTGCTAATCTACACAGGTCGCATCGCACCAGAAATCCCAGCCTTCGAAACAGTCGAAGCAGTCGTCACTGCCGACTACACTGCCGAGGAAAAGCGCCGCCTGTTCAACGAAAATGGCGGACGCTTGGAAACAGAGCTCAAAGCTAAAGTCGCAGGTGGCAGCACATTTGTCGTAGCCGCTGAAGCACTCGGCCTCAAAGCTACTGCCAACGAAGCCTTCAAAATCGGCGAAGCACCACGCACCTTTAATCAAGCCGCTCTGCAAAAAGCACAAAGCATGGACGCTGGTGAGATCTCAGCTATGCTCACAAGCGGCGACACTGGCGTCTTCGTCTATGTCGAAACAAAGGACGTACCAGAGATCGCAGCCGACGACGAAAACCTGACTCAAGCACAAAGCTACCTCAAGCGCTACGCGTCCTACGTCAGCTCGAATGCACTGGTGAGCGAATTAATCGCTCGCGGAATCAGCGAAGAAGACGCCGCCGAAGTGCTCGACGAGCAGTAAGCCAACCAAGGCTCATACCATTTACATCAGCGTCGCCCTGCTTTGCAGGACGACGCTTTTTTGTGTTCAGTGACTTCGACTTGAACGCTATCGTCGGATTGGCACTAATCCCCTGCACCTACGCCATCGGTAAAAAGTAAATGCCGAAGATTATGGTAAGACCGACACCTAAGCCCGCGATTAGTATTTATTGATGCCCTAAGGTCGCAATTTCATTTAGCCACGCCCAGTTAAGAAACATATGGGCAAATGCCGACACGACATAAACGGCGGCACACCAGAAGTGAGTATCGCCCCAACCGTAACGCCCGACATTAAGCACCGAGAGGCCGTGACCACCACGCGAGCCCAAGATTCTGTTTGACTCAAGTGGCACAGATCCAGTCGGTGGTGAAAATAAGGAATTTGCAGATGCATACAAAATGAGCGCACTCATATGCATAAGAACAACACTGAACCTAGACGATAAGATCTTCGAACAAGCCTCCAAGCTTTCAGGAATAAAACTACTGCATGAGAGACTAAAAAATCTCATTGCTAAAGAAAGCGCACAGCGACTCTCGATGTTAGGTGGACCTACCCCTCAGATACAGAAAACCCTCGCAGCTAGTGGTTTTGGTCGACACATTAGTCTATATAGACTTCCTCAGCTACAGTGAACTTCTATTGAGTGACTTACTCGTTAAAGACAAACGCTTATATGCTATCTCAAAAAAATGAAAAGCATCAAGTGGGAGATGGACAATAGATTTCGCTGGCGCTCATTTATGCACCCCTCTGTGTACCATCAAAAATCACCCTCTAAATAGTGGATCAAACAGGCATCGACCTCGTCCGGTAAATTCGCCCAGTCACTTTAGGGATAATCAACACAGTTCGATCAACCACTTTCGTCCGACTGCGTCCTAACTCAACCCGCGTTGACTCTCTGCGGTAAAATTAAGAAAGATCTTTACCACGCGGCTATCGATCTCTTCCGACGCACGTAACTTCTCAATCGCCTGACTGCGATTCAAGCCGTCCTTGTAGAAAGTTTTAAAGACACGACGTGCTAATGAAATTTCGTCTTTAGTGAACCCAGCACGCTCCAGCCCGACCTTGTTAATCGTGCGGGCCACAGCGGGATTGCCATCACTAATTGTAAATGGCGGCACGTCTTGAACCACTTTTGACGCAGCACCGACCATACCATGATCACCCAAGCGGCAGAACTGATGCACGCCAGCACCCCAGCCAACATTCACATGGTTACCTACGATAACATGACCGCCTAGCGCTGCGTGACTACTCATAATTAAATGATTTCCGATCACGCACTCGTGCGCGACATGACTATATGAAAGCACCAGATTATCATTACCAAGAATCGTGATCTGATCGTCCGTAGTCGCACAATGAACTGTGGTGAATTCGCGAAACACATTGCGATCGCCAATTTGTAAGCGTTGCACGCCGCCCTTATATTTCAAATCGTGCGTCTTGCCGCCGACATATGCATACGGATGCACCTCATTGCCTGCGCCCATCGTCGTCGCACCATCGACCGTCGCATGATGCATCACTACGGTGCCTTTGGCGATTTTAACTTGAGCACCGATGTATGCATACGCACCTACAATGACGCCCTCGTCAAGTTCGGCACCCTGCTCAATGAGCGCGGTAGGATGAATGTCTGGAGCCATTCGATTAAGTCCCTTAGTCTGTAACATCTGCCAGCATAAACATCAGCTCAGCACTCGAAACGACCTTTCCGCCGACGGTGCAAACACCGGTCGCGGTCGCAATCTTGTTACCTCGAATTTTAACGAGCTTCACGCGAATCTCGACCGAGTCGCCGGGCTCAACTGCCTGGCGGAATTTGACCTTATCGACGCTCATGAAAAATGCGATTTTGTTCTCCTCCACGGGCAACTTACGCAACAATAACACGCCAGCGGCCTGCGCCATCGCTTCGACTTGCAAAACCCCCGGCATCACAGGACGGCCTGGGTAATGCCCTTGGAAATACGGCTCATTGATCGTAACATTCTTCAATGCCACCAATTCATCTTCGCTCACTACCTCAATCACGCGATCGATCATGATAAAAGGATAGCGATGCGGCAACAGATCCATAACGCGGCGAATATCCATCACCGTCTCAGGCGCATCCATGACTGCGACGGCCTTTTTTGGCTCGGCTACCTTTTTCGCGCCCTTCATCTTCTCCAACATTTTCTGGCGAAGCACCTTTGAGAGTTCAGCATTCAACGCGTGGCCTGGTCGCACCGCAATGAAGTGTGCCTTGATCGGCATACCGACCAGCACGATATCACCGACGATATCGAGGATCTTGTGACGCACGAATTCTTCTTTAAAGCGAAGCGGCTCCTTAGAGAGAATCTTATCCCCCTTGATCACAATCGCACTGTCGAGACTACCTCCTTTGATCTTACCAAGCTTCAATAATTCTTCGATGTCTTCGTAGATAGTAAAGGTACGAGCTGGCCCGACCTGTGCCACATACGACTCAGGATCAATATCCAGACTCAAGTGCTGGGTGTGAATGCCGCGGTCATCTGTGGATGTACACGTTACACGGAAACCGTCGTGTGGCAGCGCAATGATCGAGCTAGCCCCACGAGTTACAGAAATCGGCTCATCCAGTACGAAATACTCACGCTCTGCATCCTGCTCAACTGGTTCAGCTTGTTGAATCAAATTCACAAAATGCTTTGCAGAACCATCCAGAATTGGCGGCTCACTGGCATTCATTTCGACAAGGACATTGTCGACGCCGCAACCGCTGAGCGCACTCAATACATGCTCCACGGTATTAACCTTTGCATGTCCATCGGCAATCGTCGTGCTGCGAACTAAATCGGTCACGAACTCAACTAGTGGCTTCAGCTCTGGCTTACCAAAAAGATCCATGCGCTGAAAGACGATGCCGTGCCCCACGGCTGCCGGCTTCAGAGTCAATTCGACTTCTTCACCAGTGTGCAAAGACTTTCCACTGATTGAGACTTCCCTGAGAATGGTGCGTTGTTTCATAAAATTTATAATTATACGGCGCTGTGACGAAGAGACGGTCAATGGTGCCGAAGCCGACTAAACTACGAGAAGGCGACCACATGTAAAGCATGCGTTTTAAGATGAATTCGGCTAATTTTTGTGAGCAGAGTCCCTTGCGCGACTGGTAATCTGAGACAATTCGCCCCACAGCAGTCTATCTTCTTAAAAAAATACTTTGCCTCCACCTTAGGTTCCTATTAGCTCCGAGAGCTAAATTCTACCACGAACATGCTCGAAAATCTTACAGACAAACTGGGTTCCGCCCTCCGCAACCTGCGTGGAATCGGCAAACTCACCGAAGACAATATGGCGGATGCACTCAAGGAAGTGCGCAAAGCCCTACTCTCCGCCGACGTCCATTTTAAAGTGGCCCGCGAATTCGTCGCCAATGTTCAGGCGCAATGCGTCGGTCAGGAAGTGCTCAAATCAGTCACACCAGGCCAACAGGTCATTAAAATTATTCACGACGAACTAGTAAAGCTTCTTGGCGAAGGGGCCACTCATTTAGAAGATAAGAAACCGCTACGCATCATGATGGTCGGCCTCCATGGCTCAGGCAAAACCACCAGCAGTGGCAAGCTCGCCCGCTACCTCGCCAAGAAGCGCGAATACCGCCCCGCTCTCGTCGCCTGTGATGTTTATCGCCCAGCTGCGATCGATCAGCTCGAAATACTGGCCAAGAACGAAGGCTGCGCTTTTTACGGTGATCGCGAAGAGAAAGACGTCATCCAAATCGGTAAGCGAGGCCTCGAAGCGGCGAAATCAGCCGACGCCAACCTCATTATTTTTGACACTGCTGGACGTCTCCAAATCGATAACGATCTAATCGAAGAGATCAAAGAGCTCAAGCAAACCGTCCAACCCGACGAAATTCTACTCGTTGCCGACTCCGCGCTCGGTCAAGAGGCGGTCAACGTAGCAAAGCACTTCCACGAAGCTGTCGGCTGCACAGGTATCATCCTGACTAAGCTCGACGGTGATGCCCGTGGTGGCGCTGCCCTATCGATGAAATCGATCACCGAGGTGCCGATTAAATTCATGGGCCTAGGCGAAAAGCTAGACGAATTCGAAGTGTTCCACCCAGATCGTCTCGCCTCTCGTATTTTAGGTATGGGTGACGTTGTCTCCCTCGTGGAGCGAGCGCAGGAAAATATCGACGAGAAAGAATCCGAGCGACTTGCAGAGAAAATGCGTAAAGCCGACTTCAACCTCGAAGATTTCCTCTCGCAAATGCAGCAAGTCAAAAAAATGGGTTCACTCGGCTCCATCGTCGGCATGCTGCCCGGCGCCAGCGGCATCCAAGTCGGTGACGAAGAGGAAAAGAAAATGGCCCGTACCGAAGCCATCATTCTTTCTATGACTCTGAAAGAGCGCCGCCAGCCACGTATCCTTCGTGGCAATCGCCTCAAGCGCATCGCCGATGGCTCTGGCGTGAAAGTGCGCGACGTCAATGCACTGCTTAAACAATTCGGGCAAATGCAAAAAATGATGAAAATGATGAACGGCGGCAAAGGCCGTAAGATGATGAAGACCATGAAGGCAAAAATGGCAGAAGGTGGTGGCATGCCCGGCCTCCCTGGAATGTAACCATATGCGGGTTTTAGGGCCAAGCCAAACACGCCATGCTAAGAGACAATCCCCCCTCCTCTCCACTCGACGATCTCGCCAGCGTTCTGCTGTCTGAAGAGCAAATTAACACGCGACTGAAAAAGCTAGGTGCTGAGATCAATACAGCCTATGCCGGTCGTGACATCGCTGTCATCGCAATTATCAATGGTGCGGTGATCTTTGTCGCCGACATCATTCGACAGCTAAATATTCCATTACAACTCGACTGCATCCGAGTCTCAAGCTATCACAACAGTGCATCGCCCGAGCAAGCGCCAGAAATCATCGACCGCATTCGCCTCAACATTGAAGGTGTCGATGTGCTACTAATGGACGACATTCTCGACACCGGCAATACACTCGCCGCAGTTTCCAAAGTCCTACAGAGCATGAATCCAGCCAGCCTCAAAACCTGTGTGCTCCTCGACAAGAAGGCCCGCCGCGCAGTTGAATTCGAAGCAGATTTCGTGGGTTTCGAAATTCCCGATGAGTTCGTCGTCGGCTACGGCCTCGACTTCGCGGAGCGCTACCGACAGCTCCCTTGTATTGGTGTCCTAAAACCCGAACACCAAAGCATTTAATCTTCAGTAACACTTCACTTAAGTCTGATAGCACTCCATTCTCTCGCTGACATATGTCTACAACACACGACAACCGCCGTATCGCCGGCAACCGCCCACTCTTGCCACCAGCAATACTGATTGAGGAAATTCCGCTCACCGAAAAAGCAACAGCTGTAGTTGAGAACGGGCGCGCTGAGAGCGAAGCCATTCTTAATGGCACAGACGATCGCCTGATCGTCATAGTCGGTCCCTGCTCGATTCACGATACCAAAGCGGCAATTGAATATGCTAAGCAACTGCTTCCACTGGCTGAAAAGTATCAGGCTGACTTGCAAGTGATCATGCGTGTGTATTTCGAAAAGCCACGTACCGTAGTTGGCTGGAAGGGGCTCATTAATGACCCCAGCATCGACGGCAGCTTCGAGATCAACTCCGGCTTACGCATCGGCCGCAAACTACTGGTCGACATTTGCGAACTCGGACTACCGACTGGTGCCGAATTCCTCGACACCATCATTCCACAGTTTATTGCAGATGCTATCGCATGGTCTGCGATCGGCGCACGCACCACCGAGAGCCAAGTCCACCGCGAACTCGCCTCTGGGCTATCCATGCCAGTCGGCTTCAAAAACGGCACCAGTGGCAACGTACAAATCGCAATTGATGCGGTGCGTTCTGCGGCTCAACCACACTGGTTTCCGTCCGTCACTAAGCAAGGTGTGACCGCAATCTTTCAAACAACAGGCAACTCATCAGCACACCTAATTCTACGTGGCGGCAACCGTACAGGTCCGAACTACGAGGCCAAAGATATCGAACCGATCTTAGAGCATCTCGCCGCCGTCGATTTGCCACAAAAGCTGATCGTCGACTGCAGTCACGGCAACAGTAACAAAGACTACACGCGACAAACCGTCGTAGCCAGCACACTTGCCGAACAAATCTCAGCAGGCCAACACGGCATTGCTGGCGTCATGCTCGAAAGCCACCTCGTCGCTGGACGCCAAAACTACGTCGCAAATGGCGCCAACACCTACGGCCAAAGCATCACCGACGAATGCATCGACATGCCAGCCACTGCAGCGATCCTCGAAGAGCTAGCACAAGCCGTGCAGACACGCCGCGTGGTGTAGTATTTGATAAGCATAGATTACGCGAATAACACGGGTCAGGATCATCCTAATAATCCGCGTAATGACTACGCCACTTTCGGAGGACCTTCGGCGCGGTTAAAAAACATCAGCGTGTTCGCTTCACGCGCTGCGCCTTCAACTGACCACAGCCAGCCGCAACATCAATCCCGCGGCGCTGACGCACCGTACTCGGAAGGCCTGCGTCTTGAATGATTTGTTGAAAAGCGCGTACGCGCTCCTCTCCAGGCGCTTGCTCCTTGTAGCCTTCAGTCGGATTGAGCGGAATCAAATTCACGTGTGCGTCCATCCCTTTCAATATGTCGACCAGCCGCTGCGCATGATCATCGCTATCATTGACGCCGCCGATCAAAGTCCAGGCAAAGAAGACACGAGCACGCTTTAGTGCCGAATATTCACGGCACGCATCAAGTAATTCAACCAACGGCCAACGCTTATTCAGCGGTATCAATTGTCCGCGTTCTTCATCACTGGCGCCATGCAAGCTCACCGCCAGTGAATAGCGTTTCGAATGACGCGTGAGCTTCCGAATGCCTGGAATATAGCCAACCGTGCTAATCGCGACACGCGCGGGGCCAATATTTAGGCCACGGTTATCGGTGATAATATCTAGCGCCTCCATGGTTGGCTCAAAATTATGCAAGGGCTCCCCCATTCCCATCATCACAATATTGCGAATTGTGCCACCCTGTGTGCGGCGCAGTTCACGTTCGACCTGATGCACCTGTGCCACGATCTCACTAGCAGTTAAATGCCGCGAAAATCCCATCTGCCCAGTGGCACAAAAGACACAGCCCATGGCACAACCAACCTGACTGCTTAGGCATGCGGTATAGCGCCCTGGGAAGCCCATCTGCACGGACTCGACTTCGGCACCATCGTGCAGACGCAGAAGATACTTGCGCGTAAATCCGTCCGCACTGGAGGTATCCCCAACTAGTTCCATTGCACAGGATTTGGCTGCTTGCTCACTCGCCAACCAACGCTGAAGCGGTGGAAGCACGCCTTCCGCTGAATCTAAATCATTTCGAAGCAGCCGACGATGCACGGCTCGAAACAGCGGCTTGGCGTGCACTGGGTTGACTCCTGATTCTGCAAGCTGTGCCTCGAGCGCCTCATAGCTCAGACCTTCCAACGAAAAATTCATAGCATAATTGCGTGCATGCAGATTGTGTTTACGTCAACTCCGTAAAACCTACAATATACATAAGTCTCTCCCATACATAGAATTAAATCTCATTATTAAACTGATAGACACTAACGACTACTATTGACATCCAAAAATCCTAACTGCATATTGAACAACTAATATTTAGACTAATTCAGGTCTAAATCATCATCAACCTACGTATATACATATTATTATGAAACTCAAAAAAATCACGCTACTCTTCTCTATCATGGCACTGGCAAGTGCTAGTTTCCTCACAGGTTGCGGCGAAAAAAGCGATGCAGACAAAGCAGCAGATGCGGTTGAAGAAGCAGGCGACAAGGCTGCTGACGCAGTCAAAGGTCTTTCAGACTAAGATAGTCCAATCAGGTTTAATACCACAGGCGCTCTTTTATAGAGCGCCTTTTTTTGCTTTCCCCATAATGACTAATTAATAAATAGCTACTTTAATATCCGATAGCCTGAACTTACTGTGGAATACAAATCGACTAAGCTACACACCTATTCCTAGATTCCCTAAAACCGGCAAGTTTTATGGCAAAATCACATGACGAAAAAATAAAATCAAAAAATTTCCACAAAAATGCTCAGGAAAAAAGAGGCTTATCGCATAAAAGAATAAAGGCCAATAATTACTTATTGGCCATATAGAGCCTCGCCTCCCATATTATCTACATTAGCAATCAAGCCAAGCACACATTAAACCCCGCCCCTCCGAAGAGAAGCGGGGAGTTTGTTTTTTACCTTACTAGTTACCCCTAACTAACATATGAAAAAGCCATGATTTGCATGACTGCATGTGTAGTATCCGCTCCGGTAAAGAAGTTCCAGTTATTTATTATTATTTTTAGATAGATGGTTAATTACTGAAAAACCAGTGCTGTATCTACCAATAAAAACGATCCGCTTCGCTACAATAATTAGTTGAAAGGGTGTCGGCGACATATCCCACGTCCACCAACACTGAGAGCGGGTTGACCTCACTCCCTGACAACACACATGCACAAAGGCTCGGAATCGAAAAATCCAATCGGATTAGCATAATCCATTCGCGACAAATACCCGCAGTGACTAGCTTTATTCCAATCCCAAGATCCGGATCACGCCCGCTCATACAGCGTGCTGTAAAGCATTTCGGCGCTATAGGTTTGACGAGCGACCTGCTTAAAACTGCTTGCAGCTAGGATGGCCTCAGCGGGCGGCACAGTGCGGGCGGGGATTTTTGCCACGCAGCGAAAGAAGGCATATAAAATAGTGAGCCAGATACGGGCGCGGAGTCGTCGCCAACCACTAGTGGGAATCTGAAAGTCCGAGAGCAACCACTGGGCGGACGGCGTGCTGACTCGCTCAAGAACTGACACGACCCGACGAACGGTGGCGGCATCGAAATTATCGAAAAAAAACAGCGTGACGATCAAATCGTAGCGACCTTCAGCCAACTTCTCAGTAGTCATATCCGCCTGCTGAAAGGTAATGTGAGCGGTGTCGATGCCTGCGGCTTCGAGCCGATTTCGTGCCACCCGCAACATCGCAACGCTTTCATCGAGCACAGTAATCAGTGTATTGGGAAACTGCTGAACGAACGGAAGTAGAAAAGAGCCATTGCCCTCACCCACTAAGAGAGCGTGCTGAATCGCAGGCCCTTTAGTAAGACGCTGGAGGTGGGCAAGCCGTGCATCTAGCAACGAACCTCCGATCGTTACTGATTCGATCAGTTTATAAAATCGCGCGATGCTAGAGTAGGACATTAAGAAGATTTCCGCAGAAGAACGCTCCGACGTTTTCACTGAATCCGCAATTTATATTTAACAGAGCAGGCAAAATCAGCCAATGCTGATGAAACATTGGCTGATAAAATTGAGTGCTAGTTCGGATCGAGCTACCCTGCTACGTTCGCGTGAAAGTTATTACCTGCAGTGGTTGCTTTCACGTAGTTCTTACGGATCACGAAGTCACCAAAGCGTTCGGCTTCGTTGCGCTCCTTGGCGTAAGCAAGGAGGAGCGGTCGAAGCTCTTCGATGATTTGCTCATGAGTGATCGAAGTGCGGTAGAGCTTGTTGAGGCGTTCGCCGTCAAAGCCAGCGCCGAGATACAAGTTATACTTGCCCGGAACTTTACCAACCAGGCCGATCTCACCGAGATACGGACGGCCACAGCCATTCGGGCAACCAGTCGAGCGAATCACGATCTCGTCGTCGCGCAGGCCCGCTTCTTCAAGAATGACTTCAAGGTCGGTGACCAAGCTTGGCAGATAGCGTTCTGACTCAGCAAGTGCGAGTCCACAAGTTGGCAAAGAGACACAAGCGATCTGGCTCCGACGCATGCCGGATGCAGTCTTGTAGGCATCAAGCTTGTATAGTTCAACGAGTGCGTCGATCTTGTCTTTATCGGCGGCATCGACATTGCCGATCAGCACGTTCTGATTACCAGTGAGTCGGAAGTCCCCGGTGTGCACTTTGGCGATTTCGAGCATACCAGTCTTTAGTGGGCTACCGTCAGTATCAACGATACGACCACCTTCGATGAAAAGGCCGAGATTCCATTTGCCGTTAGTGCCTTCGCACCAGCCGTAGCGGTCGCCCGTGCTAGTAAATTTATAATCGCGCGCATCTTCTAGCTTGTAACCGAGACGTGACTCAAGCTCGTTGCGGATCCAGTCTACCCCGAAACGTTCGACGGTGTATTTGAAACGCGCGTTGGTGCGCTCTTCGCGTTTGCCGTGATCGCGTTGAATCGTGACGATTTTCTCTGCCACTGCGACTGCCTGCTCTGGGGTGCAAAATCCCATGACATTAGCCAAGCGCGGGAAGGTCTTCTCATTGCCATGAGTCATACCCATGCCACCACCGACAGTCACATTAAAACCAGCGAGCTTGTCATCTTCGAGGATTGCGATGAAGCCGAGGCAGTTCGCAAAAATATCAACGTCGTTAAAAGGTGGAACTGCCACCGCGATCTTGAATTTACGCGGCAGATAGGTCTTACCATACAGTGGCTCCACATCAGTGCCACCACAGTCCAGAGAGCGCTCAACTGCTTGAGGGACAGTCAGTTTGAGTGGCTTACCATCAAGCCACATTTCAGAAAACGCTGGTGTCTGAGGCTTGAGGTGTGCGTCGATCTCGTCAGTAATTTGTTGCACCTGAGCATGTACTTCGGAAGCAAAGGGGTTGGGATTACACATCACATTACGATTCACATCACCACAGGCTGCAAGCGTAGTCATCGCCACATCATTACAACGATTAATAACCTCCTTTAGATTGCCCTTTAGGATACCGTGCAACTGAAAGGCCTGACGTGTCGTCAGCTTCAAGGTGTTAAATGCGCAGTAGTTAGCGAGTTCATCCATGAGAATCCACTGCTCAGCCGTGCAGATACCACCCGGCAAACAAATACGAGACAGGAATGAGTAGGCCTTATCCAGCTTGTGCTTGCGTCGTGCACTGCGCACATCGCGATCGTCCTGCTGGTAGAGACCGTGAAATTTAGTCAACTGCTGATCATCGGCTGCGATCGAACCAGTGGAGATATCGGCAAGCCCTTCGAGAATGGTACCACGCAGATAGTCGCTGCTATCTTTGATGCCTTCGTTTTTGTGCAGTTTCGGCGGTGTTTGACTGTCGGAAATCATAATAGAATTCGGAATAAATGCATTAAGCGGCCCCTTGTAAATATCGAAGATTACTGGATACGCAGATAAAACTTGCACTAACCCTAGCTCCTTTCTTTAGTTTGTCACTCATAAACCTAAGAAAAGAATCAAAAGCACGAATTCGTACTAGCACTTCAGTCGTACAATGCTTTCATTCCCTACACTTTCCAAACCGCGAACTATCATGAGCAAGTCTGACGATTTCCTTCCAAATACAGCACCCTTTTCACCTGACCAGTTGCAATGGCTGAATGGATTTTTACCGAATCTGCAACCCGACCAATTAATTTGGATGGAAGGCTTTCTTGGTGGCCTTCGTGTTGCTAAAGGTGACGCCGCGCCAGCTGTGTCTGTGACTGCGCCGAAATTAACTGTTTTGTTCGGATCTGAGTCCGGCAACGCTGAAAGCCTTGCTGATCAAACTGTAAAAACCGCGACAAAGGCATGCTTCAAAGCAAAGGCTGTCAGCATGAGCGACATTAAGCCAGCTAAGCTCAAGGGTATCGAAAACCTACTTGTGCTCGTCAGCACATGGGGCGAGGGCGATCCCCCCGAAAATTCGATCGATTTCATCCAAACACTTATGAGCGACCAAGCTCCAAGGCTAGAAGGTACTCGTTTCTCGGTACTCGGCCTCGGCGATACTAGTTATGAGCATTTTTGCAAGATGGGCATCGATATCGACGCCCGCCTCGAAGCCCTAGGTGCACAGCGCGTGTTCGACCGCAAGGACTGCGATGTTGATTTTGACGACGACTACGCAGCATGGAGCACAGGCGCTATCGCCGCGCTTTCGGCCCTCGCCGCTCCAGCAGCTGCTCCAGTCAGTGTGGCAACAGCACCAGCAACTGCCACAGTCAAATATTCGCGCAAAAATCCTTTCCCATCTGAACTCACCGAGCGCGTGATGCTCAATGGCGCAGGCTCAGCCAAGGAAACAATCCATCTCGAATTCAGCCTGGAAGGATCCGGCCTCGAATATGAAGCAGGTGACGCGCTGGCTGTGATTCCTCATAATGCGCAAGACGTGGTCGATACGATCCTTGCAGCAACCAAGCTCGACGGAAGTGCCACAGTCACACTTAAAGACGGTGAATGCACACTCAGTGACGCTCTCACCCGCAAACTTGACGCGACTGCGATCTCGTTGCCGGTGCTTAAGCGCTACAACGAAATTGCGCTAAATGAGCAACTCGCTGAATTGATCGATCCGGCCAACAAGGCAAAACTGAATGACTACATTCACGGTCGTGAAATCATTGATGTGCTAGTCGACTTCCCCGCGAGCGAGATCACAGCGAACCAGCTCACAAGCACGATGCGGAAATTACCGCCACGCCTCTACTCTATCGCATCGAGCCTAAAAGCACACCCTGGCGAGGTTCACCTGACTGTCGGCGTCGTCCGTTACGATAGCAATGGTCGCCAACGTAAGGGGGTCTGTTCCAGCTTTCTCGCTGATCGCATAGAAGAAGGTGGTAAAGTCGACATCTTCGTCACAACGAACAAACATTTCAAAGTCCCGGCTAATCCAGACGCGCCACTCATCATGGTCGGCCCTGGAACTGGCATCGCTCCGTTCCGTGCATTTATCGAAGAGCGCCAAGCCACCGAAGCCACAGGCAAGAACTGGCTCATCTTCGGCGATCAACATTATTTGACCGACTTCCTCTATCAGACCGAGTGGCAAAGCTACTTGAGCGATGGTGTACTCACCAAGCTCGACGTAGCCTTCTCCCGGGACCAAGCAAAGAAAGTTTACGTACAGGACCGCATGCGTGAAAACGCCACAGAGCTGTATGCGTGGCTCGAACAAGGCGCCTCTTTCTGCGTCTGTGGTGATGCCACCCGCATGGCCCATGATGTCGATAAAGCATTGCACGATGTAATCGCCCAAGAGGGAGGCCTCAGCGAAGAAGCTGCCGCCGATTACGTCAAGCAGCTCAAAGCCGACAAGCGCTACCTGCGCGACGTTTACTAGGAATATTATATTCGTGGCGGCGTTGCTTGCAAAGGCCTCAAAGTCATCTAGCAAGCAATGCCCGTTGCAAGCAATGGCGTCACGGGTATTAACATCTCTGTCTACTTACTCCTTAACTAATGCCCACCCCCACTCCAGTCGACGTTCTTTGCGTAGGCTATGCGTGCGTGGATATTAATTTTAACGCGTCGCATCACCCGACAGCCGATGAAAAACTGCGCGCCACCAGCATGCATACCTGTGGCGGTGGACCAGCGGCCAATGCTGCTGTTACTATCGCACGGCTCGGCGGCTCAGCTCGCTTCTGCGGGTACTTAGGCAACGATGCCTTTGGCGACGCGCACCTGCGCGAGTTCGTAAAGCATGGCGTGTATGCCGACGTCCTACATCGCGGCGATGTACCGACACCCGTCGCAGCAGTCACCATTAAGCCCAACGGCGAGCGCTCGATCATCGACTATCGTGCGCCTTCAGCGCTCGCAGCGGATGACACGATCGGCCTCGCAAAGTTTCCCGCCAAGGTGTTATTGATCGACGGCCATCAGCCACTACTTTCCCTGGTGCTGATCGAAGAGGCCAGAGCGCTCGGTATCCCTTCGATATTGGACGCCGGTTCGATCAACGACGGCACCCAACTACTCTACAACAAGGTAGACTATCTGATCGCTTCCGAGAAATTCGCCAAGTACTTCAGCGGCGAAGACGATCCACGGACCGCTCTGGCGGCGCTTGATGGCGCAGCCCCGCTGATCGCCTGCACGTGGGGAGCGGACGGCGTGTATTGGCAAGACGAATACGGCCAACACCATACACCCGCATTTGACATTGAAGCGGTCGATACCACCGGAGCTGGCGATGCCTTTCACGGCGCCTTCGCGCTCGGACTCGCCGAAGGGCTCAAAATCAAGCAAAACATGCGCCGCGCTTGCGCCACTGGTGCACTCACTTGTCTTAAATCTGGTGCCCGCAGCGCACTGCCAACCCGCAAAGCTGTTGACGCACTCTGCCACTAGAACATCAGGTTCGATGCTATCAGGCCTCTCACTTTGTGAAATCCAGTCTTGTCGTGCGGCCTCGTCTGAACAACGTTTCTCTCATGTCCAAGACGCTCTATCTTCTCGATGGTATGGCCCTCGCCTACCGCGCACACTTTGCCCTGATCCGTAGCCCGATTTATACATCCAAAGGCTTCAACTCGTCGGCCATCTTTGGATTTACCGGCACCCTGATCGAGCTGATCACCAAGCAGCAACCGAGCCACCTCGCAGTCGTATTTGACACCTCCGCACCCACCGCACGCCACATACTCCATCCCGAATACAAGGCACAGCGCGAAGCCATGCCCGAAGACCTCGCAGCCGCGATGCCGCACCTGAGCCGCGTCGCAGAGGCGTTCGGCATCCCTGTGATCAAAATGGACGGCTACGAGGCCGACGATATCATCGGCACCCTGGCACACCGCGCGGAGGCCGATGGCTTTGACGAAGTCTTCATGGTCACTCCCGATAAAGACTTTGGCCAACTCGTGACCGAGAAGATCAAAATGTATCGCCCCTCCCGCCAAGGCGACGGTGCTGAGATCCTCGGCGTCGATGAGATCAAAGCGAAATGGGACATCGTCCGCGTCGATCAAGTCATTGATATGCTCGGCCTCTGTGGTGACGTATCCGACAATATCCCAGGCGTGCCAGGCATCGGCCCGAAGACAGCCTCCAAGCTCCTCGCCGCTTACGACAACGTCGACAATATCATCGCCCACGTCGAAGAGCTCAAAGGTAAGCAGCAAGAACGCGTGCGCGATAATGCCGAGCAAGCACGTCTCTCCAAGACCCTCGCCACCATTCAACTCGACGTGCCGATCGACGTCGACTGGGACAGCCTACGTCTCGACGCGCCGAGCCAAGACAAACTCGTGCCACTGTTTGCCGAGTTTGAATTCCGCACCCTCGGCAAACGCATCTTCGGTAGCGATTTTACGATTCAAGAAGCTAGTTCCGAGCTCGTGCTGATGAGTGAGGACGATGAGAAGACGAAGCGCACGAAAGCCTCGGCCCCCGATGGAGATCTGCAGCTCGACCTGTTACCTGATATCGCTTTCAAAACCTTCGCGGATATTAAGAGCGACTACCGCGTCGCCGATTCCGCCGACACACTGAAGCAGTTGACCGACGAACTCCGCGCCGCCGGCAGCTTCGCATTCGACACCGAGACCACGGGACTCAACCCACGCAGCGTCGATCTGGTCGGCATCTCGTTTGCTACCAAAGCTCACAGCGGCTGGTTCGTGCCAGTCTCGAAGGATAACATTGAAACAACCTGCGAAGCACTGCGACGCGTTTTTAGCGACAGCGCGTTGTCAAAAATCGGGCATAATCTAAAATTCGATTTATCGATTCTCGCCGAGCAAGGCATCGACGTCGCCGGCCCATGCTACGACACCATGCTCGCCCATGCATTGATCGACCCAGAGCAGCGCCACAATCTCGACACCCTCTCGGAAGACTTTCTGCAATACACCACAATCCGCTTCAGCGAGCTCGTGCCTGATGTAAAGAAAGGGCAGCCCATCGACTACTCTGGGGTCGATCCGAAGGCGCTCGCCGACTACGCAATCGAAGACGCGGATGTAACGCTGCAACTCTGGCAGATTTTTCAAGGTAAACTCGATGAGAGCGGCCAAGCCAAAGTCTTCTACGAAATTGAAACGCCACTCATCCCGGTGCTCGTCACCATGGAGCGCGAAGGCATTTTGATGGACGAGTCCACGTTGGCCGAAACTGGCAAGTCGCTCGAAGGTCACATTGAGACATTACGCGAGTCGATCAGTGCCGCCGCCGGTCGCGAGTTTAACCTCAACTCTCCGAAGCAACTGGGTGAAATCCTGTTTGATGATCTCAAGCTGGTTGAGAAACCGAAGAAGACCAAGACCGGCCAATACGCGACCAACGAGCAGGTGCTGTCCTCACTCGCGCCAAAACATCCGATCGTCGCCAACATTCTCGAATATCGCCAGCTGACCAAGCTCAAGAGCACCTACATCGACGCGTTGCCCAACTCGATCGATGCAGCGAGTGGACGCGTGCACACCAATTATGGTCAGGTGCAAACATCGACCGGACGCCTCTCTTCCAACGATCCCAATTTGCAGAACATCCCCGTGCGCAGCGTGC
The DNA here is from genome assembly GCA_029252625.1 of Opitutia bacterium. GTDB lineage: Bacteria > Verrucomicrobiota > Verrucomicrobiia > Opitutales > Coraliomargaritaceae > Lentimonas. The sequence goes on along the minus strand of JAQXBA010000066.1, from coordinate 45,994 downwards.
AAGGTCGTGAGATCCGCAAGGCATTCATCGCCCGCCCAGGCTGGAAGCTACTCTCAGCCGATTACTCGCAAATCGAGCTACGTATCCTCGCCGCCCTCACTGAGGACGAAGGCTTGCTCAACGCATTCCGTGAAGGACGCGACATTCACGCCGCCACAGCAGCGAAGATTTTCGAGGTCGAGTTGGACGAAGTCACACGCGAACAACGCAGCACCGCGAAGATGGTCAATTTCGGCATCCCTTACGGCATCTCTGCCTTTGGACTCGCACAGCGCCTCGGCACAGTTTCGCGCACCGAAGCGCAGGAAATCATTAACAACTACTTTGCGCAATTCCCTGGCATTCCCGGCTACATGTCGCGCATGCAAGAAAGCGCGAAGGCCAAGGGCTACGTCGAAACCATCACTGGCCGCCGCCGCTACTTGCACGATATCAATTCAAGAAACGGCACCATCCGCGCCGCAGCCGAGCGCAATGCGATCAACATGCCGATCCAAGGCACCGCCGCGGACATGATTAAGATCGCTATGGTGAACGTGCAAAACGCATTAGTCGCGCAGAATCTTAACACCCGTATGCTCCTTCAGGTGCATGACGAATTGATCTTCGACCTCGACCCCAGTGAAGAGACCAAAGTGCGCACACTAGTCACCGAAGGCATGAAAAAAGCGCTCGACTTAAAATGCCCCATCGAGATCGACATTGGTCTCGGCGATAACTGGCTGCAAGCACACTAAAGCCGAGTCTCAGAGGCGACCGACAGAAGACGAAATACCCCTGCCCCGTTCATTCGCCTCTCGTACAAGTGATGATGGTCAGGGTTGTCCTGCCTCCTAAGTAAAATTAAATGCAGGACCAGCTAGCCAATAGCGCATATTTAGCTTTTCTTTCGAACAAGAAAGGATGCTATCTGAGCTGTGAAATTATCAATTTTATCCTGCGCGCCTAAATGCTATTCCACTCTGCGCCTAATTGAGGCAGCCAAAGTACGAAATCATTCCGTTAAAGTCCTAAATACCAAGCGGTTGACGCTCGAACTTGCGCATGGCGAACCAGACCTTTATTATCGTGGATCGCAGATTGATACGCCCGACGCCATCCTACCTCGAATCGGCACCTCGCTGACGCGCTATGGCACCGCAGTGGTTCGCCAATTCGAGCAAATGGATATCTACACTCCAAACACGTCCGCTGGCATCAGTAATTCACGTGATAAGTTAAGAAGTTTACAGATCCTCTCACGCCACGATATCGGCATCCCGCGGACTGCTTACGTTCACGACAAGCGAGACGTCCAAGAAGCATTGGAGCGCGTCGGCGGTGCGCCCGTAATTATCAAACTACTTGAAGGCACTCAGGGTGTTGGCGTAATTCTCGCAGATAGGGCGGAAATCGCGAAGGCGATCGTAGAGACCTTACACAGCACGAACCAGCAAGTCTTGCTGCAAAAATTCGTTGCCGAAAGTAAAGGTAAGGACGTTCGTGCATTTGTCATCGGCGATCGTGTGGTCGCAGCGATTCGTCGCACCGCCCAGGGCCAGGAGTTCCGCAGTAATGTCCACCGAGGCGGTAAAGCAGAAGCCATTGATCTCGATCCCCGTTACGCAGAGGCGGCAGTACGGGCCGCCCAGATCATGGGCCTACGGGTCTGTGGCGTTGACATGCTCGAAGGAGCTATGGGCCCGCAAGTGATGGAAGTTAACTCGTCACCTGGCTTCGAAGGAATCGAGTGTGCCACTGGCCTAGATATCGCTGGAGCGGTGATCGACTACATCGCAGATCAAGTAAAATTTCCTGAAATTGATATTCGCCAACGTCTCACAGTGAGCCGCGGTTATGGCGTCGCAGACATCAACATCCCCGAAAGTAGTAAATTCGTTGGCATGACGATCGAAGCGACTGGCTTACGGCAGCAAGATGTAGTGGTGCTCACGTTGCGACGTGGGCGTTCGGTTATTTCAAACCCAAAAGGAACTCGCGTGCTAGAAGCGGATGACTCTCTGCTCTGCTATGGTCGCTCCGATCACATGAAAGAGCTGATTCCCGACCATCCAAAAAAGCGCCGTAAGCTAAAGCCACTGCCAACTACACCAATTACCGAAAGACACGCAACATGAGCCTCGATGTCGGAGTTTGGGGCACTCAGCAAATTGCCCTTGGTCAACGCAAGCGCTTACAACTCCAAGTGGGTAAGAGCTTTAGCGGTGCCAACATCAACCTACCGCTGATGGTTTGGCGGGCCGCCGAGCCTGGCCCCGTACTGGGAATTACTGGCGCACTGCATGGCGATGAGATCAACGGAACTGGTGCCATTCGTGGCATTATTCAAGAACCACCTTTTGAGTTAAAGCGCGGTGCATTAATACTCGTGCCAGTGCTGAACATCATGGGCTTTGAGCGGCACAGTCGCTACAGCCCCGATCGACGCGATCTAAACCGATGCTTCCCCGGTAGCGCGGCCGGTAGCTTAAGCGCCCGCTTGGCGAAGTTGATCTTTAGCGAAGTGGTCGCTCGCTGCGATTACATCGTCGATTTGCATACCGCAGCAGTACGACGCACAAACTTCCCCAACGTGCGCGCCGACTGTGACAATGCCGATTGCGAGCGTCTCGCGAAAGCCTTCGGTTGCGAAGTCATCGTCAATGGCACTGGCCCCGACAGCTCGCTACGCAAGGAATCAGTGAACGCGGGTTGCCCGACCATCGTGCTCGAGGCTGGCGAAGTATGGAAAGTCGAGCCAGCGATCCAAGACCTAACAACTCGCGGTATCGTCAATGTCTTACACGAACTAGAGATGACCGACAGCGATGCCTACGAAGCACCGCCTCATCAGGTAGTGGTTAAGGAAACACGTTGGATTCGTTCCGAAACAGGGGGCTTCCTGCACTTCCACGTCGCTCCCGGCGAAGCAGTCGTCAAAGGTCAAGCAGTGGCCAGCAGCACGAGTCTACTAGGTATGGAAAAAGAAATCATTCGCAGTCCACACGATGGCATCGTGATGGGCATGACGACTATGCCCGCAGTGGGACCCGGCGATCCAGTCGTCCACATTGCACTGCACAACACGAAGTATTCTCAGCGCAAGATGGAGGCGAGCATTGACGGCCTGGAACAAGGCACGATTGAAACGGACATTCGCTCTCAGCTGGCAACTAACATAACGGTAACTGAATTAGAATACGACGCATGAAATCGAAAACAACTATTGGCTGGCGCGAATGGGTCGAATTGCCCGACTGGGGCCTTCGCATACGTGCCAAGGCAGACACTGGCGCAAAGAGCAGTGCAATTGATTGCGGCGAGATCATCGAGTTACCCGGCGATCGCGTGCGCTTCACCGTGCGCTTAGATCGTAAAGAAAAGCGACTTCTTACACTCGAAGAGCCGATACAGTTGCGCAAGCGCGTCCGCAGTAGCGCGGGCCACGGCCACGATCGCATTTTCGTGGAAACAACCTTACGATTGGGGCATGTCGAGCAACGTATATTGGTCAATCTAGTTTGCCGCAAAAACATGATTCATCGCATGCTGATGGGGCGCGAAACATTAAGCGGCGTGTTCCTCGTAGATTCTTCGGTCGATCACTGGCTAACGCCCAAAAAACCAGCTCAAATCGATCCGTCTGTTTGAAACAGCTCAATTGGTTTTAGCTTTTTATTCGCCATTTATATAGGCGCGCAGATACTCCCTACCTCACACCGCACGATCATGGTGACTCCTCCACTGTATCCACTTCGGCGATCCACTGCACACGCGTGGCACCGTCCACCAGCGCCACCTCGAAACCATTCTTGGCAATCTGTGCGAGTTCGGCGTGGCTAAATTGTAAGCCTGCACTGAGCGCCGCATATTCGTCTTCAATATTATTACCAAACGAGAACGGGTCATCGGTGCTAATCGTGCAGCGCACGCCACGATTCACCAGTTGGCGAATCGGGTGCTCCTCGAGCTCCTTTACCACATTGAGCTTCACATTACTGATCGGGCAAACGTCAAAGGTCGTGCCACTCCCAATTGCCAAATCCACCACCGCATCGTCCTGAATGGCACGCACGCCATGTTGAATACGACGAACGCCGAGTGTTTCGATCGCTTCACGCACATTCGCTGCCGGACCAAATTCACCAGCATGGGCTTTGAGTTCCAACCCTGCAGCTCGTGCTTTCGCCCACAGCTTGGGCGTCCACTGTTCCAAAGGCAAATCTTCCACGCCATGCAAGTCGAGTCCGGCGAGCCCCTCCCAATGCACACATTCCTCAAGCACAGGGGCCAATACCTCGTTGTAAGAATTACGCGCCATGCCCATGAACACCCGCACTTCCATCCCAGCAGGCACTGCGCTACGAATCGCGGCTAAGATTTCCGGCCCCGGAATATCAATGAATTGAATCATCCCGGCATGAAACGAAGTCTCCACATAGCGCACATTACGCGCGAGTTGCCCCTCAAAAATCACCTTCGCCGCTTCGTAGTAGCGCTCCGGCGTGGTGAACCACTGCATCGCATGCTCGATCAAATGATGCTCAAAATCCTCAAAGCACTGCCATCTAAAATCCTGCGCCCAACACGCCTGAGGCTGGCTAAACTGCTCGGGGTCAAGCTGCTGCAACAGTTGATGCGGCAACGCTCCTTCAATGTGTAAGTGCGTTTCAGTCTTAGGAAGGCGACGAATGAAGTCAGCGGTCTTTGGCGGGATCGGAGGATGCATATTTGAATTGGGAATGGTAAATTAGGCCCGAAGTTTGCCGCAAATAGCCCATCGATATTAGCCACTACTCATCAGCCATTAGCCATTCAACAAATAATCTGGGTTAAGCGTCTTCAGCGCTTCTGTTACGAACAAGCCGTCTTTACGGATCAGCTTACCATCAAACCAGATTTCACCGCCACCATACTCAGGGCGTTGGATCTGCACCATGTCCCAGTGCACTTGTGAGCGGTTACCATTGTCCGCCTCTTCATACGCTTGACCTGGCGTGAAGTGGAAAGAGCCCGCAATCTTTTCATCAAACAAAATATCACGCATCGGCTCTAGAATGTGTGGGTTAAAACCAATCGCAAACTCACCAATATAACGCGCACCCGCATCTGAATCGAGGATTTCGTTCAAGCGCTCGGCATTGCTGCCGTCTGCGTGCACAATCTTACCCTTTTCAAATTTCAAGTGAATCCTATCGAAGGAAACGCCCTGATAAATCGTCGGCGCGTTATAAGTAATTTCGCCTTCGACCGAATTCTTAACCGGGCAAGAAAAGACCTCACCATCTGGGATATTATGCGAGCCACCACAAGCGACCGCACCGATACCTTTGATCGAGAACCGCAAATCTGTATCTGGCCCTTTGAGATGCACTTGATCAGTATTAGCCATCAGCGTCTCCAGAGTCTGCATCCCCTTAACCATACGCGAGTAATCCTGTGTGCAGACACGGAAGAAAAAGTCTTCAAAACTTTCGGTGCTCATCATCGCCTGTTGAGCCATTGCAGGTGTTGGCCAACGAAGTATCACCCACTTCGTTTGATTTACGCGGTAGTCGAGCACCGCCTTCATCGACTTCATCACGCGCGATACTTTGGCAGGATCCACATCTGACATCTCAAAAATATTATCCGAACCACGCACCGCGATGTAGGCGTCCATCTTCTGCATACGTGCCAACTCCCAAGTCGACTGTGTCTCAAACTGCTCAGAATCGACCTCATTAACGAGTTCACGGCTGATGCGTGCATCCTGTAAATTAACAAACGGAATTGCCCCGAGCTCACGTGCTGCGCGCACCAACGCAACCACCATCGCCTGTGGGATATCAAACGCATCGATCAGCACGCGCTCCCCCTTTTGCAGATTCGTCGAGAATCCAGTCAACACCTGCGCTAATTTCGAATAATTCGGTTCCATCCGAAAATGCTCACGAATTCAGCCCGAAGGTCAACAGCCACCCGTAATATTCAGCAATAATTCGCGAATGGCCCAGCTAGAGATCGAAACCGGTAAATATGGCAGCCTCGAGGAGATTCATTAAAAGTAAAATTACCAGGATGGCCTCCCATTTTTCCGGATTGCACCTGAGCTTATTTAACTACGGCGCGCACGTCGGCGAACTCTCCCCTGTTGCAACAAAAAGGTTCAACGTTGACGGAGGGCTTCAGCGTGTCCTGCCAAGCTCTTAGAGCTTTGCGGGAAGAGCTTGCCAATGAGGCACTGCTAAAACGAAGCAAGAGGTGAACCCAGCAGTCGGCAACAACCACTGCCGTCTCCAGAATCGCTAAGGATTAAAGAATCGGATCGCCGTGCGGCTGCTCTGGTGCTTTGCGACCGATCCAAAACACCGAGGTGCCAAACCAAACCAGCGTCGCAATCAGCAAAGCCTGCTTCATCGCGGCCAATGAGATTTGCTCAACGAAGAACGCGAGCGGAAGAATAAAAGTCACCGCAATCGATAACAGTCCGATCCATTTACAGATATTTCTCATATATATTTCTCTCCTTTCTTAACTGATGCTTGTGGTGTCCCTCTCAAACGACTGAAGACGAGAAACAAGACCCCGCAAGCAAGCCATGCGGGTAAAACAAAATACCAAGTGGTCACGCCTTGCGCGAAAATAAAATAGAGCGAGACAGTCACCGGAATGAGCCACGCGAATAAAACCGATTTATTGACGCCACAGCCACTCGCTTCGGCGTGAAACGGCGTGACTCCGATTCGTTTGCTCAAATACCAATCGGCAAAAATAACCGCGCCCATGGGTGCGAGAATCGTGCCATATAAACCGACAAAACCGAGCAACTTAAATGCAAAAGCTGGAAAGATCGCCGCGGTGGTGGCAACACCCCCGGCAAGTAAGGTCATACTCAAGCGACTCGTACCAGGCAGCATTGCCTGAAACGCCAAACCTGCGCGATAGATTGTTGGGTTGGCAGTCGTCCAACCAGCAACCACCACACAAATAATACCTGCGATACCGACGACGTTAAAAGCCATCGGTCCGGGAACTGGATCCGCACTTTGGGTCAACTTAATCTGCGCCGCCAACATCAAGGCTGCGGCCAGCCAAGCCATATAGTGGCCGACATACATACCACCTGCCGTGGCCCAACCGCAGGATGCCTTTTTAGCATAACGAAACACCGAAAGATCCGACATGCCGACGTGCATCGCGGCATTACAAAACCATGCAAATAAAACAACTTCGAGAAATCCCATCGACGTGGTCACCTCGCCACCTTGCGCAAAGCTGATTGACTCAGTCCAGATGGCTTCAAGCCCAGCCCAGGAATCGACGCCTAATTGCTTGAGCGCAACGATGCCACAACCCAAGAAAACCAACACCATCCATGGGGCTGCAATATTCGCAAAACGACTCACCGCATTATAACCAATACCAGCGACTGCTGAAATGACTAGCCCGACAGCCACCACAATCATAATAAAGGATGCACTGTTCGGATAAATTGCATCAAAGGCTGGCATTTCCAAATTAAACGGAATTCCCACTGCCGTGGCGGACACGGTAATCATCGCGCCAGCGAGGAAGCAAAACAGCACTCCATTCGCAAAATTGTAAACCTTAACCAGATCCTTTCCTGCGATTTTCTCTAAGTGGCAATACAGGGTTAAACGTGCTTTCGTGGCAATCGGCGCACAAATAAATCGCCAGCTCAACACCGCCAAGAAATTCCCCAGTAGCAAGCCCCAGAAGATATTTTGCAGACTCACTCCAGCAAGTAGAAAGAGCGGCCCGATCATGAACTCAGTGCCTGCGGCATGTTCGCCGGCATACATGCCCCAGAAAGCTTTCGCGCCTTTCTGAGCACGTTGAGGAACAGGGGTCGATTCAAACTCCTCAGTCACAGGAGAATCGATAGATTTAGATTTTTGAGGCATAGTTTATATATGGCAATTGAGGCTTAGTACCGGTTTTCGCAGTTAAAAAGTGTTAATATTAAAACAAAATGCTACACTAACGAAACATAAATCTCACCGCCAGCACCCTAACGTACCCTAACGCATAAACTGGAAGTTAACTTTAATGCGCCCCCCTATAGAGCAGAAAAAAGCTGATTGATGCTTCGAAAGTGCAGCAAATTGATTGGCCTTATTGACGGCCGAAAAGAACCGATGCTTCGTAATTCTTGACTTCATCGAGCAGTGACAACTCACCGGGCACTTGGTTACGCTGGCAGAACTCTTCCCACACGACACTCCAAGGCAATGCCTTGGCCTGCTCTAGCAGCGCTAAACGTGTGGTATAATCGCCGGCAAGTTCAGCAGCACGCAATTGCTCGCGTGGTTCAAGCATTGCTAACAACAGAGACTTCTGAGCTGCACGTGTGCCGATTGCCCACGCACCAATACGATTGATGGAGGCATCGAAGAAATCCAGTCCGATATGCGTGCGCGGTAACACATCACAACGCACCAGTTCCTGCATGATATTTTGTGTTTGATCATCAAAGAGTACGACGTGGTCACTATCCCAACGCACTCCCCGAGAAACGTGTAGCAAAAGCTCAGGCACATACATCATGACGGATGAAATTTTATCAGCGATCCCCTCGGTTGGATGAAAGTGGCCGGCATCCAAGCAAAGTGCAGTCTGATTCTTGATCGCATAGCCCATGTAGAACTCATGCGAACCAACGACCATGCTCTCCGAACCAATGCCAAAGAGCTTACATTCCACTGCATCAATATGATGGGCTGGGTTTAATTTCTGAGCAAAGACTTCATCCAAGCTGTCAGACAGTCGTTGGCGGTAGCTTTGACGGTCTGCTGGCATATCTTTCATACCATCTGGCACCCAGACATTCATCACACTGGCGCTACCAAGTTGCTCGCCCATCGCTGCGCTAATGATTCGGCTGCGCTTGCAGTGCTCGATCCAAAAGGCACGAATCTCCGGATCAGGATGACTCAAAGTCAAACCATCATCGGCTTTCGGGTGAGAAAAACAGGATGGATTAAAATCAAGACCGATCCCCTGTGCTTTCGCCCAATCGATCCAGCTCTGAAAGTGCTTCACTTCGATCTGATCGCGGTCGATTGACTCATCACCAAAATCGCCGTAAATCGCATGCAAATTCAAGCGGTGCTTCCCTGGCAACATCGACAGCACTTGCTCTAAGTCCTGTCGCAGCTCGGCGATTGTGCGCGCCTTGCCAGGATAATTACCAGTTACGGCCAGACCACTACCGAGTGCACCCGCACCTGCTTCAAAGCCGACTACATCATCGCCCTGCCAACAATGCAGTGAAATTGGGGTCTTACCCATTGCTTCGATGGCCTGCTCTACGTCAACACCAATAGAGGCATACAGTTCTTTTACCTGATCAAACATAATATGTGAAAGTGATTAAACATTCGATAGTAACCTAATTGCTGGTAAAAATAAATACACGGACTGACATTATATTTGCACTTTTTGACATAAAATAAACGATCACGCCCATGACCACCGACATCGAGAGCTTTAGCCGCTATCTACCGACTGATCAGCAAGCTAAAAAATGGGGCTGGAGGCTAGTGCACGCTGGGCGTCAAAACGTGCCTGCGCAGTCCGAATATCCAAGTAAGGGGCACCCATTAAGTTACCTTTTTGACAAATATGGACGGCGTACACTTGACGAATATCAGATCGTCTACATCACGACTGGCTCAGGTATCTTCGAATCACGCACCCAAGCCAAAACCAAAGTTCTGACTGGCGATGCGATTCTACTCTTCCCTGGTGAATGGCACCGCTACCATCCGGACGCTAAGACCGGCTGGTCGGAATATTGGATAGGCTTCCGCGGGCGCGAGGCGAATCGTATTATGGAGGCCTTTTTTTCACCAGAAGACCCCATCCTCAAAACCAGCCAGCCCGATGCGCTCATCCAGCATTTCGACCAGATCTTATATTGGCTACAACAACCCGTTGCCGCCAAGGAACAAATACTGGCCAGCCATGTGCCACTCACACTCGCGTTTCTAAAATCCGGTACCCAAAGCGAAAGTCGCTCACAGAGCAAAGACAGCGCACTCGTGATTCAAGCCAAAGCCTCGATGCTCGCCAATCTGGCCACCCAGACCAACTTAGAAGAGCTCGCAGAAGAACTCGGCGTCAGTTACTCACGCTTCCGCTTCGCCTTTAAAAAACAGACTGGCTACTCCCCGCGAGAATTTGAGAATATCATCAAGCTCAACCGCGCTCGCGATCTTCTGCTTGGCGATGGTAAGAGTGTTACTGAAACTGCCAGCGCTCTCGGTTACTCGACGGTCTACTATTTCTCTCGTGCCTTTAAAAAACAATTCAATCAATCACCACAGCAATGGCTGCGCCAACAGAAACTCTAGCCAACCAAAGGGTGACGAACTTTCCAGCGGACGGAATCCGAGCTGTGATGGGACCGCTGAGAATTAGATGGCACATCTATCGCTATACTCCTGGGCCAATAGTACCGCGCCAACATTCGATGAACGGCTCAAATGTTGCCACCTTAGCAACTCAAAGCACATATTGACTCTCTTCTCCAGCGAATAACCAACACCACTCATTTTAGCCGTATACTCAAGGCTGATTGATCTAGGCTGGCAAATAATAGACTGATCTGATCCGTGATCCACACATTGATGGAAGCGAGCGACTGAGCCACTGAATCGCCACGCTTGTGGCACTGGCACGCATGGGCCGTAAATCTGGGACTGCTTCAGGAAGCTGTGCATAATATTAAACTCATCACCAAGCTCTGAAAGATTGTCAAAGCGCCCAATCAATGGACGCAGCGTCTCCTGTTTATTCAACTGCTTTCAATTGCTAAATGCCGAGGCCAAGCCCGAGTTTTAAAAAGTACGATTTTACATCAAAACAAACTACCATCAGACGGATTGAACGTAAAAACGCTATGATTGGGTTTAATACTTTCAACCAGCCGCATCAGCCTTGACCTAAGTCCGGCATTTGCGACCATTCGGGTAATGTCCCCTGCTTTAATTCAGCTCGCTCGCCCGATACAGATCCTGCTGGGCCTTTCACTCCTCTTGCTATGCGCCTGTGATCAGCAGCAAAGTGCGAGTTACTCGGCGACTGAAAAGTCACCGAATGCCCAAGCGGCAAACTTCGACTACGGCACATTTCCAATTTCCCACAATCCAGAGCGCCAAGCCAAAATCGGCCCCGAGGCCTGCGTTGAGTGTCACGCAGATGAGGTCGCCGACTGGAAGAGCAGCCATCACGCCAAAGCCAACCGCCCCATCTCGATTAAGTTTGATCGCACAGCCTTCACCCCAACTCGTCGTATTCAGGAATCTGGCGTGATCTATGAAATGGCCGAAACCAACGGCAAATTTGAGCTACGCGTGATCAAAGATGGCGACAGCATTACCACCTACGACCTAGTCGGCGTAATCGGCGAAACGCCACTCCGTCAATATTTGGCGCAGCTTCCTGGAGACAAATTTCAAACCATCAGTGCCACCTACGATGTTAAAGAAGACCGTTGGTACGATGTATACGAGGGCCAAGACCGTCTACCAGGCGAATGGGGCCACTGGGCGAATCAAGGCATGAACTGGAATGCCAATTGCGCGTATTGCCACACCACAGAATTCAAGAAGAACTTCGACTTCGAATCTAACAGCTACGATTCGACATGGACTCAACAAGGGCTGGCCTGTGCAGAGTGCCATACCGACCTCGAGGCGCACGTCGTCGCGGCCCATAGCGGCGACTACAAGACTGGACTATCGAAGCTCAGTACGATTCAAACCGAGCACAATTGCGCCAGTTGCCACTCGCGCCGCGATCAGCTAACAGCCGACAGTTTTTTACCGGGCGATGACTACCACGATCACTTCTCTCTGTCCTTGCCCGATCAGCCGAACCTTTACCATCATGATGGGCAAATTCTTGACGAAGACTTCGTCTATGGCTCATTTCAGATGAGCCGCATGGCACATGCGGGGGTGAGCTGCAAAGATTGCCACAACCCACACACGCTTAAAACAATCTTACCGATCGAGAACAATCTGCTTTGCATGCGTTGTCACTCTGGCGGGGTTGAAAATGCACCAGTCATCGAACCCATCGCCCACAGCTTTCACAGCGAAGGCAGCACCGGGAATATGTGTGTAAATTGCCACATGTCGAAAACCACTTACATGCAAGTCGACCCACGCGGCGATCACGCATTCCTTTCCCCAGACCCACTGCTAACCAAAGAACTAGGAATCCCCAATGCGTGCAACAAATGCCACACTGACGAGAGTGTCGATTGGGCCGTCGAATGGTCTGAGCAATGGTATGGCGAGAAGATGGAAAATAACCGCCAGCGCAAGCGTGCCCGAATTATCGCAGCCGCCCACAACTTCGATCCCAATGCCCTACCAAAACTGCTCGAGCTATTAAAAGACGAAGACCTGCCTGGCTGGCGCGCTGCCTATACAGGCCTACTAAGCAACTACCTACCCAATCAATCTGTAGTCAACGTGCTCAAGGCACTGCTCAGCGACGCCAACCCTATGGTACGTAGCCGCGCAGTCAGCTCCTTGAGCAGCGCTGGTCAAACCGATGCCGCAATTGAAACACTCACCGACAGTTCTCGCAGCGTGCGTATCGCAGCAGCGCGGGGCATCGCAGCCAGCCGATCGATTCCCGATCCTGTCGCCAAGAAAGAGTGGGAGGAATATAACGCATTTAACACCGATCGTCCACAAACCCTACTAATGCTTGCAACTGAGGCAAATAGCGAAGGACGCAGTGCAGACACTCAGAAATATGTTGAGCGCGCGATCCAGATGGATCAGCTCAACCCAGAAATGTATCATCAAGCCGCGATTTTACTTAGCGGTGCGGGTCTCAATCAAGCCTCTCAAAAAACACTTTATCTGGGATGGGAATTGGCGCCTAAAAACCCTTCGTTCCCATACTCACTGGGACTGCTCGCAGCCGAGCAACAAGATCTCGAAAGCGCAGTCGGCTTCCTCGAAGAAACCGTCGCCATCGAGCCTAGTTTCAGTCGCGCGTGGTATAATCTGTCACTCGCATACGGGCAACTCAACCGAACCGAAGATGCCGCGCGTGCGATGCAACGTGCACAAGCTGGGCAATAAACAAATCTCGACTCTCCCACAAAGCACATCCAAAACGCAGCAATGAAACTCAAACAGGGACAAATCTGGAAAAATGAAACTGACTACATCCGCATTGTTGAATTAGAGCGCCTAAGCGTAGGCTTTAAAAAGATGGAGGATCCTTTCACCAAAGATGGAACGCACAAGCAACTCACTAAGAAAGAGTTCTGCCGCTTGATTAAAAACGCCACGCTGGTTGAAGAAGGATAATTCGGGGGGGGGGCGTGGCGCTTCGCCAAGCTCGAGAGAATCATCCTTCGAAGGCCACTTCGCTCAAGCGAGACGCTCCCAAAGAGATGAATCCACTGCTCGGTATTAGCAATGGAACTCTGCCGACGTTTCCGCTATCTACAGTCAAATACTCCAACACGAACTAAACGCCTCGGCAGAGCGATGCGACTGCACCCAAAAAGCACTCTGTTCGGTTTAAGACAAGCCGCCACTATGCTCCCGTGGGCAACGAAAAAGCACACAAAAACCGGAACGATGCGTCCCACACAAATGCATGGTACGCGCCGCCCCCGACAAATTTATTTGAGCGCTAGCTTACTGACCGACCTTAACTGGTTTCAAGTTCCATATCTGTTCGGCGTATTGGCCAATCGTGCGGTCGGATGAGAACTTACCCATCTTCGCGGTGTTGATGATCGCCATCTTCGCCCAACGCTGCTTATCACTAAATGCCTTATCCACCTCTTCCTGAGCGCGAATGTAATCCGCATAATCAGCCAAGCAGAGATATGGATCTCCACCTTCTAGCAGGCTGCTGCAAAGCGGTGCAAAGGCATCTTTTTCTCCTGCTGTGAAGTAGTCGGAACGCAACCAATCGATCACAGACTTCAACTCCCAATTACTATTGTAATAATCGTATGGGTTATAGCCTTGAACCTTCAATGCTTCGACCTCATCGACCGTGTGTCCGAAAATAAAGATATTCTCTTCACCGACTTCTTCACAGATCTCCACATTAGCACCATCCAGAGTGCCGATCGTCAACGCACCATTTAGCGATAGCTTCATGTTGCCAGTGCCAGAGGCTTCCTTACCCGCAGTCGAAATCTGCTCAGACAGGTCGGCGGCTGGAATCATCTTCTCAGCCATAGTGACACGATAGTTTTGCGGGAAGACGACCTTAATCTTATCGTTGATCCGCGAGTCGCTGTTTACCTTTTCGGCAATTTTGTTGATCGCGCGGATGATGTTCTTCGCCAACGCATAACCCGGCGCAGCCTTCGCGCCGAAGATGAATACACGTGGATTCATTTCGTACGCGGGATCGTTTAGCAGGCGACGGTACAGTGTCAAAATATGTAGCACGTTCAGGTGCTGACGCTTGTATTCATGCAGACGCTTGATCTGCACGTCGAACAATGCGTCTGGGCTAATCACTGTACCAGAATCCTCCAGTACGAAATCAGCAAATGCTTGTTTGTTTTGTCGCTTGATGTCCATGAATCGCTTCTGGAAATTCGTATCATCGGCAAACTGCATGATGCCCTCAAGCTGATTTAGATATTTTGGCCATTCTGAGCCGACTTTCTCAGTGATCAATTCACTAAGCCCAGGATTACAAGCCAACAACCAGCGACGTGGAGTAATACCATTGGTCATGTTGATCAGCTTGTTAGGATACAATTCATGGAATGTCGCGAACAGATTCTTTTTTAGCAGATTGGTGTGCAATGCCGCTACTCCATTCACCCGAGTAGAACCGACGACAGAAAGATACGCCATGCGAATCATCTTTGGATAGCCCTCTTCAATGATCGAAAGTTCAGCCTTCTTCGCACCGTCGCCCGGCCACTTAGCTTCAACTACATTTTCAAGAAACTGTGAGTTAATCTCATAGATAATCTCTAAATGACGCGGCAGGACCTTTTCAAAGAGCGGCACGCTCCACTTTTCTAACGCCTCGGGAAGAAGCGTATGATTGGTGTAATTGCACGTTTTGCTAGTAATTCCCCATGCATCATCCCAATTCAGACCATGATCATCAATGAGCAAGCGCATCAATTCAGGAATCGCAATCGCAGGGTGCGTGTCATTCAACTGGATCGCATTAAAATCAGCAAACTCGGCCCAATCACTGTGATTAGCTAGGAAGCGACGCATAATATCCTTCAGCGAACAACTGACGAAGAAATACTGCTGCACAAGACGGAGCTCTTTACCGTTTTCAGTTGAGTCATTCGGATACAGCACTTTAGAGATCGACTCACTCATTGCCTTTTCGCGAACGGCTTCGACATAGCCACCCTCGTTGAAGATATTGAAATCAAACTCGCTCGATGCTTTCGAATCCCAAAGACGCAGGAAATTAACAGTTCCGGCTCCGTGACCAACGATTGCGATATCATACGGCACACCTTCGACCGTCTTCTGATCGACCCACACCGGACGAAATCCCCCCTTGTCATCCATGTGGTGCTCGACTCGTCCGTAGAGCTGCACTTGCTGAGCGAAGTTTGGGCGCATCACTTCCCAAGGGCAGCCTTTTTCCATCCAAGCATCTGGATGCTCAACTTGGTATCCATCCTTAAACTCCTGACGAAACAGGCCGAACTCATAGTGGATGCCGTAGCCAATCGCCGGCAGATCCAGCGTCGCGAGAGAATCTAGAAAACACGCAGCCAAACGACCGAGGCCACCATTACCGAGCCCCATGTCAGCCTCTTCGTCTGCGATTGCGCTAAAATCTTGGCCAAGTTCCCCAAGTGCATCGCATGTTTGCTCGAACAGACCAGAATTGTGCAGATTATTGACCAACAAGCGGCCCATTAAATACTCCAAACTTAAGTAGTAAGCACGACGCACTTTCTTCTCATGATGCACCTGTTGAGTCTTCATGAAGCGATCCAAAACGCGATCACGAACCGCATAGCAAGTCGCTGTCCACCACTCATCTTGGCTCGCTTTTTCAGGGTGTCGCGCCAGCGTAAAACGCAAGTGATTAAGAATCGACGTCTTGATTGAGTCGGTAGTTGCTGCAGTACTAAAACGGAAAGATGGTTCTGTCGCTTTGCTTGCTGAT
This sequence comes from Opitutia bacterium, assembly GCA_029252625.1. Lineage (GTDB taxonomy): Bacteria > Verrucomicrobiota > Verrucomicrobiia > Opitutales > Coraliomargaritaceae > Lentimonas. The sequence continues at coordinate 29,851 of JAQXBA010000066.1, read as the reverse complement.
GCGCTGTTGGCAGCGGTTTTTTTAGCAGCAGATTTAGCGGTTTTTTTAGCAGCAGATTTAGCCGTTTTTTTAGTAGTTGTGGTCATAATTTAAATGTCTGAGTAAAATTGATGATAAAGATCTTTTTTTAGTTTTGAATCGGATATAAGAAAGCAAAAAAACGTAACTATTTCCGAACTAGTTGAAAGCGATAAAGCAAAATAAACACCAGTTCTGAAAAATAAATACAACCACAGCAAGAACTGCTGGATATTTTACACAACTGCGAATCAAGCGGTGCCATTCAACAGTTCACACCACTCGAATTTCCCCACAGGAAGAACCAAGCGCATGACTTCAAGCCAGCCCCAAAAATTCAAGGCCACGTGACACGAAGTGCTGATGGTGCTCACTCCCTGCCACTCGCCCCTTAATCACGACTCCACGAGTACGCACGGCAGCAGAGCTGCGTCTTTCATACCATGGATGATTTTTTTATCTGCGGGGCACAAAGTGGCAAGCACACCGTGCAGCTCAGCACTGTGCGCCTTTTTATCCACAAAGTAATAAGGACAAAGTCGCACCCTGCCCTCCATCTGATAGATACTGCCATCGTCTCGATACACAGGATGCCGCAAACGCCGCGGCTTCTCGTAAGTTTGCAAAATATGCAACGACGTGTCGGCCATTGTCACCACTTGTTGAATCGCACTATCCCAGTCGGCTTTTGAAGAGTCACTCCCTAGTGTCACACTGCGTGCGCCCCAAGCAGTCTCATGAAACCCGCTAATCTTGATAATCAAATTGCGCTCTTTTTTGCTCGCATCGGCTAATTGCGACCAGCGGGTCATTGGCTTACCACCAATCAGTGGTGCGTCGAGTACCGCATTCGGCGGCAAGTCTACTGGATCCATCACCCAAGTCTGTGGAATGACCCGCTTCAGCACGCGATACGAGGACTTCGATAAATGCTCCTTCCAGAAATCTTCCAGCATGTGGTGGTGAAAAAGCGCCAAGTTCAGTTTCTCCTCCTGAAAAGCCCGCATCGGCGGCGTCAGGCACAGTTGCAAATCGTTTCTAGCGGTTAACAAATGTTCGGCGATCGATACATTCGCCAAGTCAAACAGCTCCCAGAAGCGATAAATCACATCCACCTGTTGTGACTCGCCATCCAACGGCACACAAATCGTGTCGCCGAGTGGCATCGCATCGTCAGTATGATGCACGTGCACACGCCGCCCAGTTGCTCGCAGTTGCTCCGCGATCCATTCCATCTCTGGGCGATAGGTCGCAGCCTCATCACTGACCAGAATTGCTATATAAGGAGCCGTCACATTCGGGGCTCGACTGCACAGCGCCCTATAAAAGGCTTCGATCATGTCCTGCTCACCCGCACCGATCAACCCATCCGCATGCAGGCCTGCATAGAGGCGATTCAAAAATGCTGTCAGCCCAATGCCGCCGGGCACCGAGTCGATCTCGGTCAGAGCGAAACCATTATCGGTGATCAAGAGGTCTGGCCGTACCACCATTGGCGTCGAGCCACACAGCGCTTTCGAGCGCGCATGTTCAATCAGCGCCGTTGGCTTGCCACGGTCCAAATACTCAGCGACCCACGGCGCCTTCAATTCACGATTACGTAGCAAATTTTTATCCGTCGCCGAACGCAGATACAATGTCTCGTGCGCACGGTAAAAATCGTAACAAGCTTGGCCGATCAATTCGATCTCAGCTACTTGCTTCGCATTCAACGGAAACGCCACCGGCGAGGTGCGCCAAGACTTATTTTCGAATAAGCTCTGCTCCGAAAAAGTCTGTTGCAGCGCTTCGAAGCTAAAGCCTGCCGGACTGTCGGCTGAATTACTCATGCCCAAACTCTCGCTCTGCAGCGGATACCCGCGAAGTCGGGCCACCTGCTCGCAACCACGCATGAATAAAAGGATCCAGCGCTCCATCCATGACCGCTTGAATATTACCAGACTCTACGCCAGTGCGTAGATCCTTAATCATTTGATACGGCTGAAAGACATACGAGCGGATCTGATTACCCCAAGCAATGTCGCCCTTCTCGCCATAGAATTTATCGATTTCGCTGCGCTTTTCATCCTCCTGCTTTTCATACAGTCGAGATTTCAAGGTGCGCATCGCAGAGGCCTTATTCTTGATTTGAGAACGGTCATTCTGACAAGTTACCACAATCCCACTAGGGATATGTGTGAGCCGCACCGCTGACTCCGTCTTATTGACGTGCTGTCCTCCCTTACCACTCGCACGATAGACATCGGTACGAAGATCCGACGGATCGACCACAATATCGGCATCGTCTTCCAACTCAGCAATCACATCAACCGAAGAGAATGAAGTATGACGACGGGAAGCCGAATCAAATGGGCTGATGCGCACTAACCGGTGCACCCCACGCTCTGCTTTGGCATAGCCAAATGCATTTGGACCGGAAATACGAATCGTCGCTCCACTGATGCCAGCTTCTTCACCAGGTGAAAGGTCCAGAACATCGACCGTAAAGCCCGCTTGTTCGGCCCAGCGCGAATACATACGGAAGAGCATGTCCGCCCAGTCGCAAGACTCCGTACCACCCGCCCCGGCATGCACCGTGAGCAAGGCATTACAACCATCATTCGGGCCGCTCAAGAACGATGCCAACTCCAGCTCATCAAGCCTAGGCTGCAGGCGCGCCAATGTATCGAGCACCTCCTGTTGATACGATTCTGCATCGGGATCGTCAGCCATCTCATCGACGAGTTCCAGCATTGCAGCAAGATCATCTAGTTCAGCGCGAAATGCTTTGGACGGATTCACCGTAACCTTTAAGCGATTCGCCTCGGTGATCACCTTTTGCGCAGTAATTTGATCACCCCAAAAATCAGGTGTTGCCATCATAGCCTCTAGCTCAGCGATACGAGTCGTCTTGGTATCACCGTCAAAGATACCTCCAAATATGGCCGGCACGACGAGTCACTTCTTGGATTTGCGAGCGGAGTTCTGGAGTGATCAAATTCATAAGCTAAGATAGGAACCAAGATCGACAGAGATAAAGCACAAAATCGCGCAGCTTTGACTCACTGCCCACTTTTCGGCGAACCTTCAAGCTCATCCGCCGCCGCCCCCTCTGCCGTGCCGTATTTCGCAAGCGTGTAGATGAATAGATCCTCCACCTTCTTACGCGCCCAAGGTGTCTTGCGTAGAAACTTCAGACTGGATTTGACCGATGGGTCTTCGTTAAAGCAGCGGACCTCGATGCGACCGCCTAAGCCCTCCCATCCATAATAATCAGAGAGACTGATGACAATCTGCTCCAGCGTGTAGCCATGTAAAGGATTCTTAGGTTGTTCGTAGTTCATGTACTCTAGTCTACCGCGTAATCAGATTAAACACTAAATGTGCCATATTCACGCCGAGATGTGAAGGTTCAAATCAAAGCGATCAACATTTCAGAGATCAGCTCACTCACATCAAATCCAGTCACCGTCGCTATCTGTAACGTTCCTTTGACTGAGACCTTTAACTTCCTCGAAATCTTCTAAGCAACTCTCGGACGGCTTAGGATAATTAGGACACATCTTGCAAAAATAACCAATAAATTGGTATTGTCCCCGCAATGTTGTAAGCTACTTTATTCATCTCATGCGTTTATCAGACAACAGATTTCCCTACCTTCAAAAGAGTCGAGTCGTCAGTATTCTTGTTGTCACTAGTTTAATCCTAGCACAGCCCTTTGTGCATGCGGACACAGGCAAGGATTTCGTGCCCAGTGCCAGCCCACTGGTGACTGAAGGCTATTCGCAACTCGAAGGTGGGCAGTCAGCTAAAGCATTGGTTGCATTTGAGCAAGCATTACAGGCCGACGCCAAGAACCTCTCCGCACGACTCGGGCAAGCCATGATCTATGCTGAGCAAGAGCGCCATCAGGAAGCCTTCGCATCTTACGACTTGATCGTGCAGCACTTCCCAAAACATGCCTTTGCATGGAATGGTCGTGGTCTCGCAGCATTTAACCTAGAGGACTTCGACACCGCCCTCACCTCATTTCAAATGGCTACAGCCGATCAGCCAGTAAATGGATTTTTTTACGAATCATTGGCATGGACACAGATGTGCCGTGGCGAATTTTTCGATGCAGCTGAATCCGCAAAAAAAGCTTCGCTTATGTATAGCCGCAAAGGAGAGACATCCGCATATCCGCTACTAATTGCCTACTTCTCATACCATGAATCAGGGGATGCCCAGAACGCCCTACGCACACTCGCTTACGCCAATAAAAATAAGCCGGTCAATCAATGGCCCGCTCCAGTGATTGATTATTTAAGCGAGAAAATAGGCGAAGCCGATCTCATTAGTTTTGTCACCAATCCCGCCGAAGAAACCGAAGCGCACACTTACATTGGGCTTTACCTGCGCCTGCTCGGCGAAACCGATGCTGCCGATCAGCATCTTCAATGGGTCAGTCAAAATGGCAATGCCCAGGTATTTGAGTATACCCTCGCCCGCGCCCTCAACTTGCAAAACAACGTCGCTTCGGCCATCCGCTAGCATTGGGATGAGGACTACGAGGTTCGGGATGCTATACCGATCGATGCACGTTGTCGGACTCATCCTAATTATTGCCCTCTGTTCGATCCTCTCAGCAAGCGAACTACCAGCAACGACGATACCGCCACTGCCGACTAAATTTCAATGTAGCCGGGTACCAATGGTCACGCAAAAAGGGAATTTCTGCGTACCTGCCTCTGCTGCAATGATTGCTGGCTTTCACGGCATCAAAACTGACCAGGATCAAATCGCACAGCTCTCCTCCAAGGCATCCATCTCAAACGAAGGCACTTATCCCAGCGATATGTCACTTGCGATGGGTAAACTCGGCTTAGACGGACGCACTTTACTGTGGAAGGACGAAGCTGAATTCAATGCTAAGATCTTACCTGCCATACGACGCGCTTTGATCAAGACTGGGCCCATCTATATATCCTTCCGCCCCGGAGTGTTTGGCAGCACAGGCCATGGCTGTATTATAGTTGGCTACGATGATCGACGCCAAGAAATACTCTGTTACAATCCATGGGGCAATGAATTCAGCAAAGACTACAGCGATGTCGCCGTACAAGGCTATGGCATCGTTGTCTTCGATCCCCCACGCATCGCCCCCACCGCATCAGACGCCTTCATTACTCAGATTCAACTATGTGTGCCACGCTTCGACGGTGACTTCCTCACCTTAGCCAACCAGCTGCAAAAATCCAAACAATCCTTCGAGCTCGTCTGGTGCAGTCGTCGTGACTCACGCAATGACAAGCACTTTGCGGTCGATACCGCGCGCCGCGATGGACGGAAAATACTGGAGCTGGCCTTTCGGCGTAACCCTGCTGTGCTTATTCCCGCCAGCCCGAATGGGAACACCACAAAATACTATTTTGTCACTCGGCCACCGCAAGGGGGCGCCAGCTACTTAGTCCGCGAAATAACCGAGCAGGGCTGGAGCGACGCAGCCCTCAAAACACTCGGCAGTCTCACGCGTAAATGGGCCACCGCCTTAACAGTTCCTGGCAAATCCAAACCCGTCTGGGAACTGCCAATGATCGAGCTACACGAGGCACGATAGAAGATTATTTGCAATATCACCAGATTGCAGAGACAGCATATCCGTACACTCAGTGCACTAGATATAGCCCCTGAATTCGCGATAACTTAGCGGGCAAGATTCAGTCCGTTTGTAATCTTCAAAGCACCTCCACTACTTCAGACAGCTCGTTGGTCGGCGGCAGGCATTGCGTGCCGATACAGACCTGATAGGACGCGGATTGCTCGTCAGTCGTGGTCTGAATGAAAACTCTACGCCAGGGCGCGGCTGCGAGTGCGATTTGCAAGCCTTCAAGCGATACACCTGCACGCACTCTAATGACGGCGATGCCGACGGCGTGCGTGGTCACCGCTTCCAGTGCATGAGCGACTCCGGCGGCGACTTTCTGCGCATAATCAGCAAAGGCAGGCAGCGTAGCGCGCAGTGCGCTGTCATAGCGCCCTTCCCCGGTGAGTGCGTAGAGCCCAGACAGCGCGTGCAACAAGGCGGCGTTACCCGAAGGGGTGGCATTATCGAACCACTCCTTACGCCGCGCAACAGGTGTCTCGGTGTCTTCCGCAGTAAAAAAATAACCGATCGCATGCGGGTCCTCAAAATAGCGCAGCGCACTATCGACACAGTCTTGTGCACGCGCCAGATACCTAGCGGATGCCCCCGTCTCTAGGACATCAACCTTCGACGCAATCGCCAAGAAGGCCTCTGCCGCCAGCGCATAATCGTGTAGAAAGCCATCGACCTGTGCACCAGAGCCTTGGTAATAAACAGCCTTCAGGCGCAGTGCCCCGTCTTGCTGTTCGGTGAGTTCGTCCCAAATGAAATCAGCAGCTTTGCGCGCACGTTGCAGCCACTCAGGACGTTTGAAATAAAATCCAGCATCTGCGATCGAACGGATCAACATACAATTCCACGCGGTATTGATCTTGGTATCTTTGCCAGGGCGCACACGATTAGCTTCGCGATACGCCAACAACTTCGCACGAGCAACTGCGAGTTTTTCACGCACACCGATATCAGCATCCACTAACGCGGGATTCGAACTACCGTGTTCAAAGTTACCCTCGGCGGTGACGTTATAAGCCAAACGGATTTCGCGAGCCTCTTCAGTCGGTCCTAGCACCGAATCGATTTCTTCGGGTGTCCACACATAGTAGCGCCCTTCTTCGCCTTCGCTATCCGCATCGAGCGCGGCATAGAAGCCACCGGCATCCGCACTCATTTCGCGCTCCAACCAGCCAATCGTCTCTTCGACGACTGCAGCGTAAAGCGGATCTTGATTATCCAACCAGCCGCGGGTGTAGGCATCGATCAGCAATGCATTATCATAAAGCATCTTCTCGAAATGCGGAATCAACCAATGCGGATCGACACTATAACGAGCAAATCCGCCACCGAACTGATCAAATAATCCACCATGCGCCATCGCACGCAGTGTCGTGTGACAGACCGAATCGATACGCTCGCCGAGCTCGGGCTCTGCATCGACTGCCGCGCTACGGCGGAGCGCGCGTAGGAAATTTAAAGTCATCGAAGGTGGGAATTTAGGTGCGCCACCGAACCCGCCATATTGATCGTCGTGCGTGCCGCAGATCCCATTGGCTGCCTCAATCAAGAATGCATTATCCCACGAGCCCTGTGCGCCACCAGTGCTGGCAGCCATCGTCGAAGCCATAATATTTTTTTGAATCGCATCCGCATTCTCTTCTAGCTCTGCTCGGGAGCGCTTGTAGTGCTCAGAGATACGCATCAACACCTGCGGCCATGGAATCAAGCCCTGCCCGCGATCTTCGGGTGGGAAATACGTGCCTCCAAAAAACGGGCGGCCATCAGGCAGGCAAAAAACATTTAAGGGCCAGCCGCCGGATTGCTGAATCATCTGCACCGCTTCCATGTAAACTTGATCGACATCGGGGCGCTCCTCTCGGTCAACCTTCACACAAATGAAGTGCTGATTCATCAGCTTCGCGATATAGTCACTCTCGAAACTTTCATGCGCCATGACGTGACACCAATGGCAGGCAGAGTAGCCGATTGAGACCAGCAACGGCTTGCCCGAGGCTTCCGCGGCGGCGAAGGCCTCTTCGCCCCAGGGATACCAATCGACTGGATTTTCGGCATGTTGCTTGAGATAGAGACTATTCTCCTGAGAGAGACGGTTTTGCATCTGGCTTATTATAAATCGTTTAAAAAAATTGAGCGGGGCACCCACGCATTAAATTGGTCTCGAAATTATGCGAGACGCGACTTAAGTAAACCCGTTTATAAATAAATTGTTTTGCAGCGTGGCGGTCCTGCTTCACAGAATACAGGCTATTGTATTCAAGATGCCTTCAATCCACATACTCTCTGATCGAGTCGCCAACCAAATCGCCGCAGGCGAAGTGATTGAGCGCCCAGTCGCTGTGGTCAAGGAACTAGTGGAAAATAGTCTCGATGCTGGCGCAACTCGGATCGAGGTCGAGTTCCGTAACGGCGGAAAATCCTATATTCGCATTGAAGACAACGGTAAGGGGATGTCACCAGACGAGTCACTGCTCTGCCTAGAGCGCCACGCGACCAGCAAGATCCGCGAAGCTTCCGACCTTAACGAAGTGTGTAGCTTCGGCTTCCGCGGCGAAGCACTGCCATCCATCGCATCGGTCTCCAAATTCACCCTGCGTACCCGTTCGAAAGACTGGGAGCACGGCACTGAAATCTTAATCAACGGCGGCAAACTGATTGACAAGAAAGACTGCGGCATGCCGGTTGGTACCGTGATCGAAGTCGCACATCTGTTTAATTCGGTACCTGCACGGCGTAAGTTTCTAAAGACCGATCCCACCGAAACTGCTCACATCACATATAATTGTCGTCTGTTCGCAGTGGCGCATCCGAATGTGGCGTTCCGTGTGCTGGAAAATGGCCGCACAGTATTTCAGTCACCTGCCTGCGAAAACCTGCGCGACCGCATCGCCGAAATCTGGGGCCGCAACCTTGCGGATGATTTAATCCCTGTCGATGTCAGTGATCCGAAGACCGGCTTCCGCTTGAGAGGACTAACAGCAAAGCCAGGGGTGGGACGCTCAACCCGTCGCGAACTGGTTACACTGGTCAATCGTCGACCAGTTGATAGTCGGACACTGAGCCTAGCCGTCCTCGACGCCTATCATGGCCGTATTCAAAAAGGCCGTTATCCGCCCGCATTTCTATTTCTCGAGATCCAACCGCAAGAAGTGGATGTCAATGTACATCCTGCCAAACGTGAGGTACGCTTTCGCGATAATGGTGCCATCCGCCGCTTTGTGCTGAATGCAATAACCGAAACTCTGGCCTCAAGTAGGGCCGATGATATTGCGCAAGCAGTGACGCCAATTCCGCTCGCGACTCACACGGAAATTGAGCCGCCAGCCTCCCCCGTAGCTAAAGTTGCAGGCATCGAAAAACCCGACAGCGCTCGCTCCCAAAGCCCAAGCGCATCGATCTCCCCAGAAGTCGCCAAAGCGATTCGCGCTGTAGCGACTCCTGCAGCAGTGCAAGCCGTTGTAGCGACTCCCGATGTAATACCAGCGTCAGCTGCACACAAGACGAGCCTCGGCTGGCGTTTGATTATTGTATTAAAGAAGCGCTATGCGCTATTTGATACACCCCGCGGACTAGTTATGTTGCACCTACGCCACGCCGACCAACGCGTGCGCTTTGAACGCATCAGCAAAGAATTCAAGGACGAAAAAACGACGAGCCAACGATTACTGATCCCACATCCGATCGAATTTGAGCCGCTGGCCTCTACCGCGCTTAAATCACACCTGAAACAGTTGAGCGCGCAAGGCTTTCAAATTGAAGAGTTCGGACGCAATTTCTACCGTATCGAAGCTGTGCCGACATGGCTCTCTCCGGAGCAAGCCGAGTCATTTATCCGCGATCTCGTCGATTTGATTCGCCAACGCGGCGGCATGCGCAAACCAAACGAACTCGACTCGGAGGCGATCGCGCGCCTAGCAGTTGAAGGCAGCTACCGCCGCAGCGATTCGTTGACCGATCAAGCCGTCGAGCAACTCGCCAAAGACCTGCTTAGCTGCGACACCCCACACACCTCTCCGTTCGGCAGGCCGACCTTCAGTGAAGTAAGCTGGAACGAATGGGAACGCCGCTTCGGCAGTGATTAAGTTTGGTGATGGCAGCGACACGGCTCAACTTCGAACAATGGCGCACACTGGTGCAAAAATCCCCTACACGTGTGGCGGATCAATTCCTGACTCGTCTGCAGGCTCTGTCTAAGTTCGAGCGTCAATCATGGTTTGCGTCGACGCCATTCAAGCAACAGCTACTGCAAACACTGAAAAACGCAGCTGCGAATCAGAACCACCCGCTCGCTTGCGTACCCTATTTGTTGCAAGATATGTTCGACGTCAAAGACATGCCGACCGGATGCGGTGCTCCATTTCTATCTCAATTCGAGGCACTATCAGAAGAGTCCAGTCTATTGTATCAAAAGATGGATAGACTCGGCGCCTGCTTTTTTGGAAAAACTATGCCAGCAGAATTTGGCGTCGACCCACAAGGGCGCAACCTCAGCAATGGCGACTGTAAAGACAGCAACGGCGAACAATACGTTTGCGGTGGCGGTGCCGGCGCAGCAGTCCGTACAGTTAGCGAAGGCCTAGTTCCACTGGCCTTCGGCCTGGATACCGGGGGTGGCATTCGTATCCCAGCAGCATTCCATGGACTGTTCGGATTCCGCATGGCCAACAATGCCTATGCACGCGACGGCGTATTTCCGATAACCCCATCCATCGAATCGGTCGGTTGGGTGAATAACTGCATTACCGATTTATCCACGACTTTTCGAGCCTTTCATCGCGTCTCCAAATTCTATGCAGCTGATCCACCACGCGGTTACTTAATCAGCGAACTTTCAAGCGCAGTTTCGCCCGACATCAAGTCCGGGCTACTCAGCCTCACTCGTGAACTGAATATCGACGACGATCCGGCTATTGGCACCCGCCTTCGGCAAACGCTGTCAAAAGGCAGCACAGCTTATCAGGCCTTAGCAGCTCGGGAATTGTATTCGATTCATCAATATTGGGTCGAAGAATATCGCGATCAATACGATCCTGCCCTACTCAAACGCATTCAAGCAGGGATCGACTGCACGCCACAAACAGCTGATGCATCTGCGCACATCCAAGAGTGCATTCGCAGTGCATTCACAGAATTCTTCGATGATTACGATTACCTCATCTTGCCAATCAGTCCTATCAGCACTCCGGAAAAATCAGTTTGGAACGATTCATTAGAACAGCAGATTTTGCAGCTAAACGCACCAACTAGCCTGGCCTTCCTGCCCGCGATCATACTACCGTTCGCCTGCCCAGAAGGCCGCCATAGTGCCGCTCAAGTGATCATCAATCCACACAAACTAAAGGTCGTTGCAGGTCTACTCGCTCAGTTAACTGGGTATTACGAACATTAACCATACTTGGCAGATGTCGCATTTGTTTAACACTTCAGATGCTGAATAAAACGAGCGCCAAGATCCAGTGTCGGTGACGCAAGATTATCAGGTAATGCTAAGCTAGAGAATACTGACTTAATTCAGTCCTTATAATATAGGGACCGTAAAGTGAGTTAAGATAGAGCAATCGCAGCAGTGAGTAAGGCAGTAAACTCTTGGCGTACACTATCTGCCGTCTCAGTCACCTCTTCATGGGAGAGCGGACCCGAGGATATTCCTGCCGCCGCGTTGGTGATACAGGAAATCCCGATCACGCGAAGGCCCAACTGGCGCGCAACAATTGCTTCCGGCACGGTCGACATGCCGACCGCATCAGCTCCTAAAGTTGCGAAAGCCCGAATCTCTGCCGGTGTTTCAAAGCTAGGCCCAGTGGTCGCGAGATAGTTGCCTTCCTGTAAACGCATGCTCTGGCGTTGCGCCCATTCACGAATTTTTTGGCGTAAGGCTTTGTCATACACCTCCGTCATATCTGGAAAGCGGGCGCCCACATCAACAACCGTACCTATCAGCGGATTGGTGCCCAGAAAATTAATATGATCCTCAATCAGCATAAAATCTCCGGAGACATAGCACGGATTAATACCACCTGCGGCATTGGTCAAAAACAAGACCTGCACGCCCAACTTCTGCATCATTCGGATCGGCAAGGTCAGTTGCTCCATGCGATAGCCCTCATAGAAATGAAAGCGTCCCTGCATACAAAGCACACGTCGCCCCTCTAGATGCCCCCACACAAACTGCCCCGCATGCCCGGGAACTGTTGAGACAGGGAAACCTTCGATTTCAGCATACGTCAAATGCCCAACGACTTCGATTTGATCATCGGCAAAAAAACCCAGCCCCGAACCTAGAATCAAGCCGACTTCTGGTTTAAAATCAGTGAGTTCAGTCGGTAGTTTAGATAGCTTCATAAAGTTAACTCCTTAAAAATCAGGAACCTGATCAATAATCACATTGGTACAGGCAACAGCTTTGGCCGTATAAATGATCGCCAAGCCACACCGCGAATAACCGCACCTCCGCGCCAAAAGCTATCGCACTGGATTGATAGTCTCTAAATCCATCAGACACCACAGCTGTCACCAATTGCTCAATCTGAGGACGAGCCAAAGGGCGGCAGTCTGGTTTTATTGCAATGATTTCCTGAGGGCTTTGCATATAAAAGATCATAGCATGCACCCTATTCGAATGAGTTCAACGCAGATATAACTTGGAATTTATATATCCATGCAGATGCTCATAAATAACCACTTTATTCAACACCACTCATGAATGCTTCAGACTTCGCAGCCACACTTGATGCTACAAATCTAAAACTAGACGCCAGTGATGGTGAAATTTGCGCCCTTAGTGATCAAGCCGCACACGCTGGATATGCATCCGTTTGCGTCTATCCCAGCAGTGTCTCGATTTGCTCCGACATTTTATATAACTCCAAGGCTAAAGTTTGCACCGTAATCGGCTTTCCACATGGGCGCTCAAGCTTGGATTCAAAGCGCGAGGAAATCATACGCGCCAAGGCCAATGGTGCCAACGAGGTCGATATCGTAATGAACTACGCGGCGCTACGAGCGGGCGACAAAACAATCGTCACCGACGAGATCGTTCGCCTCTGCGCAATCGCCCGCGAATCTAAGCTACTGTCTAAGATTATCGTTGAGACTTGCTATTTAAATGAGGCACAGAAGTTAACCGCACTAGCAATCTGTGAAAAGGCGGGTGCCGATTTCATTAAGACCTCGACCGGCTTTGGCTCAGGTGGAGCAACTATTGAAGATGTAAAACTCTTCGCCGACAACCGTAAGGGCTTGATCAAGATTAAAGCCAGTGGCGGTATTCGTACACTCAGCGATGCACTAGCGCTGATCGAAGCTGGTGCCGAGCGCCTCGGCGTATCGGCCGCCCGAGAGCTACTCGCAGAGCTCAACGGCGAGCACTTAAAAGGGAGCGACCCAGATAATTACTAGGTATGTAGAACATGATGCGCAGCTCCAGCTTCGCGAGTAGCACGTCAGGCAGATCTATCCACATTTTCTGGCGAAACCACGAATAAAAGCGATTGGCAAATAGACATACTAAAGTGAATTGGGGCTCTAAGAGCAGTCTGCGGCAGCCTAAACAGGAATTGATTCTTTTAACAAACTTGCCCAGCGCTTTACCGCGGATCGACTTTGATCGTATAAACAAGGTATCGCATACAAATATGCGCGGAGGTCGTCATTCAGTGCACAAAAAAAGAGGAGGCAAACAATGCCTCCTCTTTAAAGTTGTTGTGGTGATCTCCGACTTTATTAAGCCGGTGCAATCTGACTCAGTAAATCGTTGATCACATCGTGCGATGAATAGCTCACAGTGTCCCAATTCACAAACCGACCCAACTTAGTGACATCGTCACCGCTGGTTACAATCGCTGGCTCTACACCGCCATCTTTGTACTTCTGCGGCATACCAATCGCTGCGATCAAGCCATTGCAGAGACATTTACGACCAACAGTGTCTTCTTCCTTACCGCCCTTTTTCAGGTAATCCTTCACCGGCTCGGATGGGCAACGGTAGCCGATTGTCGCGTCGGTCTTTTTGTAAGGATGGCGCAAGTAGCAGAGATCGCAGATACGTTTACGAGATTCATATACCTCCTCTTCGAAGATTGTGCCTTCGAGATTTACAACTTTAAACGGGAAGCCAGTTGGCGAGCCACGGGCATCAGTAAAGATCTTAGCTTCGCCTGTTTTCACTTTCTCCAGCACGCGTTTCTTAATTGAGGGAGCGAATCCAGACTCATCACTATAAGCAAAGGCAGTCCCGACTTGAATACCAGTGGCACCAGCTGCCAAGGCGTCCTTGAGGCCGGTCTCGGAAGAACCACCACCTGCGAGCCAGAAAGGAATGCCCATCTTGCTAAGTTGCGCCAAATTTGTTTCGTCCTTTTCACCGTAAATTGGCTCGTCATTCTCATCCAGCTTCATCCCTCCGCGTGGCGGAGCATTATGACCACCCGCAACATGACGCTCGACGATAAAACCGTTGACTTTACCAGTCGATTTTTTTGCCAAAGTCAGCGCCAAGACATTTGAGGAAATAATCGGAAAAAAGTCGGGTCGTTTTAGTTTCGGCAACTCGATATCAGGCAGGTGCGAACGGATCCATTCGAGCGGATCAAAACGACTGAAATACGCATCTTCCTTATCAGCATCTTCAACATTGATTCGCATCTCGACTGGTTTCCACTCAGACAAGGCATCTAAGATGCCTGGAATCGTGCGCGGGATGCCCGCACCCATCAGGACGTTATCGACTCCTGCAAGCATGGCGCCAAACATCGAGGTTAGATTCGGCATCTGAATCTTTTCTAGGAAGTTGACGCCGACGTGACCTTGATGCCCTTCCTTAGCAAGGTAAACCTCAACGAAGTTGGCCGCTATCGTCAAATCCACGACATTCGCCGTCGGATCGATACGGAAGCCCGCAATTAATTTGGACGGTTTCTGGTCTTGCTCGTCTTCAGCCTTGAAATAACGCGCTAAAATACGCTCTGCGACTGCTGGTACTGGAAACGCAGCTAATCCACGCCGCATGTGGCCGCCCACATCTCCATGTTGTAAACGACGAACCAGCACAGTGTCCAACGCTGTCCCGGAGATCACTCCGAGCTGTCCAACAGAAGAAACCGAATTTGCGAGTCTCCAATCAGAAACTCCGGCACCCATGCCACCTTGAATGATTTTTGGAAGAAACATATATACTGATTTTAATGGTCATTAATCGACTCATGCACGAGTCATTTAGAAAAGTAATCTAATATAGTGACAGTTTAAATTAGATCGTGCGAACATTATTACACAAAAGAGCCAAGAATGCTAATTTCGTTTTAAAGAATCGAGCCAGATCACTTCAACACTAATAGTCTTTCCTTTAAAAGAAAGGCTTGGCCGCTAAAATCGAGTTACTAAGACTTACATCGTTCTTACTAATAATTTGTGTAGTTCCTCCCGTCAAACAGATCTTAAACCTCTGAAACTGGTGCGATAGAGCGATATATGCCTGGATCGACCGCGCTAAACCAGTGCTGCGGATAATCGCAACTGCCCGATTTACCATTACTTATGTCAACCTAAAATCTCTGCGCTTCGAACTGCCGGCCTGCACCGAAGGGCGAAAAAGATGCAGATGAGAAAGCTCCGATGGGATTACCTCGCACTCTGGTTGGTAAATAAATCGAGCCTAGTGCCGTATCGGCAGCATTCGAATTGATCATCGATAGAGTTGATACGCAGAGGCGCTGCGCCAATACTCCTACTTTTAACACAAAAATAGGCTTCGAATCCGTTGGATAGATGTCTACCTACGTAATGCCGCTAATCCAACGTCGCATGTTTCTTGGCAGCCGTATCACCACGCCGCGGGCCAACGCTTAACTCCCCTGTCCCTGACAGCAAAATGGCCGCAGGCCGCGTCTCAGGGAAGTAGGAGAAAATAATCACCATAATCACTGTGATTGGCACGCACAAAAACATCCCCGGAATACCCCAGATCGAGCCCCATAAACCAAGTGAAAGCAGAATAACAATCGGACTTAAATTTAAACGGTTACCCATTAACCGCGGTTCTAAAAGACTACCAATACAAAACTGCAAGCCGGTTAATACTGAGGCAGTGACCACAAAAGGGCCAAGCGTATCAAACTGAACTAAAGCCAAGACAGACGGAAACGCGGTCGCAATTATCGATCCCACTGTAGGGATGAAATTGAGAAAGAAGATCAACACCGCCCAGAAGCTAGCGAAATCGACTCCAACAAGGCTTAACACCAAATAGCTTAACAACCCAGTCGCCGCACTGGTAAGGACTTTGATCCCGATATAGGAACGAATATCAGAACGAATCTTTTCCATTAGTCCCAAGACCTCTTCGAGACGATCCGAATCTCGAACCAATCCATGCATTTTGGCAGTAAATGTCCGCTGCTCTAGCAACAGGAAGATCAAATACAAAATAATAATTCCAGTCCGACTCACCAACGAGCGCACAGTGCCGCCAATGTCCTGTAAATAACTGTTCAAGTTGATCTGAGCAAAGATCTCCCTGATATTAGGTGCATCCTCAACTCCGAATAATTCATAGCCTTTGTAAATCAACCCCTCCAAATTCTGCTGATACAGGGGTGCAACTTTGATCACACTGGCGATATTTACCGTGATCAATTGAATCACTAAACTCAACGAAGCTAAGATCACTGCAATCGCCACAATCATCGCTATCGGTCGGGGCAGCGACACATGACCAATGCGCAGCCGACAAATTGTATGTGCTAAAATATTGATCAAGTAAGCGACCGCTCCAGCAATCACTAGCGGCAACAACAAGGCCTGCCCAAGGTAGAGCAAATAAAAGCTCAAAAAGACGACCAACATCGTCATAGCTACGTGCTGCAATTTCATATCTAACATTTAATCAGAAGTGTTCGGGCGATGTCCATCACAGAGCAGCACGAATATTTACCTAAGCTAGGCCACTTCGATTTCCCAGGTGGCCGTTTTTATGTTTATTGCTAATCCCCTCAGATAAGCGGCCTCCACACGATAGAAATCTAAAGTAATCGACTCGTTGCCTTATTTAATCTGCTTCAAATAAGTGTCAAAAGTATACCAACTCTCAGAATAGTCCTGCAGTTGATACAATATTTCAGCACGCCAATAATAAACATAGGGCGGAGCCGTAGATCGCTGCAACAATACCTCAATGATTCGTAATGCTTCTAAATATTCACCGCGTTCTAAATAATAGCGCAAAAGTACAGTGCCCTTCGACAAGTCATTCGTAGACTTAGAAAATACCCGCTTTAGACCATCAATTTGACTTTGATTCATTGTCACTGTTGGAATCTGAGGAGCAGCGATTCCCGAACGAATTATGCCAACTGCCTCCTCGAGTCGGGCCTGTTTAAAGCGAAGCTGCGCAAATATGAACCAAGGCGAATCCAAGGTTTCACTAAACGACTCTACATACGCTTCAACATCATCAATATTCCCGTTATCGAGCCAATGAGTCACAAGCGACGTTCGCTGCTGCATTGTGAATTTTCCCAGAGAAGGATCCAAAAGCAGTTCTTGCCCAAGTTCGCGACTCAATGCCTTTCCACGTAAATACAGAATTAGTTGAACACGAAAGTCAGGATAACCCTGAGACAGTTCGATCATTCCATCCATCAAAACGTCATTTCGATACGCCTTTCGCAACATTGCTTCAAAAAGTCGATTCCTAGAGTCCACACTGAGATTTAACGCGTTACGCCATGCAGCAAGTGTGCGCTTCAGATCGTAAGGCAGCCAGACTAAGCCCTCCTCATAAGCAATCATTTCTAGATCAGGCTCAACAAACTGCGCTCGTCGAAAATCTTGCTCGACTTTGACGAGATCGCCACCGCGCGACAACTCGATCTGTGCACGTTGAAAATACCCGCGCCACTGCAATGGTTGCAAAGCGATCACGGCATCCAACGCTTGGCTCACCTTATCCAAATCCTGAAGCGAACGGCTTTCAACAGCTCGTGATTGTTGGATATTAAGCGCAATAGTCGAATGTGTCGGCAAATAAAATAGGCCGCCGATCATCCAAAGGAATCCAACAAACATTAGCACCCCGCCAATCCACCGCCAGACCATAGGTTTAACCTTGGAACGACGATTGACCACATTCGGCAGCGCCAAAGCACCAACAATAATAGCAAAATAAGCAGTCGCTGGGCAGTGTCCTGACACATTAAATAAGCCATGCGCCAGAAACATAATCACACCGGTCAAAGCGATTATTCGATACGCGCCGCTGCGCCCCTGTACCGATGCACGACATTTTTTAAAATATGAGACAATCAAAATCGCCAAAAATAAAATGACCAGCAAGCCGCCTTCAGTCGCCAGCAAAGACAAGTCACTCTCTGACTGCAGCACATTGTGCTCAGTTTGCGAAAGATTTCGATACTGAGGAAAAATAGTTGAAAAATTCCCAGGTCCCACCCCTGTCAGCGGGGCATCTTGAATCATTTTTAAAGTATCCCTAAATATTAATACTCGAAAATCGCTTTCCAACTGCGCAATCGAAGAAATAAACTCAGTGGGGCGACTCACTCTTGTCTCATGGTTGCTAATAAAGAAGCTGAAGAACAACAGAAGCACTGGTAACGCTATTTTTAAAAAAAGTGATGCAGCAGTACGTCGCAGAGTGAAAATAAACCACAAAAAGATACCACTAAAATACAATATAATTCCCGCTAGGGACACCGCATATATTAAAGCGAGCAACGCTAGTAATGAGGCGACCAAACCGACAACATGAGACCACTTCTTGACACTTAAGCCCTGCATGGAATAGCCAAAGGCAAACACTCCGCCAATCGCAATAAAATCAGCGGTCTGATTACGATTTGGAAAAAAACTAAACGAAGTTAAATCCTGTGATCCAGGGTAACGCCAATCATACAAATTCCCAAAGATAACAATGGTGGAAAATAGCGAAATCGCACACGAGACCGCGAAATAAATCCTGCTGCGCCCTTCAAAATTCACCTTCCAATTGCCCGCAGCATATAACCAACTAAAGCCGGCGATCGCGGACAGGAATGCCTCAAAACTGATCCAAGGCTGTACCGTTAAAACCGCAGGCAACTCGATGCCTAAGACACCAATTGCGGAGGTTCGCCATGCGGGTTCATACCAATAAAATAAAGGCACAAAAGCACACAACATTGTACCAAGCATTCCAATAATACCAAAATCGATCCACTTACCAAGACTCCGCTCCGGCGGTTGAAGCAATAAGGCCACTCCGGGCAGAACCAGTGCAAAACCCTTGGCACAAACGTGATCCCCACCACCCAGTAAGATCAAAATACAAACACCTAACAAAGCCCATAGATATGCAGCACATTTTGACGATCTCTGAGGGCGTACTATCGTAATCGGAACTCTCGAAGCAAGCACCGGCGCAAATGACGAAGTCGCTTCTGTCGATGATGATTTGCGGCGCTTACCACTCGAACTCCGAGGATTCCCTGAATTGCGTTCGATTCGATGCCTCTTACGTTCGCGATGCTTTCTAGATTCGGAATCCATTATTGAAGCCAATGGCAGAAAATGTAAAGAAGACTCATTGTGGGCATCAATAGAAGTTAGATTTTAGTTGGTTATTGTTATTTTTTATTATTCCCATCGGAAATCTGTGCTGAATGAGCTGCTTTCTTATAAATTTTTAACCCACAAAAAGACGGACGCCTGCTCGCAGACTCCCGTCAAGCGAGGAATGTGGTCGCTTGTAATTATAAAACTCGAAGCATTTTTTTAGTCCACCTTAAGTTGCTTAACGTACTCAAAGCTCTGGTAATGAAAGTTTACACACAGGTCTGCTACACAGCCTCGATGAAATCGAACGAAATTATGTCAACATCCGATATATTTTTAAAAGTTTGAAGAGCACTACAAGATTCAACTGGGGAAATACACTCCGACAGCTAATTGTTTCGCATTTAAAGAGCACAAGTAGCACCCGCACCCATCATTTTAACCGGAATCGATGCAATCTGCGTAGTGTCTTCCGACCCTTTAATCTTTAGCATTAATGCCTAGCAAGACCCTGCACGGCCTTCTAATAGATCACCGCCTGCACCCACGGTGATTCTTTCGTAATAAACTCCTCCTGCTAATTTTAGAAGCCCTCACACAAGCCGATAACTTTTTATGCGAAGTCATACACGCATTGACCTTCCGTCATGCTTCTGTAGGTCTGTTAAAAAGCCCGCAACCATGGCAGAGAACAACTCCAACGAATCCATCACAGGCGTCCTCGAACGGATCATTTTCTTCAATGAAGAGAATGCCTATTGCGTGGCCGAGATCACCGTCGTCGACGGCAAGCGCCCGGTCACCATCCTCGGCCCCCTACCTGGAGTACAATGCGGGGAGACGCTTAAGCTTAATGGACAATGGACTCACCACAACACGCACGGCGATCAGTTCAAAGTAGGCAGTTTTAAGTCCCAGCTTCCCGCTTCCGTCCACGGCATTCGCAAATACCTCGGTAGCGGCTTAATTCCTGGCATCGGTAAGTCCTATGCCAAAAAAATCGTCGACCACTTTGGAGCCAACACCCTGAAGATCATTAGCGAAAACTCTGGCCGGCTTCACGAAATTCCTGGCATTGGCAAAACACGCGCCAAATCTATCAAAGTGGCGTGGGACGATCAAAGTGCGGTACGCGATGTAATGATGTTTCTGCAGACCTACGGCGTCACCCCGTCCCAATGTGTACGACTCGTCAAAAAATATGGTAGCAGTGCTAAGCGAATCCTCCAAGACGAGCCCTATCGGCTCGCCGAAGATATCGAACGGATTGGCTTCAAAACCGCTGATAAAATAGCCCTCAACCTCGGTTTTCCGACAAACTCCAAAGAACGCATCGAAGCAGGCATCATGCATACCATGCGCACTCTTGAAGACGAAGGGCACACACTGGGCACCGAGCAAATGATTCTCGAATACGCCACAAAGCTACTCGGTGTGGATCCTATTGATATCCAGCGCCGCATTCGTGCGCTCAACGACACCCAAAAACTACTTTCGATTAAGGCCTTCGATGAAAAGAACGAATATCTCGGCCCCGCTTGCCAGATGCCCAGCACGGCCAGCGCAGAAAAACGCATAGCCGAAGCGATCGCTCGAATCGAAAGCACCGCATCGATTTTACCGATAATCAAGATCGATTCAGCGATCGCGTGGGCACAGCAAAAAGCTGGCTTCGAGTTTGCTGATCAACAGACCGAGGCCCTGCGTGCAACACTTAGCTCTAAAGTCTCAATCATTACCGGTGGCCCTGGCACAGGTAAAACTACCATTCTCCGCGCAGTCGTCGACATCCTCCGCGCCAAGCGTACCCGAATCCTACTTGCATCGCCCACAGGACGTGCTGCACAACGCTTGGCCGAGGCATCCGGTGCGCCCGCAAGCACAATCCATCGACTACTCAAATACGACGGCGCTTCGCGCACCTTCACTTACAACGAGAACAACCCACTACCCTGCGACTTACTCATCTTAGATGAAACCAGTATGCTCGACACCCGCCTTGCCGCCAGCCTGCTACAAGCAGTCCCGAGCAGTGCGCATTTGCTGCTAGTGGGCGACGCTGATCAGCTTCCTTCGGTTGGCGCTGGCAATATCCTGGGCGATCTCATGGCCGCTCCGCCCGCTACGGTAACTCGGCTAAATACTATTTACCGACAAAATAACGAAAGTGGTATTGTCACCACCGCTCACGGTATCCTTAAAGGTGATTCCCATCCAGGCTCAACTTTCCGCAGCCTTCGTGATCTCGATGTTAGCAAGGACTTTAGTTTCATCGAAGCCGACACTCCAGAGCAATGCGTTCAAGCAATCTTGTATTTGGCTCGCGATTACATACCCAAGCATCACAAAGTAAATGCCGTTCGCGATATTCAGGTCATGTCGCCCATGCATCGCGGCACAGGAGGTATCTCAGTGCTCAACACCGAAATCCAAAAATGCCTCAACCCAAAAACTGCCGCTGAATCCAAACTTCGTTCCGACCCCGACTACGCGCCTGCCAAACAAACCCATTTTCGCGAAAAAACACGCCAGCCACTACCCGCTGAAATTCTCTACGGCACTAACACCTTCCGTATTGGGGATAAAGTTATCCAGACCCGTAACAACTACGACAAAAATGTCTTTAATGGCGATATGGGCATTATTCGAAGTATTGCTGCCGACAGCTCTGGCGTGACTATCGAGTTTACTGGCGACATCATCGAATATACCAAAGGCGAACTCTCAGAAATTCAACTCGCCTACTGCATTTCGATTCACAAAAGCCAAGGTAGCGAATACCCCATCGTCATCATCCCACTTCTGAAACAGCACTTTATGCTCCTGCAGCGTAACCTTGTCTACACTGGCATCACCCGCGCGCGCCAAAAAGTTTACCTAGTCGGTGCCCTAGACGCCTACTCCATGGCGATTAAAAATAACGACCAACAAGTTCGCCGCACTCACCTACGCCGTCGACTTCGCAAAGCCGTCGAAGAATGGCAAACACCGGCCGCTGAAACTTAAGGGAGATTCAACTCACCCAGTCCAACCAGTCCACACTTAAGTGGCCTAGGTAATCTCATCTTTTCTGTCCATAAAGCCCCCGAGTGTAAGGTATGTTAACCTGCCACGTTTAACCTTTTACAGCTTTAGACTTTTTAGCCACCTCTGGCTCATGCACGATGCCCTCCACAGAAACCATACACCTACGCGGCATCCGCCAAAATAACCTTACAGGTTTCGACCTCGACCTACCCATAGGCCAACTCACCGTGGTAACCGGACTCAGTGGAGCAGGTAAATCCTCTCTCGTGTTTGAGACCTTGCACGCCGAAGGGCAACGACGCTATGTAGAGACATTTTCGCCCTACACCCGCCAATTCATGGAGCTGATGGATCGACCCAAAGTCGATTCAATCGAGAACATTCGCCCCTCGATCGCGATTCAACAGTCCAATACAGTTAAAACCTCGCGCTCCACAGTCGGCACCATCACCGAACTCTGTGATTTTTTCAAAGTCTGGTTTCCGAATGTGGCCACACTGATCGACCCCGCCACAGGTGAACCCATTACCGACGACAACCCACAATCGATCTGGAAAAAGCTACTCAAAGCGCACAAAGACCAAACCGTACTGATCGCATTCCCGATCACTCGGCCCGAAAAATTCGACTGGAGCGAGATCCTCCAACCCCTTTCCGCCCAAGGTTATACTCGAGTTATTCATAACAGGAGCGTCACTCGCATCTCGGACCTTCAATCTGAAAGCTCTGCTCTCAAGACTCAGACCACGAGCCTTGTTGTGATTCAAGACCGTATCAAGGTGGGGACGAAAACTCGCACTCGTTTTATCGAAGCTGCACAAACCGGGCTCACCTTCGGCAAAGGCCAGATTCAAATATTAAATACAGATGGGGTAACCCTCGCCGAGTTCACCCACGGGCTTCATTCTCCTGAGACAGGCATTACTTATCGACCTGCCACCGCACCGCTCTTTTCTTTCAACTCGCCTATTGGAGCTTGTGAAAAATGCAAGGGCTTCGGACGTATCATCGAGATCGATTATAATTTAGTCACTCCCGACAAGAGCTTATCTATCGACGACGGTGCCATTCGTGCCTTTCAAGGCGCAGTCTATAGCGAAAGTCTCCGCGATCTACAGCGCGCAGCCAAAAAACACAAAATTCGCACCGACCTGCCGTGGTCAAAATTAAACAAGCAGGAAATCCTCTTCATACTAGAGGGTGAACCGAATTATAAAGAAAACCACAATCAGTGGTATGGCATTTATCGTTTCTTCGACTGGCTCCAGAGTAAAATCTACAAGATGCATGTTCGGGTGTTTCTCTCGAAGTTCAGGAGCTATTCGCGTTGCCCTGACTGCGACGGCTCACGCCTCAAACCCGAAGCACTCAATTGGAAATGGAAAAACCACACACTCCCCGACCTTTACCAAAAAAGTGTAGGCGAGTTACTCACGTTGATGGAGGGCAACTCTCAGTCGTTGCTAGAAAAAAATGACGGGACGAGCTCCGCCTCGTCCGCCGAACCCATAAACCCCGCGGACCACGCGGACCACGCGGAGGTGATCCCTCCCTCAGCCGACCACGACTCTGCTCTCAGCGAAATCATCAGCCGGCTCTCCTTCCTAGACCAAGTCGGCCTGGGCTATTTAACGCTCGACCGCACCTCTCGTACCCTTTCAGGCGGCGAAACCATGCGAGTCAACCTCACCTCTTGCCTCGGTTCATCTCTGGTGGATGCACTCTTCGTGCTTGATGAACCATCCGTTGGTCTGCACGCCCGCGACATGGATCGCCTCATTTCGATTTTGCGCAGACTCACCGATCAAGGTAACACTGTGGTCGTGGTCGAGCACGATGAAGTCGTCATGCGCGCAGCTGACAACCTAATTGAAATAGGCCCAAAGCCTGGCATCCACGGCGGCCAACTCATTTTCAATGGCGACTATAATCGTATACTACTTTCGGATACCATCACTGGACGCTTCCTATCTGGACGCGAAACAATCGATCCACCCACAAAGCTTCGCAATACAAAGAAAGGCCCCAAACTCTCCGTCTACGGCGCAAGTAAGCACAACCTTAAGGGAATTGATCTGCACATTCCACAACAAGCATTCGTCTGCCTCAGCGGTGTCTCTGGATCAGGGAAAAGCACACTTCTTAACAACGTCATCTATCAAAATCTGCTCGCGCAAAAAGGGCTGATTACCGACGACCCAGCGACGATCAAGGATATCGACTACACATTACCGCTCTCCGATGTCGTGCTCATCGATCAGAGTCCGGTCAGTAAAACACCACGATCTAACCCAGCCAGTTACTCTGATGCTTGGAGTGAAATCCGCAAATTATTTGCAAAACTGGAGTCCGCTCAATCGGCGGGGATGATGCCTGGGCATTTTTCTTTCAACAGCGGTGAAGGTCGCTGTGAAAGCTGTTCGGGGCTCGGCTACGAACGCATCGAGATGCAATTCGTATCCGATCTTTTTGTGCCCTGCCAGAGCTGCGAGGGGCAACGCTTCAAACCCGAAGTTTTGGAGATTCAATTCAACGCTCTCAGCATCACCGAAATCCTCGAAATGGATGTCGACGACGCAGTCGTTTTTTTCGAAGACTACCCGAAAATAACAACTTGCCTCACCCCTATGATCGATGTCGGGCTTGGTTACCTGAAACTCGGGCAGCCCCTTAACACACTTTCGGGCGGCGAGTCTCAGCGCCTTAAACTCATTCGCTATCTTGGAAAAATTGCTGGAAAGTCCGGGCATGCGCTAATTCTAATCGACGAACCCAGCACAGGCTTACACCGTGCCGACGTCAAACGCCTCATCGACGTCTTGCAAGGCCTAGTCAATGCAGGACACTCGCTCATCGTTATTGAGCACAACATCGACATACTCAAAATTGCCGACTGGATCGTCGAAATTGGTCCCGAAGCAGGTATCGGCGGCGGCCAAATTATAGCACAAGGCAAACCGTGTGATATCGCAAAAACCAAGTGCGAAACTGCCGCATACCTGCGCGATGCACTGGCAGTGGCGGACTCGGTGCCCTCCGCCAAGCTCAAAACAACAGAACCAAAGTCCACAGACATATCTCACCCTCACTCTCTCACCGTCCGTGGCGCCCGGGAGCACAACCTCAAAAATATCTCCTGCGAAATTCCGCACAATAAAATCAGCGTCATCACTGGCGTTTCAGGTTCCGGCAAATCATCCCTCGCCTTCGATATTATATTTGCTGAAGGCCAACGGCGCTTCATGGAGTCGATGTCGGCCTACGCCCGACAATTTGTTGAGCAAATGCCACGCGCCGATGTCGATGAGCTGCACGGCATAGCACCCACGGTTGCGATTGAGCAACGCGTGACCAAAGGCACGCGTAAATCAACCGTCGCCACCATTACCGAAGTCGCTCAACACCTGCGCTTGCTGTATGCGCGGATTGGTATCCAACATTCTCCAAGCTCCGGTGAAGCTGTGATTAGTCAGACTGAGGGCGCCCTACTTAGACGCCTCAAAACAATTCTCACCGAACCAAAAGCAAAGCAACTCCATCTCTGCGCTCAACTGGTGCGCGGACGCAAAGGTCACCACCAACCCCTCGCAGACTGGGCCAGTGACCATGGCTATGAGACCTTACGCATCGACGGCCAAATCGTGCCCATCAGTCAGTTCCAAAAGCTTGATCGCTATAGTGAGCACGATATCGAGCTAGTCATTGCGACACTCTCGGCAGGGATGGCCTCCGTGTCGTCCACACTCAAAGAAGCTCTCAAAATCGGCAAAGGCACCGCCTTCTTACTCAACTCGCAAAATGAGATCGTATCTTGGCTCTCTACGAAACGCACCGACCCCATCAGCGGCGAAGCCTTCCCCGAACTAGACCCGAAAAACTTCTCATGGAACAGTGTACGTGGCTGGTGCTCTAGCTGTCGCGGCTATGGCCAAATCTTTGACTGGATGAGTAAGGACGAAGCCGCCGCCATCGATGTGCCCGACGGGGTTGAAGATGGCGACACGTGCCCAGATTGTAAGGGGGCACGTCTTAACCTGCTCAGCCGCGCGGTTAAGCTACCCCTCAAAACATCAAATAATAAACAAGCTAAAACCAACAACGCAGTCAGTCTCCCAGAGCTACTGGCACTCACACCCAACGAATTAATCAACACACTCAAGCGCGTAAAAACCGACAAGCGCAGCGGACCCGTACTACAGGAACTCCTCCCTGAAATTGAAGAGCGACTGCGTTTTATGGATCGCGTTGGCCTCAACTACCTCGGCCTCGATCGTGCCACCGCCACACTCTCAGGCGGTGAGGCACAACGCATCCGACTCGCAGCGCAACTCGGCTCCAACCTTTCAGGTGTACTCTACGTGCTCGATGAGCCATCCATCGGCCTACATGCGCGCGACAACGCACAACTAATCACCGCTCTGGAACAACTCCGCGATCGTGGCAATACCCTCCTGATCGTCGAACACGACGAGGACACCATGAAGCACGCCGATCAGATCATCGACATCGGTCCCGCCGCCGGCATCCACGGCGGCGAAATCGTCGCTAGCGGCACACTGGCTCAGCTCAAAAAGAACAAACAATCGATCACCGGAAAATATTTACGCAAGAGCATGCCCCACCCCTTGCGCGGCGCGTATCCGGAACTTCCAGCCCCATGGAGTCCGCGCAAAAAGAAAGGTAACGAGCACTGGATCAGCCTACAAGGCGCTGCGCTACGCAACCTCAAAGGCTTCGATGTGCAAATTCCTAAGCAACGACTCACCGTAATCTGCGGCGTCTCTGGTGCCGGAAAATCCACCCTCTGCCGCGACCTCCTCAAGCCACTCGTCGAGGTAGCAATTGAAATGAAGTCGGATAAGCTGACCGCTAAAGAACTACGGGCGCGGCACGGCACGCCTCTACAACCATCCAACCTAGGGGCGAGCCTTGGCACGCCCGCCAATCACTTCAAAGCCCTCCACCACGCAGAGAACGTACGGAAGGTGATCGAAGTCGATCAATCGCCGATCGGTAAAACTCCGCGCTCCACGCCCGCCACTTACATCGGTGCGTTCGACATCATTCGCGACATCTACGCCAGCCTACCTGAAGCACGTGCACGCGGTTACAGCGCGGGCACCTTCTCGTTCAACACTAAAGGTGGTCGCTGCGAGACCTGCAAAGGCGCAGGCCGCCTGAAGCTAGAAATGAATTTCATGCCCGACACCTATGTGACCTGCGAGGATTGCAACGGCCGACGCTACGGTGCCGAACTCGACGAACTGCGTTGGAATGGCAAAAACATCGCCGACGCCTTACTCATGAGTTTCGAGGAAGCCGCAGGATTCTTCAGTTTCCACACCGGCCTCCATGGCCTATTGCAAGCGATGGTCGAAACCGGTCTCGGTTATATTAAACTCGGGCAATACTCGCCCACCCTTTCTGGCGGCGAAGCCCAACGCCTCAAGCTCGTCAGCGAACTCGCCAAAGGCATGCCTACCTTCAAAGAGCGCCAATACAACAAAGGCCAAGGTAACCTCTACATCCTCGAAGAGCCTACTATCGGCCTGCACTTAGCCGACGTCGAACGCCTGATCGAATTGCTCCATCGCCTAGTCGACAAAGGTCACACAGTCGTCGTCATCGAACACCATCTCGATGTGATCGCTGACGCAGACTATCTAGTCGAGATCGGCCCCAACGGCGGCGAAGCGGGTGGTAAACTACTCTATCAAGGTGCAGTGCAAGGCATTAAAAAGATAAAAGCCAGCGTGACAGCTGCATTTCTGAAAGATTGATAAAATAGACTAACGCATCTCTAAACTTGCACGCAAAAGATCGAAACTAATTAATTGGAATAGGCAGTTCCTTCAAACACGCCCCAACCTATAATGACTACATTCAACGTAAGCTCTCTGGATCTCAGTAAAGAATTCCCACGCAGCCCGCGCGCGACGCTTGCTGGCTACGTCATCGCTGCGCGCACACTCGACAAGTGCCGAGCGGTGATCGCTGGGACTGCGGGCGAATATCACTTCGATTGCCCACTCGACCAGCTCTTCTTCACTTTTGCGGGGATCTCTGCGGAAGACTTCAAAGCTATTGTTGCCACAGATGTCGATGATGCCACCTTAACCGAATGGATTAAAGCCAACGGCATTGATCATACACAGGAGGTATTGGTACAATGGAACAACGATCTACGCACCAAGCGAATCAGTGAGATGCCGGTCGAGCTTCAAGTGTACCTTGAAGGCTACATCGCAGAGTTCATCCCATCCGAAAAAATCGTTTACACCTGGTTCGACGTCTACGACATAGAGGAGCAACGTCTCTAGTCTTCGCTGGCATGTTACGTGCCAGCGTCTGCCGAAATCCCGCGCAATATCCAGTATTTTACGCAATTCGAAGAGTTTCTTAAATTCTCTGAAAATAAGGATTGATCTTCGCGCTCAGCCCGCTTTCTTCCTCGGTATTGGTATGGAGAAGTGGCTGAGTGGCCGAAAGCGCTTCTTTGCTAAAGAAGTGAGCCTCAAAAGGGTTCCATGGGTTCAAATCCCATCTTCTCCGCCAATTCCCCCTCGCTCATTGCGGGGGTTTTTTATGCTTAAATGCCTGACTGCAAACGGCATACGCTATAAACAATGCTTTTTTGATTTCCTGTCAATTATGCATTATACCCCATAAAAGTGCTTTATAATGTTTGAAAACGGTACAAAAAGAGTACAGGATTTAGCATGGCTCGACGTAAAGGATCAATTAATAAGGTAGATATCAATCATCTGCCGCGTGGAGTTTCGATGTTTAAGGATGAGCGCGCACGTCCTTTTAAAGTTCAACACCGTAAATTACCGGTAGAAACTTTTAAAACTGCGGAACAGGCTGTGGCCCGCAAGGCTGAACTGGTGGCATTGGAGCGCGCGCAAGGCGTCGAGGCGCTGTCGTATTCGCGAGCGATACATGCAGACGTTACAACGGCTCGGGCGCTATTACCTGCGGGCATTAGCCATACAGATGCGGCCCAGTTCTGGGCGCTACATCATCCCACATCGGGCGGCATGCGCGTGCAGGAAGCGGTCGAGCGCTTTCTGGTAGCTAAGCATGCGAGCAGCGGTCAGGCGCCGGATGCTGCTGCGACTCCACATGTGCAAGACCTGCGCACCCGGCTGCATCAGTTTGCGCTGGTATTTGGGCAGGAGGATTTGTCAGACCTTACTGGCGAGATATTACGCAGATGGATACTGGACCTGGGCCAGTCGCCGCGATCGATTACCAACTATCGCCGTGCGCTGCAAAACTTCTTTAACTACGCGATCAGGCGCCACTGGTTGGCGAGCAGTCCGATCAAGCAGGTGTTTGTCGAAGACTTACCAAAGGTCGGGCGCAGTGATAAACATGCCCTCACAGTTGACCAAGCAAATGCGGCGCTGGCCGTCATCGAGCGCGAGCGTCCGCAGTGGCTGGCGCATTTTGCGCTGCGCTTCTTCCTGGGCTTTCGCTCGGCAGAGGCGGGCCGCTTTGAGTGGCAATGGATTCAACCTGAGCTGGGCCGTGTTTACATTCCTGCGCACGCCACTAAGACTGGGGACGCTTGGAGCATTGACGACGTGCCGCCGCGCTTCTGGGCTTTGATCCAGCCACTGCTGCAAGATCAATTTGGTA
>JAQXBA010000204.1 GCA_029252625.1 Opitutia bacterium | reverse complement strand
AATGACATTTATACGAAGGAGGATGAGCAGTTCCTCGTAGAGAACAGTCCGCTCGAAGCGAGCCGTATTCTTGGTGTGGAGACAGGTGGTTGCCCGCACACTGCGATTCGTGACGACACGAGTATGAATGAAGTGGCGATCGAAGATTTGACGACGCGCCATCCAGACACGCAAGTCGTGTTGATGGAGAGCGGCGGCGACAATTTGTCTGCAACCTTTTCACCTGACCTCGTGGATGCCTTTATCTATGTCATCGATGTGGCCGAGGGCGATAAGATCCCGCGTAAGGGCGGCCCTGCGATTCGTTTTTCCGACCTGATGATTATCAATAAGACTGAGCTCGCTCCCTATGTGGGTGCGGACCTCGCAGTGATGGACCGCGACTCAAAGATTCAACGAGGTGAGCGTCCCTTTGTCTTCTGTGATTTAAAGAGCTACAAAGGACTCGACGATGTGATCGTATGGCTGGAGCAGGAGTGCTTTTTTGCGATTAAGCACTAATGGCTGCTATTTCGACAGATCCTGTTTCAGCACGTCCAGCCGTTCACGGCGGCGCACGGCTTGGGTATACCTATCGTTCTGATGTCGGCACGCGCTTGACCGAGCAGTGGGTGCGGCCGCCGCTATATTTGGCGAAGGCGTATCATGAGAATGACTGGGCGACTAGTATTTTGACGAGCCCGACTGCGGGATTGCTGGATGGTGATCGACTTGAGGTCACAGCGACCGTCGCCTCTGGTGCGAAGGCAGCATTGATTAGTCCAGCAGCATGCCGTGTGCATACGATGGGCAGCGGACATGCCGAAGTCGATCAGCACTATACTGTCGAAGCAGGCGCAGTGCTGGATGTGTGGCCCGCTCCATTGATTTTACAGAAAGAGGCAGCATTGCGCCAGACCACGCGACTCGATGTGGCAGTCGATGCCACGGTCTTGCTGTGTGAAGTGGTATCACCAGGACGTGCTGCCTTTGGCGAGGCCTTTGAATTCACTGAGTGGACCTCAAAGCTGCGTATTTACAGAGAAGGCGTTTTGCTCGCTTATGAGAATTTCACTTGTAAGCCAGTGGACGGAGATTTGGCGGATTGGCGTGAATTGTATCCAGAAGGCAACTACGCGAGTCTTTACTATCTATCGCCTCAGCCTCTCGGCGAAATCGTGCAAACTCTACATGATTGTGAGATTGAGGATGCGACCATTGGAGCCAGTCTGCTACGTGAGGGTGGAATCGGCGTAAAGGTTTTAGCCAAAGACGGCATCGGTTTACGCAAGGCGATCTTTGAGGTTCGAAGCTTATTAATTGCTCATTCAGATGTGGAGTTCCCACATGCGCTAAAACGGGCACAGACTTTCTTTCACTAGAATAGGTGATCAAAAGGTTAAGTCAGAGAAGAGACTTTGAGCGACAGAAGTCGTGATCCCAGCAAACAGACTTTCGGCGAAATTGGGATCGCTTCTCGAATGACTGGCGACGACCCAGTTTCGTTTTAATTGCCTACGCCCCAAGGGAATCGCTTTAAGCGCCCCAGACTGCAGTTCGTTTTTAACGATCCAATTCGGCAGTATCCCCACTCCAATGTCTAGCTCAACGAGACGCTTAATGACTTCTTCGTTCGATATTTCGATAAACGGCATCAAGCTCACACTATAGCTGCGGAAGTATTCGTTCACGAGGTCGAAGGTGTAATCTTTAGTATCGGTGACTATGATGCGCTCAGATTCAACATCCGTTAGATTCGCCTTATGTGATTCAGCCCATTCGTGCTGTGGATTGACGATAAACTGTAGAGAATCAGTGCCGATGGAGGACTTGTTTTGCGTATGATCCATACTGCCTGATGGGTAGATGGCGACGTCGATTTTTCCATCATCCATGCATTCAATCAAGTGATAGCTCGTGCCAGTGATGATTTGAATATTGATGTCTGGGAAACTTTCTTTGAGCTCTCTCAATGCAATCGGGATGATATACTGGCAAGCCGCAGAGGTGGCTCCAATGCGTAGCGTTTGTTGCGAAAGATCATTCCAGTCATTCACCAGATATCGTGCACTGGTCAATTTTCCTATGAGCTCATTGGCATAGGCGTGTAGGCGATGCCCTGCATACGTGAGTTCAATTTTGCGTGTATCGCGTATAAATAGTTTACAACTAAGGTCCTCTTCGAGCCGTTTTAACGAATGACTCACTGCGGAAGTAGTCAGGTTTAAGTTCTTCGCAGCCTTCCTGATGCTTCCGACATTTGCGATTTCGCAGAAGTTCGCCAACTGCCTAGTATCAAGAGGATTATGCATAGAATCCACTATAGCAGTATGCATACCTTAACGTTCCGATGGGTGAAATTATCAAATTTAATTCACTCGATTGTGAAATTCCTTGAGTGCTTTATTTTTAGGAAATCTAAGAATATGGCGATTGGCATGCTAAAGCTTGTGCCATGTCAGCCGCACTCCATCTAGAATCTGAACCAACGCGTTCGTTTCCGATCAAGTCTTACAGAAAGACTTTGAACATCGGATTTGTTGCAATGACAGATTGTGCGCCCCTGATCGCAGCGAAGGAATTAGGCTTCTTTGAGCGCGCTGGATTGAATGTGAATTTATCACGCGAAGCTGGTTGGGGCACCATTCGTGAACGCATGTTGCATGGTGAACTCGATGCAGCACATGCCCCTGCGAGTATGATCTACGAAATGCGACTCGGATTAGGAGGGCGCAGTTCATCCTGTGTGACTGCGTTTATGATGTCGCACAATGGTAGCGCGATTTCGTTTTCAAACGAGTTATGGGAAATGGGCGCGCGTGATGCACGTAGCATGAAGCGCGTTATGACTGCGAACAAAGGCAAGCGTAAGTTCAGGTTTGCAGTGGTGTTGAAATTTTCGACTCAAAATTACCTGCTGCGTCAATGGCTCAGGCAAGGCGGGATTGATCCAGATGTCGACGTAGAGATCGTAGTCGTCCCGACCACGCATGTGGTTCAATGCTTAATGCAAGGACACATCGATGGCTATTGTGCGGGTGAGCCATGGAACTCAATTGGTTTGATGGAAGGGATCTGCTGGTGCGCCGCTCTCACTTCCGAAGTCGAACCCATGCATCCTGAAAAGGCGCTGGTCGTAGACGAAGCGTTTGCAGAGGAACGCCACCACGAACACATCGCACTCATTGTGGCTCTTATCGGTGCCGCCGAATACTGCGACAAACCAATCAATCGCCATGCGCTAGCTGGAATACTATCTAAGCCACACTATTTCGGAGTGAGCAGAGACGCACTTTTAAATGCACTCCAAGGGCCTTTTCAACGCGGAAAATCCGGGCAGTCGAGCGCATTGGATGCAATCGTCTTTCGTCGCAATGATGCCAACGCACCGACTGAAGCAAAAGCCCGGTGGATCGAACATGAAATCAACCGCAATGCACTCGCACCGGACACTCTGGATTTAACTAGTGCTCAAATCAAAAGCTATTTCCGAATGGATCTCTATGAGGAAGCGGAGCGGCTCTATCGAGCTGCCTGCTGATTAAGTAAAAAACAAAAAAAATAAAAAAAATGAAACAAATACTAACACCAAAGAAGAAGCTTCTGGCTTTGTGCGGCATGACCTCACTCGCAGTTGGCAGCTTATTTGCAAGCGATGCATACCCGACCTCGGTCGTGAATACCACTGGTCTCGCGGTGACGGATGATACCGTAACCGTTGGCCAGCTACACTCGATCACAGGCACGATGGCGATCAGTGAAACCGGATCAGTTGAGGCTGAGCGGCTCGCGATCTCGCAGATCAACGCCATGGGTGGCGTGCTGGGGCGTCAGATTGAAATCGTCCAGGAAGATGGTGCGAGTGATTGGCCTACCTTTGCTGAGAAATCCAAAAAACTGATCACTCAGGATAAGGTGGCTTGTGTGTTTGGTTGTTGGACATCTGCTTCACGTAAGGCGGTGCTACCTATTTTCGAGAAAGAAAATAACATGCTTTACTACCCGACCTTTTATGAAGGCTTGGAGGCATCGAAGAATGTGGTTTATACCGGACAGGAAGCAACGCAGCAGATTATTTGGGGGCTCGATTGGGCCTACGAAGAACTGGGTGCGAGGACGTTCTACTTGATCGGTTCGGATTACATCTGGCCACGCACATCGATGAAGATCGCTCGTAATCACATCGAGCGTTACCTCAAAAAGAAGGATCCAAAGTGTAAGGTCGTTGGTGAAGATTACTATGCACTTGGTCACACAAACTTCCGTTCGCTGATCAATAAGGTGAAACTTAAAAAGCCTGATTTGATTTTCACAGCGGTTGTGGGTGGTAGTAATGTTGCATGGTATAAGCAGCTTAAAGCAGCAGGTATTACTTCCGAAAAGTATGATCTACTCACACTGTCCACGACAGAAGACGAGCTACTCGGAATCGGTGGCGAGAATGCTGAAGGATTCTACGCGAGTATGAAATACTACCAGTCTCAGCCGAATGAGAACAACGTAGCATTCGTTAAGGCATTCAAAGAAATGTGGGGCGAAGATTCAGTGATCGGTGACGTGACTCAAGCGGCTTACCTGGGTCCTTGGATCTGGAAGGCTGCGGTTGAGAAGGCTGGAAGCTTTGACATCGATAAGATCCACGCGGCGCACCCAGGCATCGAATTGCCAAATGCACCTGAAGGTTATGTCCGCGTGCACGACGAGAATCAGCACCTATGGAGCCGCACTAAGATCGGTAAGATGAAGGCCGACGGCCAATTCGAAGTGGTTGCTGTGTCCGAAGAACTCATCGAGCCAGATCCATTCCCTAAGGGTTACCAATAAGAATTATTTATAGCTAATTCAGCATCATGCGCTGCTGCCTGGACTATCCGGGCAGCAGCTTAATGGGTGAAGGCAATAGAAACTGACTATCACAATTAAAGAAAGCGATACGCCATGGGAGATTATACAGCACAAGAGATTTACTCGATTCTAATCATGCAGTCATTTAGCGGAGTCAGCTTACTCTGTATTTATGCGCTGATGGGAATGGGACTCTATATTATTTTTGGACAGATGGGCGTGATCAACATGGCCCATGCCGAGTTCCTAGTTTTGGGCTCCTATACGATGTGCCTGTTCTCTCAATTTGTAACCGAGCATGTTCCATCACTGACGAACTATTACATCATTTTGGCGGTCCCCTTATCATTCGGAATCGCTTTTGGGTTCGGGTATCTAGTTGAGTGGCTATTGATCAGTAGGCTCTACAAAAGACCGCTGGATACACTACTCGCGACATGGGGACTGAGCCTTCTGATGCAACAGTGCTTCCGGACTTTTATTGGTGCACGTGAGACGAGTGCCGATTTACCTGAATGGTTACTGGGGTCTTGGTCAGTCAATGAGAGCATTGATATTCCAGTGAGCGGGTTGGTGCTGTTAGGACTGACCATCGCACTGACGATCGGTCTAGTGGTTTATACGAAGAAAACACGGATGGGCTTACGGATGCGTGCGACCACGCAGAACCGTGAGATGACCGCCGCGCTCGGTATTAATACGAAAATGACGGACCGCTTCTCATTCGCGATTGCCTGTGGCATCTCCGGAATTGCTGGAGCGTTCTTCACCACGATGGCCTCCACTTCGCCTTCAGCCGGTTCGAACTACATCGTGGATTCGTTCCTCGTGCTAGTGGTCGGTGGGCTCGGTAGCCTGCTCGGACTGTTTATCTCCGCGGGTTTCCTCGCGTTACTCTCGTCGATCCTGGAATTCTTCATGACAGGATCGTTAGCTAAAGTTTGGCTGTATCTCGTGATCTTCATCGTGCTGATGAAATTCACCAAGGGGCTGTTCTCCGACAAGGTCAGAAGCTAACTCGAACACTACCAATATAAACACAGATGAACTCTATACAAAAATATACGGACTCGGGATTCTCGAAGCTTCTCTATGAGCGACTGTTTAAAAATAAGGAAGGTCTGATTGGCTTTATCATCCTTGCAGTCATTCTACTCGTCATACTACCGCTCGGCTTGAGTCCATTCCGACTCAACATGGCAGGTAAATATCTCTGCTATGCATTCGCCGCAATCGGCCTGGTGATGTGCTGGGGGCAGGCTGGCATCCTGAGTCTTGGGCAAGGGATATTCTTTGGGATCGGCGGATACTGTATGGCGATGTTTCTAAAGTTAGAAGCGTCCGATCCAATCACGACAGCGATCCAAACGACACCAGGGATACCTGACTTCATGGACTGGAATCAGATCACCGAACTGCCGCTGTTCTGGTATCCGTTTAAGAGTTTCTCTCTAACATTGATGCTCATTTTTATGTTACCAGCTCTGTTAGCATTCGTGATGAGTATATTCTACTTCAAGGGACGCGTTACTGGCGTGGTCTTTGCGATCCTGACACAATCAATGGTGGCATGCGCGTGGTATTTCATTGTTGGGAACCAAGGATACTTTGGGGGGATCAATGGGATGACTGACCTGAAGACCCTGAACGGCTGGGATATACGAGAGGAGTCTTCTCAATACATCTTATATTTCATCTGTGTATTCTTGTTACTCGGCTGTGTGTTGTTGAGTCGCTATGTTTTATCCACACGTCTCGGGCGAGTCCTCGTGGCTCAGCGCGACAAAGAGGCACGCGTCCGATTCTCAGGCTATAACATTACTGCGTTTAGAGTATCTATCTTTTGTTTCGCTGCAGTGATCACTTCGATCGGAGGAGCGCTTTTCACCTTACAGGTCGGCTTCATGTCGCCTAACTTAATCGGCATTCAACCCTCGATTGACATGGTGATCTTCACGGCAGTCGGAGGACGAGAAAGCATCTTCGGAGCGGTGTATGGTGCACTAGCAGTGTTGTCTGCGAAGGCGGCCTTTTCGGAGGCCTATCCGAACTTGTGGATGTTCCTCTATGGGGCGACGTTCATCGTGATCGTCCTGTATCTACCCAAGGGCTTGGCGGGGCTCTATCACGATCGTCTGAAGGTTTGGTATCTAAAATTCAAGTCGAAGGGCAGTGGTGAATCCACAACAACAGTCACACTCAAAAAGGAGGCGAACAATGTCGAGTAACACAGACTTTCTCTTAGCAATCGAAGACTTAACCGTGAGCTTTGATGGATTCAAAGCCGTGGATGCGTTAACGCTCTATGTCGATAAAGGTGAGCTTCGCGTCATCATTGGACCTAATGGTGCTGGGAAGACCACAGTGCTAGACTTGATTAGCGGTAAGACCAAGTCGACCTCGGGCAGTATACGTTACAATAATATTGAGCTGACTGGGATGCGAGAGCACGAAATCGTGCGTGCAGGTATTGGTCGAAAATTTCAAACACCGTCGATTTATGAAAAGCTGACTGTGTTTGAGAATCTAGAAATCTCATATCCATGGGGGCGCAATGTTTTAGGTTCTCTGGGATTTAAACGGAGCGAAGCAGTTGTCACTCGAATTTGTAACATTGCAGAGGAAATC
This sequence comes from Opitutia bacterium, assembly GCA_029252625.1. Lineage (GTDB taxonomy): Bacteria > Verrucomicrobiota > Verrucomicrobiia > Opitutales > Coraliomargaritaceae > Lentimonas. The sequence goes on along the minus strand of JAQXBA010000204.1, from coordinate 2,999 downwards.
TTTCTGCAAGACATGTTAGAGTTGCCAGCAGAATTACTGAGCCATGGGCAAAAGCAGTGGTTAGAGATTGGCATGTTGCTGGTGCAGGATCCTGAGCTCGTGATGCTGGATGAGCCAGTTGCAGGAATGACAGCCAAGGAGCGTGATGCGACTGCGCTTCTACTGCGTAAAATAGCGAAGGAACGATCCATCGTTGTCGTCGAACATGACATGGACTTTGTGGCGAAGATCGCCGACCGGGTCACGGTTCTGCACCTCGGCAAAATTATTAAAGAAGGCACAATGGATGAGGTCAGAAATGATCCCACTGTCCAGGAAGTGTATCTCGGTCACTAAACAGCAAATCATTGATAAAATTATGTTATCTATAAAAGACTTAAAAGTAAGCTACGGCGAAAGTGAAGTGATCGAGGACCTGAATCTCGAGCTGGCACAAGGCGAAATTCTAGCAGTGATGGGGCGCAATGGGATGGGCAAGACGACGCTCTTCAAATCCATCATCGGCGTGCTCGGTTGCGGCCCGAAGAGCAGCATCAAAATCGATGGTGTCGAAGTCGCTCACGATCCGAGTTATAAGCGCGTGCGCGCAGGCTTAGCATATGTGCCACAAGGGCGCATGATCTATCCCACGATGACGGTCACGGACAACATCCGCGTCGGTCTCGAAACCGCCAAGGCGAAAAAGATTCCCGATTACATCTACGAGCTCTTTCCAGTTTTGCATGAAATGGGAAAGCGCAAGGGCGGGAATCTCTCCGGTGGCCAACAACAGCAGCTTGCGATCGCCCGCGCATTGGTCACCGAGCCTAAGGTGCTTCTACTGGATGAGCCAACCGAAGGCATCCAACCCTCAATTATTAAAGAGATGGCGCGCACTCTGAAGACGATCAGAGACATGCATAACATCTCCATCATCGTGGCCGAGCAGGTGCTCTCCTTTACCTTAGATTCCTGTGATCGGTTTCTGGTGATGGAGGGCGGATCGATCGTCCACTCGAGTCCACGTGCAGATGTGGACGCCGAAAAGATAAAGAAATTTCTCTCCGTATAGTTTGGAAGAAAAAAGAATGAATAGGAACGAGTCTAAACACAAATAATATAAAGTAATCATGAAAACGTTAATTAAAGTTGATCTAAACCTACCACCAGAAGAGCAAGACGTGCTGCACAATCGCTGGCACCCTGACATTCCTATGGTCGCAATGGTGAATCCAGGTGATGAGTTTCGAGTCGAGTGCGTCGACTGGACCGGTGGTCAGATTAGCAATGATGACGACGCGACTGATATTAAAGAAGTGGATCTCACAAAGGTGCACTACCTGAGCGGACCGATCGGGGTGAAAGGCGCTGAGCCGGGCGACTTGATGGTCGTTGAAATTCTTGATGTTGGAGTGGCAGATGAAGCCGATTGGGGCTTCACTGGTTTGTTTGCGAAAGAGAATGGCGGTGGTTTCTTGACCGACCATTACCCAGATGCACGTAAGGCGTGTTGGGACTTTCACGGTATCAAGACCTCCTCTCGCCACATTCCGAATGTCGAGTTTGTGGGGATCATGCACCCCGGTTTGATTGGATGTCTGCCTTCGCAGAAGCTCTTGGATGACTGGAACAAGCGTGAGAAAGAGCTCTTCGATACTGATCCAGAGCGCGAGCCGCCACTCGCGGCGTTGCCCTATCCAGAAACGGCACACATGGGGCGCATGCCGCCTGCGCAAGCAGCTGAAGCGGCGAAGGAAGCAGCCCGAACGGTCCCTCCACGTGAGCACGGCGGGAACTGTGATATTAAAAATCTAACACGAGGCTCGAAGGTTTACTTCCCCGTCTATGTGAAAGATGGAGGTCTCTCGATGGGAGACCTACACTTCTCGCAAGGCGATGGAGAGATTACTTTCTGTGGTGCAATCGAGATGGCTGGCTATCTAGATATTCGTATTAATTTGATTAAGAAGGGCGTTGAGAAGTATGGAGTGATTAACCCCATCTTCGAGCCCAGTGCGCTGGAGCCTCGCTATAGTAATCATCTGATATTCGAAGGCATTTCCGTCGATGAGAATGGTAAGCAGCACTATCTAGATGTGAATGTGGCCTACCGCCAAGCCTGCCTCAACGCGATCGAGTATATGAAGAAATTCGGATACACAGGCGAGCAAGCCTACGCGATCTTGGGCACGGCACCGGTTGAAGGCCATATCAGTGGTATCGTTGATATTCCAAATGCCTGTGCGACCTTGTTCTTACCGACCGACATCTTCGATTTCGATATTAAGCCGAATGCCGACGGGCCAAAGGCCTCAGTCACTCCGGGAACTGATCTTGCGAAAGCATAGTGTAGTCAAGTCAAAGTAATACAAGTCAGAGATTCCCGCTAGAGCTGCGGCTTAACAACCGCAGCTTTGGCGGGGTCTTTTGATCCCCATTTCAATTTAAAGAAAAATCGTATGCGTCTATTTGAATATAACTGTGAATCGCACGGCTCCTTTGAGCTAATGCGCCCACTTGGTTTGCGTAAGCATCCCGCACCTTGTCCTGAATGTGGAAAACTCGCGCCGCGCTCTTTTGATACGATGCCGAATCTACGGCAGATTGACCCTTCCAGAAAGAAGGCGATCGACCGCAACATTAAGAGCCAATTTGAGCCGCACATCTGTGGCGCGAATTGTGGGCATGAAGCGCCTAACTTAATCCCACCAAGCCAGAAGCAGAAGCCGAAAGTCGAGTCGTATAACGGACCACGCTCTTGGGTGATTGAGCATGCGATCTAGCGCGTTGGTTGATTCGAGTGAGGGAAATGCCTACCTCTGTGACTTAAGAAAGTCGCGGCTGGTGCGTTTGATCTTTTTGATCCGTGGCGTCATACGCTGCAGATCGCGCTTGTTCATCTTGTCGATAAAGAGTTCGCCGTTGAGATGGTCGGTCTCGTGCAGGATACAGCGGCCGAGTAGGCCGGTGGCTTCGAGCACGTGGCTGTTGCCTTCAGTGTCTTGATACTCGCAACGTAC
>JAQXBA010000193.1 GCA_029252625.1 Opitutia bacterium | reverse complement strand
AAGTAGGTGTTGCCCCAGTAATCTGGAGTCTGGCCGATGCCGCCGCCTTGATGGATGAAGACTTCGTCGAAACCGACATCTTGTGGTCGGCTGGGATAGGTGTCGCCGAGGTGCCATTTGCCGAAGATGGCGGTGCGGTAGCCTGCGGCTTTGAAATGCGCGGGGAGGGTGCGCACGCCCGGCTTGAGCAAGCTGCGGCCACTGATGGTGTGGGTGATGCCGACCTTGAATTCATGTTGGCCGCTCATGAGCGCCGCGCGGGTGGGGGAGCAGGTGGGCGAGGCGAGGAAGTCCTCGAGGCGCACGCTCTCATGGGCAAGCGCATCGAGGTGGGGCGTTTCGAGCGAGGGGTTGCCGTAAAAGCCGAGGTCGGACAGTCCTTGGTCATCGGTGAGGATGATCAGAATATTTGGTTTCGACGAGCTCACCACAGGTGGCGGAGTGCTTTCGAGTATTGCCGGGCGATGTGCCGCCGCATGGGTCGGGAGTGGCATCTGGCTGCAAAACGCGACCATGAGGGCTGAGAGTCCTGCAAGTTTCATAGTCTTCTTTTTAAGTGCTATCGTCATGAGCGCAAATGTTTTGTGAGTATTAACATCCTTGTTGCCTCGATTGCCCCAACCCCCTGCAACGCGCCTTTGTGGAAGGAAAATGGTGTATAAACAATGACCCGGTCATCAATTATCGAGTTTAAGCTCAACAGCAGGCCTAAGTCCAAGGATGCGCGGGGCTTCAAATCCCTGGGGAGATAATGTTGTCCTTGCAAATTATACATTACGATGTTGATATTACATCATGATTGAGAGGCGGATATTTTTAAGGGTGGCGGAATTTCTGGGGCGGTTCCCGGCGGTTGTGTTAATTGGGCCTCGTCAGGTTGGCAAAACAACGCTGGCCAAGAGGTGTGTGGCCAATGCAGATGGAGTGTATCTCGATTTGGAGAGTCGTCGTGATCTGCGTAAGTTGGCGGATCCTGAGGACTACCTAATGAGGCACGGCGACCGGTTGGTGATCCTCGATGAAATTCAACGTGTTCCGGAGTTGTTTCTATCGCTCCGTGGATTGATCGATGAAGCGCGTGATCGGGGGGACGGCAACGGGAATTTTTTATTGCTTGGTTCTGGCTCGCTTGAGTTGATTCAGCAGAGCAGTGAAACGCTTGCAGGGCGGATTGCTTACGTCGAGTTGCATCCGTTGGACGTGCTCGAGGTGGGTGACGCCCAGGTCGATCGCCTCTGGTTGCGGGGCGGGTTTCCGGATAGTTTTCTGAGTCAAAGTGATACTGCAAGTTCGGAGTATTTGGACTTTTTGATTCGGTCCTATCTTGAACGTGAAGTAGCCATGCACGGTGGCCGTATTCCAGCAGGGCAGTTGCGTCACTTGTGGACGATGCTTGCGCATGGACAAGGGGGAGTCACCAATGTATCGGAACTGTCCCGTAATCTGGATTTGGATGGCAGGACTATCAATTTCTACCTCGGTCTGTTGGAGAACCTGTTGCTATTGCGAAAGCTCAAACCGTGGTATCGGAATACGGGCAAGCGGCTAGTCAAGTCGCCAAAACTTTATATCCGAGACTCGGGTATTGTGCATGAATTATTAGGTATTTCAGGCATGGAAAATTTGCTCGGACATCCTGTTGTGGGTGGCAGTTGGGAAGGGTTTGTGATTGAAAACATCATGTCTTGTGTGCCCTCGAGGACCGACCCCTATTTCTACCGCACCAGTGGCGGGGCGGAGGTTGATCTGGTGTTACAATTCCGCAGTGGTGAAACCTGGGTCGTCGAAATCAAACGTGGATTGTCACCGAAGCTTTCACCCGGGTTCTATAATGCCGTGGAGGATTTGCAGCCAGTGAGAAGCTTTGTCGTTTATGGAGGAGATGACCGCTTCAGTGTGAGTCCGGGGGTGGAAATGATTTCCTTGCCACTTATTCTCAAGGAATTACTGCAACCAGTTGAGAGTTCCGGCAGCTAGGCGGAGATGCTTATTTCGCTTTAAGAATGCCGGTTTGGTAGGCCTTGCTGATGGCTGCGGGGGCATTGACGACATCCAGTTTTTGGTAGGTGTTCTTGATGTGGGTGTTCACTGTTTCGAGGCCGATCGCCAAGTCCGTGGCGATTTCCTTTTTCTGAAGGCCTTCGGCCAATAGACTGAGAATCTCATGCTCCCGAGGTGTCAGTGAAACATCAGGTGCGTCTGTGTCGGTGTGACGTTCCATTTTTTCGAGAACGGTTGGGATCACTTTGGGGTCGAGTGCGCCGCCGCCTTGCATGACATTGAGGATGGCTGCTTGAATGTTTTCGATTAAGGCGGATTTTAAGAGGTAGCCCGAGGCGCCGAGCTTCAATGCTTTGATGACATCCGTATCTTTGTCGGATTGGGTGAGCACGATGATCTTTGTCTTCGGGGTGTATTCTTTGAGCCAGGGTATGGTTTCGTGCCCTGACATGCCGGGGAGATTCAGGTCGAGCAGTATTAAGTCAGGGGATTGGAGGCTGCTGCCGCTTGGCTCCAATTCACGTAGTGCGAGCTCGGCGGTGCCAAACTGTTTGCTCAGAGTGATCGCTGGGTCGTTTTTCAACGACAGTTCAATGGCATAGCGATACTCGGGGTTGTCCTCAATGAGGATGACGTTGACGGGGTGTTTCATAGAAAGGAGCCGAACTTGCGGAGTTTGAGTGTCAGTGTGATCAGGATGCCACCAGTGGCTGGTTGGTCCATTTGAACCGTGGCTTTCATTAGCTTTGCACGGCGTTGCAAGGACGGAGGCACTCGATCGATTGTCCCTTTGCCGTTGTCTTGGATTGTGAGTGTGAGCTGCTGCTTGGTGCAGGCAAGTTGGGTCGAAATGCTGGTTGCTTGGGAGTGGCGCACGATATTGGCCAAGCATTCTTTGTTAAACAGTATGAGGTCGATACGGCGGCGGTTTTTGACTCGTTCAAAATGCTCCTCGCCCTGGAAGTCCAGTTCATGTTCGAGCCCAGCAAGCAAGCGGGAGGAATCTCGCTTGATCTCCTCGACTATGTTTTCACCGATGATGTTGGACTCGAGTAGGTTGGTGCAATGCCGGGCGTTCTGACTTGTGCGTTCGGCGATTTCGCAAATCCGCTCGACGGCCTCGGAGGTATCAGTCTCCGATTGCTTGGTTTGCTTGACCAAGCGACCGAGCATCCCGATCGCATGGAGATTGGCGCCGAGCTCGTCGTGCAAATTCGCCGCGATGCGCTGCTTGATGCGGACCGCGTTCTTGAGCCGCAGGTTACGCTCAATCAAAATTAGAAATCCGATACCGATGGCAAAGGCGATCGCAGTCCAAGTCATGATACGTAGTCTTTGTTTTTGCTGTGCGTAGCGTTGGTTGAGTTCTGCGACGATGAGCGGGCGCTCTGTTTGCAGGTCATGCCTGTGAGCGAGTTCTTCGAGCCAGTCTCGCTGAGGTAATAATTCACCGTAGAGGTTGCTGCCGTCGGTTAAGGCGCTCAACGGACGCATCCATTTCATCTGCGTATATTCCATCTGTGCAGGCTTACCCTCTGCAACGTTTTTTTCGCTGGAAAACAACTCCACTTCGGCAAAGCCGAATCTGTTCGCAATCGGGTTGAGCGGAATCGAGTGGTTATCTTCTTGTGCGATCAGTTGCACGTAGCGCACATTTTGTTCGGCAAAGGTGAATTCGACGAAGGGGCCACTGTCGTAAATACTGTTTTTTCGATAATTGAACAGTAGGATGGGATCGGTGAATGCAGCATCCGTTGCTCCCCAGATCTTTAGGTGCTCTGGGATACCTAAGCCGCCTGCGGAAACTTGAGGCACGGTATCGTTTTGTTCGAGTGCGTGTAAGCGTATGCGCGAGATCGGGTAGCTGTCTTCCAGGTCGATGGTTAAGGGCGGGCGCTCACCAATTTGGGTTTTAAAAGGTTGGCTATGCATGCCACGACCTGAGTGCATCAGATAAGGGCTGTGCCCATCGACGACATAGCGTTGATCCCACGCGCCGCCGATTCCGGTTACATTGGATGAGGCACGGACTGTTTGGTGGAGGGCGACATTTTCCGTGCCGCTGAAAACGAAGAATTCGGCGAGTTGTAAGCAGGGGTAATTGTCGTAATAGCGCGTGGAAAGTTGAGTGGCCTCTAGTCGCACCCAAGCGGCACGCATGGGCTCGATGGGGATGACCAGCGGCGCAATGCGGGGGAGGTGAGCGTCGCGCGCGTCAAACTCCGCTACGACTTGTCCCTGCGGGGCATTCTCGGTGCCAGCCACGATTCGGAATGCGGATGGGAAGGCATCTGCTTGAAAGCCATCTTTGGATGTGCGCCAGATGGTCGGGGCGAGCACGACACAGTCGATCGAAACCGTATCATCCAGCTGGACCTCGATCCATGTCTTGTCCTCAGAACCCTGCCACCAGGCAGACCGATAACCGATTGAGCCGACGCCGCCACGCAGGCTTAATTGCGAGAGTTGTGGCAACTCATTGTCGATTTCGGCGAGGCGCTCTTCTAAGTGTGAGAGTGTCCAGTGCTCGATTTGTTTTCCAGACTGTGTTGCCGCATCGAGGTGCGTGCTCAATGCACACAGCAATGCAAATGCGTATGCCAGAGTGGATGGGATCTGTTTCATCTGAGGCTAAAGAAGGTGTTGGCTGAATGGCATCACTGATGTCTTCAGGCTTATATGCCGTTGTCGAGTCGTGGGGGATTAAGTGTGGTTCTTTAATCAAGTCAGCACGGAGGTCATTGTTCAAACAGACTTTTACACTAAGTCGCAGAAAAATATAGAATGCATAAAAAACGGCTCTTCTCCCCTGTATGGGGGATAGGCCCATTTCAGGGGAAATCCTATACTGAATCATTCTGTCAGTATCTATTATTTATGAAAACGATGAAAAAACCTAAGGTGCGCCGTCAAAACGGTCTTTTCAGAGCTGTGCTGAAATCGAATTTAGTGGTTGCGAGCATGTTGGCCGCCGGGTCTTTGCTGGCGGCGGAATATCATGTGTCTCCCAATGGGATGGATTCAAATGAGGGCTCCAAACGTAAGCCTTTCAAAACCATTTCGGCCGCCGCAGCCAAGGCGCAGCCAGGCGATATGATTATGGTCCATGAGGGTGTTTATCGTGAACGCATCAATCCGCCGCGTGGCGGCACGTCCGATGAACAGCGCATTGTTTATCAGGCCGCGCCTGGTGAGAAGGTGACGATCAAGGGGTCTGAAATGATCAAAGACTGGAAACTGGTGGACGGCGACGTTTGGGCGGTATCGCTGCCGAATCGTTATTTCGGCGATTTCAATCCATACAGCGATCTGATTCATGGCGACTGGTATGAGGCACGCCAGCCGTATCACACTGGCGCGGTTTATCTGAACGGCCACTGGCTCAAAGAGGCTCCGCGCAAGTCTGTGGTGACTAGCGTCGAGGATGAAGGCCCGGGTGGCGAAGCGCTGATGACTTGTGAATTTCTGCGCGTTCGGGATATATCGACGGTGGATGCGGTGGATGCCTCCGCAATGAGTGATGAGATGGATATTGTGGAAAAGGGTGGTAAGCGCTTTCTCGGCCCGCTGAAGGATGGTGATTGGTTGGCGTTTGACGGCGTGGATTTTGGAGAGGATGCCACGGATAAATTTCAGCTGAGCACGGGGTCGCCGATCGGTGGCGGTATCGTGGAAATCCGGAAAGACAGCGTAACAGGCGAGTTGCTAGGCAAGGTGAATGCAGGGCTGACGGCGGAGTGGCACCATTTTCAGGTGTTTCGTTGCAATCTGAGTCGGCCGCTGTCTGGCAGGCATAAGATTGTGCTGGTGTTCAAGGCGCGTCCGCTAGCGCCGCCGTCGGCGGATGATCTCGGTTATTGGTTTGCGGAAGTAGAGGATCAAGTCACGACGATTTGGGCGCAGTTTAAGGGCATCGATCCAAATGAGGAGCTGGTGGAAATCAACGTGCGTCAGTCGGTCTTTTATCCGGATGAGCCGTTTCGCGACTACATCACCGTGCGCGGCTTTACGCTGGAGCAGGCTGCTACGCCATGGGCGCCGCCGACTGCAGAGCAGGTTGGTCTGATCGGCGTAAACTGGTCGAAGGGTTGGGTTATAGAGGACAATACGATTCGCTATTCGGCCTGCACTGGCTTGACGCTCGGCAAACATGGCGACGAGTTTGATAATGCTCGCAGCTATTACCGCTCAATACGCCTTGGCCTGAAAAAGGGGTGGAACCAAGAGACGATCGGGAGTCATCTGGTGCGCAACAATCATATTCACGACTGCGGACAGGCGGGGATCGTCGGCAGCCTCGGGAGTGCTTTTTCGACCATTACTGGCAACGAAATCCACGAGATTCGACAACATCATCAGTATGGCGGTTGCGAAACTGCTGGCATCAAACTGCACGGCGCCATCGATGCCGTGATCGCCGGCAATCACATCTATCGTTGTGAGCACTGGGGCGGTATCTGGCTGGACTGGATGAGCCAGGGCGCCCGCGTGAGCAGCAATCTTCTTCACGACAACAGCAACGACCTAATGTTTGAGATGAATCATGGCCCAATGCTGATTGATAATAACATTCTGCTCTCGTCGTCCGGAATCCTTGATGCGAGCGGCGGCGGAGCCTATGTGCATAATCTAGTTGTCGGCAAACCGAGCATTTGGACGAACCTCGGTCCCCGCGCTACGCCGTTCTTTAAGCCGCACAGCACGGAGGTGATTCAGGGGGGTGTTGCTGACGAAAAAACGTTCGGAGCGGATGGCGGAGCGGTCACACGCTTTAAAGCGCCAGTTCCTCTGCTGGAACAGCCACTGAAAGACCGGTTCGGCGTGACAGTGGATCAGGATGATGATCGCTACTTCAATAACCTGTTCGTCAAAGCGAAGGCACTGGCTGTGTATGATGAATATGGTTATAAAATCGAAGCGGACGGTAACGTCTATCTCGCCGGAGCCATGCCCTCTAAACAGGACGTCAATGCGGTCGTTGAAAAGGGCTTTGATCCCGGTTTGACGCTGACCGTAACTGAGGATGGCTGGTGGTTGGAAATGGCCACCGAACCGTCGTGGCAGCAGCCCGCGCGCCCGCTGGTGACTTCTGAGTTGCTCGGCCGAGCAACAATCCCGAATGCGTCGTTTGAAGATCGCAACGGCACGCCGTATCGAATCAATACCGACTATTTTGGCAATCAACGGGATGCGGGCAACCCTGCGCCTGGGCCGTTCCGCTCAGAGGCAGAAAATAAAATCCGCCTTAAAGTTTGGCCCCGTAAATAAGGGGCACCTCTGAAAAGCGAATCATTCATGATGGAATATGCGAAACAACCTAACCCGCCCGTCAAAACGCTCTTTTCAGAGGTGTTCATCAGTCACTAAAATATAAAAAAACGGCTCTTCTCCCCTGTATGGGGGATGCACAAACTTCAGTGACTGGCGTATAGTTCGAATCGATCTGAATGCGTTTTTCTACGCACGATGATCTTTAACCATTAAAAACTACTATGACCACTACTATGAATATGAAACTGAAACTTGCGATTGCGGGCGCTGGCCTGCTTTCCTTCTCTGCGTTGAACGCGGATACATTCGTCTATGGAAATACGGCTGGAGGTAACTGGGATAACACGGCGGCCGATGGCTGGGCGACATTTCCCGGTGGCGTTACCGGTGGACTTCCGACTTCTACTGACAGTGCGATTATTCATATAAACAAGACGGTTGTGGTCAACTCGGCGATTACATTTGGTGGCGCTCTTAAAGTCGGAAATTCCAACAACGCAACGCATAGTGCCGCATTGAGTGTTCAGGCAGGTTCGATTAACACGGGTTCTCTCACGACTGCGTATAATGTGACATCTACAGGTGCTGTAGACATTAGTGGCGGCACTTTGACGAATGATGGTGCTTTGGTCATTGGAACTAACGGTTCTTTAAATGTATCGGGAGGTGCATATGTTGATGGGCGCACCGGAAGCCGGTCTGTGTTTGATGGTGGTGCTTTGGGGCAGAATGGTGTGATTAACATCTCTGGTGGTTCGTTCACTTCGAACGGTGCAGTTGCGGGCGATCTTTTAACTCTAGAGGATTCAACTGTAAATGTTTCTGGTGGCACGCTCGATCTTCAGGGGGGGCAGCTTGTGGGTTCGAGTAGCAATACTGCGACTATCAATGTTATTGGTGCTATCGGTAATGCGATCCTGGTAGATCGGTTAAATACTAGCTCCAATCGCACTATTAATTTCGGCTTCGAATTTGATGGGGTTGGTGTCGGAACCGTGGTTAGCACCGGATCATATATCAACTTTTCGAGCATCAATATTGCCATTGATGGCACTGATTATCTGGGAGGGACAGACTCTTTCTTGCTCTTCGAGTCAGGTAACATTGTGGGTGATACTGAAGCGCTGTCTGAATCGATTGTTGGCTTTGACGCGGGGAGCTATGCGACTGCGATACGCTATGACTTTACGACGGATGATGTGTATCTTGATGTCACTGCAATTCCCGAGCCAGGCACCTACGCGTTGCTTGCTGGGATGACTGGCCTTGTCTTCGTGATGGTTCGCCGTCGAAGCTAACTTTCATATATAGGGTTATATTAGGGTGAAGGCCGCGCTGAGAGGCGCGGCCTTTTTTTACTCGTCTAGTTACTGTGATATAACTGTTAAGGTCTTAATAGAAACCATGAGTGAAATGCTCACTGTTTTAATTATTCAGCCGAATTTGGTTTGCTGATTTGAATGCCCCATTGTTTCTACTCCATGAATCGATTATCAAATTTCAGTGGAGTCGAGTATGCACTTAAGATGATTTCAGCGTGTAAAATTCTCCGAAACTCCAACTTGACTGCTCCTGGATGATAGTATTAACATTATGGTTATGGTAGAATTTAATAAGATAGGTCGTGTTGCTAGTCTGTGTGTGTTGGCTGGAGGTGTGTTGATGGCTCGTGGTTTGTTTGCCGCGCAGACCGCAGGTGGAGCTGGTATTGAGAAACCCAATATTATTTTTATTCTGACGGATGATCAGGGCTATGGTGACATCGGTCGTCATGGGCACCCGGTCTTGGAGTCGCCGAATATGGATCAAATGTATGACGAAAGTGTGCGCTTTGATCATTTCTATGTCAGCCCTTCGTGTTCGCCGACCCGCGCGGCGTTGCTGACTGGCATGCACGAATTTCGCAACGGCGTGACGCATACGCTTGAGCCGCGCGAGCATCTCTTTAAAGACGCGGTGACGCTGCCGGACATTCTGAAGACAGCGGGCTACAAGACCGGGTGGATCGGCAAATGGCACCTGAGTTACCGTCCGGGCTATGCGCCGCATCAGCGTGGATTCGACTGGACGGCGACCAACCAAGAGGGGCCGCGCGATCATTTCGATGTGGAGATCATTCGCAACAACCAGCGCATCCCGACCAAGGGGTTCCGCGAAGATGTTTATTTTGACGAGGCCATGACCTTCATTGATGAGGCCGGTGATCAGCCGTTCTTCCTCTACCTGTGCACGTATTCGCCGCATACGCCGCTCGATGCACCGGAGGATCTGATTGCTAAATATACTGCGAAAGGGCTCAACAAAACGCACGCCACTTACCTCGCGATGGTTGAAAATATCGACCAAAATCTCGGCCGCTTGAATGCGTTTCTTAAGAAGCGTGATTTAGAGGAGAATACGATTGTTATCTTTATGAACGACAACGGTGTGACCGAGGGCCTCGATGTCTACAACGCAGGGATGCGCGGTTGTAAAGCCACGGTCTGGCAGGGCGGCACGCGTGCCATGTCGTTCTGGAAATGGCCGGGCACATGGGAGCCGAAAACCGTCGATAATTTGACCGCCCATCTCGACGTGCTGCCAACACTGTGTGAATTGGCCGCTGCTGAGATCCCAGAAAAGGTGCAGGACGAGCTGGAGGGCTTTAGCCTGATGCCGCTGTTGAATGGCAAGAGCTGGGAGCATGATAATCGCTATCTGTTTCAGAACGTGGGGCGCTGGCCGTCTGGGACTGCAGCTTCGCATAAGTATGTGATGTGTGCGGTGCGCAAGGGAGACTATTTACTGGTGCGTAGTGCCGAGTGCGAAGACCCGGTATGCGCGCAATTTCAGAGCCAGTGCAGCACCATGCGCGCCGTGCGTAATGGGCTGACCAGAACGACCTATGCCTACGGCACCGCCCAAGAACATTGGGGCGTCACGGCACCCGGACATTGGATGTTGGTGGATGTCAAAAAAGATCCTGGCTGTAAGAACGATTTGTCGAAGATGCATCCCGAGTTGGTTTCCGAGTTGATCGCTGCGTATGACACTTGGTGGGACGATCAATATCCGCTGATGATTGCCCGCGGCGGCGATGCCGGCGATCCACAGGAGAGCGCCAAGGCCGCAGCGCTGGCTAGAAAGGTGAAGGCCGCAGTGGCCGCGCGCAAAGTTGCTGATGCACCTGCTACGAATGACGCTAAAAAGCCTGCATCTATGTTTAAGCGTATGGATGCGAATGGCGACGGACAGGTCACAGAAGCTGAGTATGTGGCGTTTTTTAAACGTAATTATTCCGCTCGTGATACGAATGAGGACGGCGTCTTGAGCGCTGAAGAATTCCCGTTTTCAGCGTTTGATCACGCCGATACAAATCAAGATGGGGCACTGAGTCCGGCCGAATACGAGGCCTTGTATCAGCGTCAGTTTAAAGAGCGTGATGCTAATGGTGATGGCACGCTCACAATTGATGAAATGTAGATGATTCACCGATCCGAAAAGAGACTTACTATGAATAAAATGATACTAATTGCCCTCGGTGTTTCGTTGTCTGCCGGATCGGTGCTCGCGAATCCGAGACTGGTGCGTATGCACGAAGGTATGGATGTCAATCAGGACGGTGTGGTCACCGAAGCTGAATTTATGAAGTTCTGGGGCGCGCATTTTAACCAAATGGATGCGAATGGAGACCAGATTTTAGGTGTCGATGAAGCCAGTGCTGGGTTGCTTAAACAGGCGGACGCGAATCAGGATGGTCAGGTTAGCTTCGAAGAGCACCGGCAGTTGCGCCAGGCTCATTTTAATAGCATGGATAAAGACAGGAGTCGGACGCTGACTCTGGCGGAGATGCTGGGAACTGCAGTGGGTGAAAAGCCGGCGGTCACCAAGCCGGCGGAACTGAATGCGGGCCTCGTGGCTGCGAATCCTCACCTAGTGCACTTGCACCAGTCGATGGATGCGAATAAGGATGGAGTGGTTTCGAGGGCTGAGTTTCTAGCTTATTGGGCGAACAGTTTCAATCAACGTGATAAAAATAAGGATCATCAACTCAGTGTTTCTGAGGCTGGTGCGGGACTGATGAAGCAAGTGGATTCGGATCAAAATGGAGTGTTAACTTGGGAAGAGGAACAAGTGCTCCGTCTGGAGCATTGGAAGGTGATGGATAAGAACAAGGATCAGAATCTGACACTTCTCGAAATACTGGAGTCGCCTGCGGCGAAGCCTGCTGCAGTGGGATCGACCCCTGCGACGGATGACTTTTCGGCTCAGCGTGCGAAGGTCGCTGCATTGTCGCGCTTAACGACGGCGCCTGCCATGCATCGCGCGGAGGGCTTTGATTTGACGGATAATTTGGTGGCGATACATTACGAAGCACTGGATTGGCAGGGGCAGCCGACCAAGGTGTTTGCATGGCTCGGGATGCCGGACGAATACGAAGGCACCGTGCCCGCAGTGGTGTTGGTGCATGGTGGCGGTGGCACGGCATTTAAAAACTGGGTGCAGGAGTGGAATGCGCGTGGCTATGCAGCGATCAGTATCGCAGTCGAAGGGCAAGTGGACCGTAAAAATACCAACGGTCAGCAGGGGCAGCATTGGGAGCGTCATGAGTGGGCAGGGCCCGCTCGCAACGGGATTTATCATGACTCGACGAAATCTTTGGAGAACCAGTGGATGTATCATGCAGTGGCCGATACGATTTTGGCGAACTCGTTGATCCGCTCGATTGATGGAGTGGATGCGTCTCGGGTTGGCATCATGGGGATTTCCTGGGGCGGAGTGATCACCAGCACGGTGATCGGGATTGATGATCGCTTCGCGTTTGCGATTCCGACCTATGGTTGCGGCGGCCTGGCCACCGCTGAGAATCAATATGGCAACAGCCTCGGCAGCAACGAAACTTACAAGCAAGTGTGGGATCCGATGCTTCGTCTGGCGCGTGCCAAAATGCCGTCGCTGTGGTTCTCGTGGCCCCAGGATAAGCATTTTCCGATGGATCGATTTGCGGCGTCTTATGGTGCGGTCGCTGGTGAGCACATGGTTTCGCTGGTGCCGAAAATGGGGCATGGCCATAGGCCAGGCTGGGCGCGGTCGGAGGCCTATGCGTTTGCGGATTCGATTGTGAACGGGCAAGGGCCTTGGTGCGTGCAGCTCCATGCCGCATTGCAGGCGGATACCTGTAAGGTGACGTTTCAATCCACCAAGGCATTGGACCGTGCCGTCTTAGTCTCAACGACGGATCGTGGTGTCAGCGGTGAGCGCACCTGGGTAGAAACGCCCGCGAGGGTTGTCCGCAATGGCGTGGCATGGACGGCAACGGCGCCCTTGCCAACTGGGTGCACTGCATGGTTTATGAACGTCAACAGCGACGGCTTGGTCGCTAGCTCAGACTATCAGGAAATTCAATAACAACCAATCCTGATTATGAAAACAGAAGATCACCAATTACCCCGCCCTCAGCAGCTCCGTAGAGGCGCCGCGTTTACACTGATTGAACTACTGACCGTGATTGCAGTGATTGGTATTTTGGCTGCGATCTTGATTCCGGCCATCGGCAAGGTCAAAGAGCGAGCCAATGAGACCAAGTGTGTGAGTAATCTCCGCCAGATCGGTCTGGCGATGAAAATACATGCGGGAGAGAATCACGGAAACCTGCCCATGCCATACTCTCAGAGTGGACCTAAGGGGGAAGTTATTTGGTTCGATTATCTGCTTCCTTACATGAATGTTGAGTATGAGGGTAAGTGGACTTGGGATCAGAGGAAGCATGAGGTGTTTAATTGCCCTTCTGCTGACCATATTTTGGAATTCGAAGGTGTCAGCAAATTCACTTATACGTATGGCTGGAACTCGGCGTTTTATCGCGATGGGCGCTTCCCGAATCCCGACACGGGTCAATACCCGCCGGCGTTTAGACTGGTCAATATTCAGCGTCCTAGCGAATCGATGCTGATCGCTGATACGATTCAAAAACCAGCCCGTGGAGGATGGGGGAATGATACTTTTATTAGCGTAGGAAAGGATTATAATCCTCAAACAGCAGACGCCCCGATGTCAGATGCCAGCTATGGTGCTGGCTTTAGTGATCGGCATAATGGTCGTGGTAATGTGCTTTTTGTAGATGGCCATATGGAGTCATTTGCTGTTGGCGAGATCAAAGAGAAGCATGTGTGTCTAGAGAACTAAACCTGCGCTAACACGATAAAGCCGCCTAAAGACGGGACTCCGAACCTGACCTGACGTAGAAATTTCGATGCATAATGAAGCCAATTAAATTATTCAAATGGGGCGCAGCTGCGCTCGTTGCACTGTCACTGAGTGCCGTCATGTCTGCCTCTGCTGCAACGCGACCAGAGCAGCCGAATGTCATTTTATTACTCACCGATGACCTTGGTTGGCAGGACGTGAAATGTTACGATATTGACGAGCCGTCGCCGATGGAGACGCCGAATAT
>JAQXBA010000181.1 GCA_029252625.1 Opitutia bacterium | reverse complement strand
CGCGACGAACTCGGATGGGAGCCCAAGGAAGACTTTGCGAGCGGCTTCCGCAAAACCGTAAAGTGGTACTTGGATAACCGAGAGTGGACGGATAACATTCTCGACGGCTCGTATCAACTCGAGCGTCTCGGAAAGTCATAGTCTCGGTGCGTGGCCTCGATCGTAAGATCGGGGAGCATTTAGCGAAGTCGCAACCATCAGTCATCGCCAGCTCTGCTGGCCATCAAAAAATATGTGTGGAATAGTTGGATATATCGGCCGCGATCGAGCGGGCAGTGTAATGGTCGACGGACTCAAGCGCCTGGAATACCGTGGCTACGACTCGTCTGGGGTAGCTGTCTGGACAGAAGAAGGCATCAAGCAGACCAAGCGCACAGGCCGCGTCGCGGAACTTGAAGCTGCCTTGGGCGATGACCTCGGTGGCACGCTCGGTATCAGTCACACGCGCTGGGCCACCCATGGCGACGTCACCGAAGCCAATGCCCACCCGCACACCAGTAGCGATGGAAAGATCGCGCTCGTCCACAACGGTGTGATCGAAAACTACGTCGGGATGAAAACCTTCCTCACCGAGAAAGGCTACACCTTTCAGTCACAGACCGATACCGAGGCGCTCTGCAATTTGATCGCCTATCACTACGCCAAGGAGCCCGAAGTCGCTGGCAAGAATCGCTTCCTCGAATCTGTGCGTAAGAGCCTACGCCACGTCGAAGGCACTTACGGTATTGCCGCACTCTGCACCGACTGTCCCGGAGAGTTGATTGGTGCGCGCAAAGGCTCGCCGCTGATTCTCGGTCTTGGCGAGGGCGAGAACATTCTCGCCAGTGATGCCAATGCACTCACCCACTGCACGCGAAACGTAGTCTACTTAGAGGACAACGAGGTCGTGCATCTGACTGACGACGACTTTTCCATCACCACCGTCAGCAGCAAGTCCGTCGAAGCAGTCATCCATCAAGTCGATTGGGACACCTCCGAAGCCGAGCTTGGCGACTACGACCATTTCATGCAGAAGGAAATCTTCGAGCAGCCGACCTCGTTGGAAAATGGGATGCGCGGGCGTTTCTCCGATGACGGCAGCACCGCTGTCTTCGGTGGGTTAAATCTCAATTCACAAGAGCTACGCCAAGTCGACCGGATCCTCTTTCTTGCCTGTGGCACCGCATGGCACTCCTGCCTAGTTGCCGAATACTTGATCGAGCGCTTCGCTCGTATCCCAGTTGAAGTCGAATACGCCTCCGAGTTTCGCTATCGCAACGCGCCGCTCGATAAAAACACCCTCGTCATCGCGATCAGCCAGTCCGGTGAAACCATCGATACACTCGGTGCGCTGCGTGAAGCCAAGCGCAAAGGTTACCGCACGCTGGCGATCAACAACAGTGTCGGCTCGACCATCGCCCGCGAAAGCGACGGCGGCATTTACCAGCACGCTGGCCCTGAGATTGGCGTCGCCTCCACCAAAGCATTTACTTCGCAAATCATGATCTGCGCCATGCTCGCGCTCTATCTGGGCCGCCTCCGCGACCTCAGCTATGGCGACGGTGTCGCAATCGTTAAAGCACTCAAAAAGGTGCCCGCGCAGGTTGAGGAAATTCTCAAGCAGAATGAGAAGATTGCCACGGTCGCAAAGAAATACGCGAGCTACGAAGACTGCCTCTTCCTCGGCCGCCAGCTCATGTTCCCGATCGCGCTGGAAGGCGCGCTCAAGTTGAAAGAGATTTCTTATATTCACGCCGAGGGTTATCCTGCCGCCGAAATGAAGCACGGCCCCATCGCCCTGATCAGCGAAGACTGCCCCAGCGTCTTCCTTGCCACCAGTGGCGAGGTCTTCAGTAAAAGCCTCGCGAACGCGCAAGAAGTCAAAGCGCGAAAGGGGAAAGTCATTTGCATTGCCTCCGAAGGATGTGACATCCCCGAAGGCTTAGCCGACGACACCATTCTCGTTCCTGAATGCCACGAGATCGTGCAACCCATCTTGATGACCATCCCCATCCAACTCTTTAGCTATCATGTTGCCCTCGAGCGTGGATGCGATGTCGACAAGCCAAGGAATTTGGCGAAGTCAGTGACGGTAGAGTAGCTTAGCAGCGGAGCTGCTGTTCGAGTTTCAAGTTCGAGTTACTAGTGGAGAGCTTAACGCGATAGCGTTGTTCGAGTTGAAAGTTTTTAGTTCGAGTGACTAGTTTAGATTCCGATTTTTAGTTCTTAGTTTAGTGTCCGACTTCACTTGATGCCTTTCCCGGCTACTGACTAGAACTGAGCTCAACGCGCTCCCCTCGAACAACGGCGTAGCCGTTAAAAAAGCATGAGCTCATTTGAAAATTTACAAGTTTGGCAACGATCCAAGCAATTTGCGGTTGAAGTGATTCAGAATATCACAACATCGAAATTCTTTGGTCTGAAAGACCAGATGATTCGCAGTGCGATTTCGGTCCCCTCGAACCTCGCAGAAGGTGCCGAGCGCAAGGGAAGTAAAGAGTTTGCCAATTTTATCAGTTATTCCAGTGGTTCTTGTGCCGAGTTAATGACTCAGTTGATGATCGCGAAGGAAATCGGAGAAATAGATGTCGAAAAAGCAGACGGCTGCATCGTAGAATGCCGTGCAATCAGCAAAATGCTTTATGCCCTAAGAAAGTCTATTACAGCATAGCTGTAGTTCTAGTTTGAAGTTTTTAGTTCGAGGTGGTTAATGTTAAAAGCAGCTTATCTTTATTTTAGCTATAAACTAGAACGATCAAACCCCGAACACTAGCCCTACTGGTAAAGACTTGAACAATGGCTCTGGCGTTAAAAACTAGAACCTCCCACTCGAACAACGGCTACGCCGTTCCATTTATGAAAATAGCAATTATCGGTCTAGGCTATGTTGGCCTCCCTCTCGGGCTTCGCTTTGCGGAATCCAATGTATCAGTGCTCGGTCTCGATGTGGATCAGTCAAAAGTGGATGCGATCAACGCAGGCGAGACTTATATCCGTCATATCGAGGCGGATACGATCGCCTCAGCGAAGAATTCAGGTCTCCTCGAAGCCTCCACGGATTTCTCTCGCATTGCGGAAGTCGATGCGGTGCTGATCTGTGTGCCCACGCCGCTCAATAAATACCGCGAGCCAGACATTTCCTATGTGCTTAAATCAGGGGAGGCGATTGCGCCTTACCTTGCGCAGCAAGGTGTTCAAAGTTCGAGTTCAGAGTTCGAGTCAGAAACTAGCCACTCGAACACTGCCGAAGGCAGTCCACTCGAACAGTCGTCCCGTCCAAAACTAGTCGTTTTGGAATCGACGACTTATCCTGGCACCACAGACACCGACCTACTCAAGGTCCTGGAAGCAGGCTCCGGACTTAAAGCGGGTGTCGATTTCCACTTGGCCTTTTCCCCTGAGCGCGAAGATCCGGGCCGCAAAGATCACTCAGTGAAGACCATCCCGAAAGTCATGGGTGGGCTGACTCCGAAGTGCCTCGAACGTTGCGTGGAGCTCTATTCACTCGCGCTGGATGCGGTGCATCCGGTCAGTTCGTGCCGCGTGGCTGAAGCCACTAAGTTGACGGAAAATATTTTCCGGTCTGTGAATATCGCGCTGGTCAATGAGTTGAAGATGGTCTTCCACGAGATGGACATCGACGTGTGGGATGTCGTGAATGCCGCAGCGACTAAGCCCTTCGGCTATATGCCGTTCTATCCTGGACCTGGCCTCGGTGGTCATTGCATCCCGATCGATCCCTTCTACCTGACTTGGAAGGCGCGTGAATATGACCAACACACCAAATTCATCGAGCTTGCCGGTGAAGTGAATACCGCCATGCCGGATTATGTGATTGCTCGTGTGGCTGAGGCCTTGAACGAGGATGCCAAGTCGATCAAAGGTTCAAAGATCCTGCTGTTGGGAATGGCTTACAAGCCAAACGTCGATGACGATCGCGAATCACCGAGTTATGTCCTGACCGAGAAACTCGAAGTGAAGGGCGCACAGGTCAGCTACAACGACCCGTATGTGCCTGAGATCCGTCCGACCCGCGAGCACCCGCATCTCGCTGGAAGAAAGTCTGTTGAGATCACTGACAACTACGACTGCATCCTCCTCGCGACGCACCACAACGAATACAAGGATTTCGACTTTAGTGGCTTCAATTGCCCAGTCGTCGATACGAGAAACGCCATTTCGAAGCGACCAAGCAAATACTATCGCGCTTAAACCACTTCGCGGTTGTTCGAGTTGGTTAACGCTAGCGCGTTGTTCGAGTTGAAAGTATTCAGTTCGAGTGCACTAGCTCTAAACTAGAACTACAGACTCGAACAACGGCGAAGCCCGAAAATCAACTCGAACACCAGCTCTGCTGGTAACTAACTCTCAGCTAGAACACCTGCGAAGCAGGTCCCACTCGAACAACGACAATGTCGTTCCCCTTATGAAAGGAATCATACTCGCCGGCGGTGCCGGCTCTCGCCTCCATCCCATCACACTTGCGGTATCGAAGCAGCTCATGCCGATCTACGACAAGCCGATGATTTATTATCCGCTGTCCGTCCTCATGTTGGCCGGGATCAATGAGATTCTGATCATCACCACGCCCGAGGATCAGCCAGCCTTCAAGCGTCTGCTTGGCGATGGTTCTGAGCTTGGCTGCCGCTTTGAATATACTGTGCAGGAAGTGCCCAATGGTCTCGCTCAAGCATTTGTCTTAGGCAAGGAGTTCATCGGCGACGACAAAGTGGCGCTCGTGCTAGGTGATAATATCTTTTATGGTTCCGGCTTTGGCGAACTCGTTCGTCGTCATACCGACCCAGATGGTGCGGTGGTCTTCGCGGCACGTGTGCACGATCCAGAGCGCTACGGGGTCGTCGAATTCGATGATCAGAAGCATGCGGTCTCGCTCGAAGAAAAACCTGCTGCACCAAAGTCGAACTTTGCGGTTCCGGGTTTGTATTTCTATGACAACGATGTGGTCGAGATCGCCGAAACCATCGAGCCATCGGCACGCGGCGAATACGAGATTACCACGGTCAATCAGGTCTACTTAGAGCGTAAGAAGCTCAAGGTCGGCGTGCTCAACCGCGGCATCGCCTGGCTTGATACCGGCACCTTTGCGTCACTCAACGAAGCCTCTACTTTCGTCCGAGTCATCGAAGAGCGTCAGGATCTGAAAATCGGCTGTATCGAAGAGGTTGCTTACTATTCGAAGTTTATTACGAAAGACGCATTGTTAGCGCTTGCTGAAAAGTATGCAAAATCCGGCTACGGTGACTACTTAAAGCGTATCGCACTCGGCTAATGTGCTAGTGAGTATAGTTATGCTAAAAATAAAAACAATATGTTAGGTCAGATCATAAATTTCAAACGACTAGGTGATGAACGCGGGGGACTGGTTGCCGTAGAGGCGGAGCGCTCGGTGCCCTTCGAGATTCAGCGAGTCTATTACATTTTTGGAACAAAAGAGGGAGTGGAGCGTGGCTTCCATGCGCATAAAGAGCTAAGGCAAGTGGCAGTGGCTATCTCAGGTTCCTGCGAAATGATTCTGGATGATGCTGCGCTGGTCGAGACGGTCGCCCTAGATGCGCCCGATAAAGGTATTTTAATCGAACCAGGAATCTGGCATTACATGAGGAATTTTTCAGCAGATTGTGTGCTGCTTGTCTTTGCTGATGCACATTATGACGAAAGTGATTACATTCGTAGCTATGAGGAATTCAAGGGACTGGGGAAATAAGTATGATGAAAAACATTTTGATAACTGCAGGTGGCAGTGCCGCGGCGTTCTTTTTTGCGAAGCAAATTCGAAAATTTTCTCATGATGGGTGTGTGATACACATTGCTGATATTAACCCTCGGGAGTTGGTTGCTGCATCCACATATGCGGATCATTTTCATCAAGTGCCGAAGATTTGCGATGTTAACTATAGGTCATCCATTTTGGATATAGTGAAAAAGTATCAGGTCGAATTAATGGTGCCTTTGATCGACCAAGACCTAATCGAGTTTCCTGGTGCGGATTCAGACTTGATGGGATTAGGCTGCATCTCGACGGCTCCTACGAGAGAAGTTAGTGAGCAAATGACGGATAAGGTAAATTGCTCTGTCGTTGCAGAAAAAATGGGAATTCCAGTTCCAGAAATATATGGCGTCAATGATATCGAAGACAGCGTGATGTATTTTTGCAAGCCGAGGGTAGGCTTTGGGTCACGAGGAGTTATGTGTGTGAGAGGCGATGAAATTAGAAGTAAAGGTTTATTTGATAAATTGGTGGTGCAAGAGCTATGTGAAATGCCTGAAATTACGATGGAGGTTTTCTCACATGCAGGTGTGGTCCGAACTCTGTGTCGTGAACGCGTAGAGGTTAAGGCGGGTGTATGCACTAAGGCGCGAATTTTTCAAGATGAAGAACTCCATCGATATGCTGAACTGATAGTTGGGCGTTTGGAGCTACCTGTCGCGACATGTATTCAGTTTATGAAACATCCAATGAAGGGATGGGTGCTGACCGATGCGAATATGCGTATCGGAGCTGGGAGTGCGTTATGTGCCGCTGTTGGTTGGGATTTGGCTGGAGCTGCACTTGCCGCATGGAGTGGTAATTCCGATCTAGCGTTAGAGAGTCTTCAGTTTGAAGGTAGTGAACGTTATGTGGTTCGTGTGTTCGAAGAAATTGTCACGAAGTAAATCAGTTATGAATATCGGTTTTGATTTTGATGGCACTTTGTTGGACAGCTCATGGCGTCATGTCATGACGCTTCGGAAGGTATGGCCAGAGGTGGATAGCTGTTTGGGTGATTGGCCGTTAGAATTTCTCCGATTTAAAGCGGAGGGATATTCGACTCGATCTTATTTGGAGGGGCGTGCCTCTCAAGTTGCGGAAGATGTTAATCAGGCTTGGATTACCCAGATAGAGGCAGACGATTTGTTGAAGCATGATCGACCTTACGAAGGTTGTTTCCCGTTCTTGGAGGAATGCAGCAAAGCGCATGATCTATATTTAATTACCGCGAGAGGTAATGCGTCTGGAGCGCAGCAGCAATTTGTAGATATGGGCTTTGAACGATACTTTCAAAAAACGAGAGTAGTGGCACCTGGCAGAAATGCAGGCTTGTTGAAGGCGCAATGCCTCAATGGGATCACTTTGGATGTTGTTGTTGGAGACACGGAGTCAGATTTGGATTGGGCGATTCATGCCGGATCCTTATTTATCCCAGTTTCTTGGGGTTTTCGCTCGGCAGCTTATTGGAGCAATAAAAATATCGAAGCAGCGAATAATTATAACTCATTAAGAGAGAGAGTGAATGCTGCTCAATAATAGTCATTCAAGTGGAAAAATATTATGAAAATAGGAATTACTGGAGCTACAGGATGTGTCGATTTTGGGGATTACGCGATGTTGGTAAATAACATGCATCATATCCAAGATGAGAATGATGGTGTGGAGTTTGCTGTATTTACGTATAACCAAGGTAATGCACGAAGTGCTATTGAGGAGAATTATAATGCTAAGAACTATTCCCTTTTTGATGATCCGCTGGCTTTAATGGGTTCATCTTATGGGAACTTACCCAATTCAGAAATCGATGATGAAGCACGTGTGATGTATACGAGAAAGTGGGATGCTCTTTTTCAGATGTATGCTAATGGTGAAAATGTTGAAGAGCTAGCCGCGCTCACTGAACAAATACGAGAATGTGACATACTTATATTTAATGGCGGAGGATACTTAAACAAGAATTGGCTCTTCCGGATCTATGCTTTTCTCCTGATGATCGTTATTGCTAAACGTGAAAATGTGAAGGTCGTGATGTTTCCTCAGACATATGGTCCGTTTGATGATGCGAGCCTCGATAGTATAAAGCAGATATTTCCTTTGGTGGATCGATTCTATTGCCGTGATCGTATTTACTCGAAGCAAGTGCTGTTATCACTGGGGGTCGAGGAATCCAGGATTAGTCATACCATGGACGATCTCTTCTTGCTATCGAGTGCGCTGACTGCAGGGAAGGTTGGAGCTGTTAAGGACACGCTATTTGTCCAGTTGCATCGGCAGATGCGCGATCAAATCCCGAATATAGTTGAAGGATTTGCGGAACTCATGGTCGCTTTAAAGGAAGAGGGCTTGATCAATCGTGTGGTTTTCGTTCCTTTCCATCATTCTCCAGATAATGAATTGAAGTTGGCTAATGAGATTTCGACTAGAATTGCTGATGTGATTGATTGCGAGGTATTGATGCCCACCTGGAGTGTGAGTTCGATAGTTGATCAGTTGTTACGGGCTAAGGCGGTTCTGTGCTCTAGATATCACCCTCTTGTCGTCGCGTTACGTCATAGTGTGCCAGTCGTTAATATATTAGCAGCGGACAACAATGGAGAATATGAGTATTACCAAGCCAAGAATCGTGGAATTTGTGAATACGCGGGCGTGGCTGCAGAGGAGGTGTGTATTCAGTCGAATGCAAATGATCTGATGGAGTCGATACATCAAATGTTGAAGCAAAATATCATTCATCCAAAGGGAATCTCCTTGGAGAGGCTCGATGAGGTTGAGCAGGAGAGGGTGGAATTATGGTCTTATCTCGCGGAATCATAGACCAGTCTGATTTGGGTAAATATAAAGATGATAAAATTCCTAGACTTAAAAAAAGTAAACGACGCGCATGGAGCGGAAATCTCCGCGGCGATTCAGCGTGTGTTGGATTCCGGGTGGTATCTCCTCGGAGAGGAAGTTTCGAGCTTCGAGCGAGAGTTTGCGGACTATTGTGGCAGTCAGCACAGTATCGGAGTCGCAAATGGGCTAGACGCCTTGATTCTCATTCTCATGGGGTATCGTGAACTGGGCGTGATGGCGGAGGGGGACGAAGTGATCGTGCCTGCCAATACGTACATCGCTTCGATTCTAGCAATCAGTCGCGCAGGGTTGAAACCAGTTCTGGTCGAGCCCGATGAGCGCACGTACAATATCGATCCAAACTTAATTGAGGCCGCGATTACTGAAAAGACCAAAGCGATCATGGCGGTGCACTTGTATGGGCAATGTGCCGATATTGATCCGATTTGCGCGATTGCAAAGAAGCATGGGCTGAAGGTGGTCGAAGATGCCGCTCAAGCGCATGCTGCGACGTATCGCGGACGTAAGACCGGCTCGCTAGGCGATGCGGCAGGCTTCAGCTTCTACCCAGGCAAGAATCTCGGAGCACTGGGCGATGGTGGCGCAGTCACCACCAGTGACGATCAGCTCGCGGAAGTCATCAGTGCCCTGCGTAATTACGGCTCCCACGAGAAATACCATAATAAATACAAGGGCATGAATAGCCGTTTAGATGAAATCCAAGCCGCCGTCCTTCGCGTGAAGTTAAAGTATCTTGACGAGGATACCGAAGAGCGCCGAAAGGTCGCGGAAGCCTATCTCTCAGGCCTCAGTTCTCAGTCCTCAGGTCTCATTCTTCCCTACGTTGCCGATTATGGCACACCCGCTTGGCATCTCTTTGTTGTGCGCACGCCACAGCGCGATCAGTTGGCGGAGCATTTGAAGCAGAATGAAATTCAGACGGTGATCCATTATCCGATCCCGCCACACCATCAAGCAGCCTATCCCGAGTTTTCTGGCTATTCCTTGCCGATCACTGAAGCGATTCACAGAGAAGCCTTGAGTCTGCCGATCAGCCCAGTGCAGGACTTGATTGAAATTAAACAAATTGTCACTCAGGTTCGAGCTCTGTGCGAATGATTTATGTTTATTAAGAGAATAGCGTTTTATCTATTTCATCCAATTACGTCGGCTCGGCGAATAGGTGCAAAGTTCAAAAACTTTTATTATTTAAGGTTCAGGGCTGTCCTGTCTCCTGAAGTTGATTTAAAAATTACACCACGTGTAACAGTTTTACAGCCTACATATTTTGCTGGTCGTGGAGTTGTTAGAATTGAGCAGGGAGTTATTTTTGGAGTGCCCTTAGGAGGCTATTATCGTAAACACGTTACGGAATTGTTGGTTCGAAATGGCGGTGAAATTTCAATTGGTGCGAGGACTCATTTTAATAACAATCTTCTAATCTCTTCGTGGAAGTCTATTACTATAGGTGATGACTGTTTGATTGGGCATAATTGTGAATTTTCCGATGCGGATGGTCATGAAATCGATCCACTTGAGCGGCGTAAATATCCAGGTCAAGTCGGTGAAGTCGTTTTGGGGAATAATGTGTGGCTCGGGAATAATTGTAAGATTCTGAAAGGCACAAAGATTGGCGATAATTCGATTGTTGCCGCTGGTGCGGTGGTGAAGGGTGCCTTTGAGGCGAATGTTATCATCGGTGGCGTGCCTGCTAAGGTGATAAAGCGCATTTAATTATTCGCACGGTAAGAGTCCGAAAGCTGATAAAGGGCAGATTCATGGGTTTATGCTTCTGAGTTGAAACTGAGATCTGTTTGGCGGTTGGGATTTCAATATATATGAGTAACAATTCATACGGAACGATTTTAAAGTCTTCGTCGTTAATCGGCGGCTCGAAGGTGATTAACTATGGGATTGGTTTGTTACGCACGAAAGTCGTGGCAGTTTTGCTGGGGCCAGCTGGTGTTGGTCTCGTTGGGGTATATGCTGCGATCCTGTCACTAGCAGAGACGATTAGTGGGCTCGGTTTAAGGACCTCAGGTGTTCGTGAAATCGCGAATGCGCGAAGTCAGGCCGACGACGAGCTGCTTGGGCAGTTGCAGTTGGCGATTCGTCGTTTAGCGATTTTGCTTGGTGTGCTCGGTGCCATATTTTTAGCGCTTGCGGCTCCTTATGTTAGTCGTTTGAGCTTTGGAGATCAGGGGGCTGGTTTGGCGATCGCGGTTCTGGCGTTGGTTCTAATTCTGAAAGCGGTGAATGTTTCCCAATCTGTATCGATTCAAGGTTTTAGGAGAATCGGCTCTCTTGCTAGAATAAGCGTGGTCAGCTCACTGATTACGACTGCTGTTGTTATTGGGTTATATGCAGTTCTTGGTGAGGCCGGAATTATTCCCGCTCTGATTGCAATGGCACTCGTGAGCGTGCTGGTATCGTGGCGTGTTGCAAAAAAGCTTCAGATTCGACCAGATGATGCAGCTTGGGCGACTTCTTATCGGCATGCGAAACGATTGATGGGGATGGGAGTGGCCATTGCGTATGGTTCATTACTGTTTCACTTGACCCCATTTATTGCTCGATCGCTGATTGTCCGTGAGATGGGTCTTGATGCAAATGGTATCTACATGGCGGCATGGGCGATTTCAGGCCTATTTGCTCAGTTCATTCTCTCAGCCATGGCTGCAGATTATTTTCCTCGCCTGTCTGAGGTCTCAGATCAGTCAGAGACGATGAATCGCTGCGTGAACGAGCAAACTGAGATTGGCATTCTTGCCGCGTTGCCTGGGATTCTTGCTGTCACAGCATTTGCGCCGCTAGTGATTCAGGTTCTATATACTTCGAAATTCGCACCTGCTGCGGATCTGCTGCCATGGTTCTTATTAGGCGTCTTTGGCAGGGTGGTGAATTGGCCGATGGGCATGGTCGTATTGGCGAAAGGAGATACGAAGACGTTTGCACTGATACAAACTTTTTCCGTTTCAGTTAATCTCTGTTTGATTTATATGTGTTTCAGTTTGTGGGGATTGCTAGGAGCTGCGATTGCTTTTGGCCTGCATAATACCCTTTATTGTCCTGCCATATATGCCTTCCTGAAGAGACGTTATGGCCTTCGCTGGTCTGCCGAGGTGAAATATTTACTCTTAGTGTTTCTCTTATTTCTAGCTGCATTATCATGTCTGCGTATCATTACAGATTCAGAGCTTATATATTATGGTTTAAGTTCTTTTTTAATCGGAGTGAGTTGCCTGTTTTGTTCTCGGCAACTTTACCGTAGAATGTCGGATCATCCAAAATTTTCTAAAGTTATCATGCGGCTGCCTGCTCTATTGAGGCGCATCTTAATTGGATCGCTGGAATCAAAGTAATACAATTCCTGTAAGGTTTATTGGTATGAATATATTATTTATGACTCACTCGCCCATGGCGGTGATGGGAGGCTACGAAACGCTTATTATGCGGATGTCTGATTATCTCATTAATCAAGGGCATTCGACTTTTTTAATCTGTGAGGGCGTGGATGTTCGCTTGCGTGCTGAATTTAATGAAGCGCTTGTGATTCAAACTTCCAATCGCCCATTTGTGGATTTGTATGAGCGGGCATCATTTAAGCAGTTTTACAGTGAGTTGGAGCTGCCCCAGGTAGATTTTATTATTTGCATCGATATGCTGTCTTACGTGCTTGCTGGGTTGCTGAAGCTGACGGCTACTTGTTCTCAAGCGCGTTTAGTTCTCGGTTTGTTTCAACCTGACTCTGTTCGTCAATTGAAGCGTAAAAGTGCGACTGCCCTTTTGGTTCGGCGAATTTTAAAGAAAGAAGCCCCCGACACAACAGTAGTCGCAATGACAACAAGACTGCAGGCAGAATGGAATGCGGAATTCGCTAGCGGCGTGAGAGCTGAGTTTATTCCGCTGCCGGTCGATCTAGAGCCGTTCCGCTCAGTCAAGCGTCAGCCAGAAAGATATAAAATCGTTTCTGTCGGGCGTTTGAATGACTATAAAACGTATAACATATTCATGATCGAGATTGTGCGGCGCCTCGTCGATCAAGGGTTGGACGTGACCTATGAAATATACGGAGAGGGGCCGTTCCAAGCGAAGATTGAAGAGGAGATAAAGAAGTATAAATTGGAAGGCAGTGTTACGCTGAAAGGACACCTCTCTTATGAGAAATTCCCTAATGCCCTCAGCGCTGCGTATGGATTTGTTGGAATGGGAACTGCGGCGATTGAAGCTGCTGCTGCGGGTGTGCCAGTTGTTTATTCAGCACCAAGAGATATGACCGGTGTGACGCATGGGTTACTGCATGAGTTTGATTTAACTGAATTGGGAGGATTTGCCCATGAGACGAATCCTCCACTTAAAATGTATGACGTGCTGACTGATTTAATTCAATTAGAGGCAGCAAGGTATGAGGAGGCGTGTCAAAAAAGTAGTGCGGCGATGGCTGTTTATTCAATGGAGGGGGTCATGTTTCAATATGAAGCCCTCTTCGAAAAGCCAAAGATCGGTGGATCCAATAGTGCTTTTTCTTTGTGGTTACTATGTGATCTGATTCAACTGGTCAGATGTGGGCGCCGTTGGGCCCAGAAAATCAAACCTAAGCATAACGGGTAGTTCAAAATCAAACGATTTATTATGTCCTATAAATGTCAGTCCCCGATTCTCTTTCTTGTCTTTAATCGCCCCGATGTGACTGCTCAGGTCTTTGAGGCTATCCGGGCGGCAAAACCATCAAAACTGTATGTGGCATCCGACGGGGCGCGGGCGGCGAAAGAGGGTGAGTCAGAAATCGTCGAAACAGTCCGCCAAATCGCGACCAATGTGGATTGGGATTGCGAGGTGAAGACGCTTTTCCGTGAAACGAATTTAGGATGCAAGGAGGCTGTGAATTCTGGCATCACGTGGTTCTTTGAGAATGTGGAAGCTGGTATGATTCTAGAGGATGATACAGTTCCAGATCTATCATTTTTCCCCTACTGCGAGGAACTACTAATTAAGTATGCGAGTGATGATCGGATTGGGATGATTAGTGGTAATAATCACCTTCCGGAATACAAGGTAACTGATGCTTCATATTTATTTTCTAAGTTTAAATGGACCTGGGGTTGGGCTACGTGGCGACGGGTTTGGGTAAACCAAGATGTGAATTTGAAATTTCGCAGTTCACCGCAGGCGATGTCTATTGTTCAGAATATGGGCTATCGACCTAGGAGCGAACGTCTATGGTTGATGAATATCCGTAAGCTTGAAATGGAGACAGTTCACACTTGGGATTTTCAGTGGTTTTTAGCGATGGGTGCTCAGAATCAATTATGTATCACCCCTCAGTATAACCTAGTTGCAAATATAGGTTTTGGCGTAGCGGGTGCAACGCATTGTGTTGGGAGTGCCTCGTCACGCTATCTAGACACCCGCAGTATTGAATTTCCTCTCAAGCACCCAGGGTATGTTGTTCCCGATTATAGTCACGAAGCTGTGTATGAGAGTATTTTGATTGGCGATGGCCGTGGGTTTGGTCGCTTAATTCCAAAACGATTTAGAAGCTTTGTTAGGAGGCTATTTTTGCGGGTGAATAAGGGATTCCGTTTGAGCTAGTTATCCATTGTGGTGTGAATGTCTGCTGATAAAGTATGAAAAATTATTTCCTAAGATACATAAAACAACCGAAGTTGTTTTTCTCTGATCGACAAAAGGATGTGCGGGTTTCGTTGTCCGCGAATGCTCGAGGGGGTGAGTTCGAAGGTAAAAATAAGATATATTCCAGAGCATGTGTCTGCGGCTCATCTTTGGGACGCGGTTCGTATGTTGGGCCGGACTCCCGTTTGCCGTGTTGTAAAGTGGGTCGGTATTGTTCAATTGGCCCAGAAGTTCTAGTTCTCGCTGGGAAGCATCCGTCAAGTGAAAGACTTTCGACACATCCTTGTTTCTATTCCTTGAGGAAACAAAGTGGATTTACGTATATAAATCAGCAAAATTTCGATGAATTTAATTTCGTTGACGAAAGAAAGCTCTACTATGCCGAAATTGGCAGTGATGTATGGATCGGTGCGCGTGTCGTGTTGGTTGGTGGAGTTCGGATTGGTCATGGGGCGATCATTGCGACGGGTAGTGTGGTTACTAAAGACGTGGAGGACTATGCCGTCGTGGCGGGCGTCCCTGCTAAGCATATCCGTTATCGTTTTCATGAGGAACGTCGCTGCGCTCTGTTGAAAGATCCTTGGTGGGATAAAAGCGAGGATTGGATTTGCGAGAACTTAGGTCAATTTACTAGAGAATTGTAATCGTGTGTTCATACGCAAAGCGTTTATTCTGGTTTATTGTAGGCTATTGGATCGTTTTCCGGGGCAAGCTGCTAGCTGCTCGAGGCATCCGGTTTATCGGTTTTCCGGTGATTCGGAATAGTGGCACGATAGAAATTGGTAAATTTTCGAGCATACGTTCCAGCGGTAGTTCGACTGCGATGGGCGTCATTACCCCTGTTGTGCTGAATGCCATGACGCCGGATGCGATGATTAAAATAGGAGATCAAGTCGGGATCAGTGGAGCAGTCATCTGTGCCAAACGCTCGATTCAAATTGGAGATCGAGTTTTATTGGGGTCAGGCGTTGTGATTTGTGACACGGATTTCCATTCATTAGATTACAATATTCGAGGCACTGATCAGGATTTGATAGATGCTGCTGTTGCTCCTGTTCGTGTCGGTAATGATTGCTTTATTGGTGGGCGAGCGATGATCCTAAAAGGGGTGACTGTGGGGGATCGATCTATTGTGGGAGCGGGCTCGGTTGTCGTCAAAGATGTCCCCTCGGATGTCGTAGTTGCGGGGAATCCTGCACGCATAGTTAAGCGGTTGAATGGCTGCTAAAGTTAAGATGAAGAAAATACTTTTTTATGACCCTGATATCACCGGGCATCACTGTGAGTATCTGCATCACCCTGCGACTTTCTTGGTGAATCAAACGGAAGTGGAAGGTGTGATCGTTTGTAATGCAAAGATTGGTGCAGAACTAATTGAGATTTACGGCGAGAATTGTCCGCAACTCCGTATTGAGTTGATTCAAGAGAATTTGCAGGAGTCAATTGATCAGGCTGATAGCTTATGGCGGCGAGGGCAGGCCGATGCGCGGTGCTTTGCTTTTTATATCGAAAAGCATTGCCCGGAACTCGCGATCGCCCTGCATGCAAATCCCATGCAGCCGTTCTTGAATGGGGGGGCTTTTAGACGCTGCAAGACTCGCATGCGCGGGATTTTATTTGATCCCTTCCCTTTGGCTGAACGTATCGCACCGAATGAGCGCACATGGAAGTGGCGAGTCACTGCATTCAGGAAAATGTGTCAGATAAAATGGCTCTCTTTGAATTCGCGTATAGAGAAGCTGTTTGTTTTGAATGATACAAAAGTCACGCAGCACTTTAATGCGCTCACTGGCAAGCGAGGCTTGTTTGAGGCGATTCCAGACCCATTGCCCTTACATTTAGCGCATGCATCATCCATTGATTCAGGGGAGGAGGATACAAGGGTCTTGCGCTTGCTCTTTATTGGCTCGATTAATCGTAGAAAAGGACTGCTAGAGACGCTCAACGCAATCGAGCGTCTACCTGCCCCAGTCAGAGCACGTGTCAGTTTACGTATCGTCGGTCGTTTTTTGGATACGGCATTACGCGAAGAGGCAGTTAAGCGTGTGGAGTCTCTCAGTCGGATGGGGTGCAAGATTGATCTTTGTGAGGGCTGGGTGACCGATCAGCAATTTTCGGAAGAAATGGTTCGGTGTGACGTGGTTTTGGCACCGTATGTCGGCTTTCATGGCTCCAGTGGAGTGATTGGGCATGCGGCGTTTTATCGGAAGCCTTTATTGGCGACTTGCGAGGGGCTCGTGGGGGAACTCGTGCACGACAGGCAGATCGGTGTGGTGGTTCAAACCAGAGATCCTGAAAAATATGCAGACGCGATCGACGGTTTTATGACTCGGGAGTGGAATTATGCTTCACAGCAAGCGAAGTATGCGTCTGAAATGTCATCGAGTTCCTTTATACGACAACTGATAAGCTAATGAATGTAAGAAAGATTTTTTCGATGAAAAATCTAACCGCCGCAGTTCTCTACGGTGGTGGGTTGTTTGGCATGCACGTCGCCCTCTTGATTGCGGTGATCCTTTACATTCCCAGTCGTGCGGCGACGATGCCCTTTAGGGCTGGTGTGTTGATCGTTTCGATTTGGGCGATCGTTTTTGCGATCAGTAAAGGCTTCGCTTTTTATAAAGGTAAGCTATGGATCGCATTAGCTGTGTTTTGGGCTTTTTATGGTTTGAGTATCTTTATGGAGCCGATGTTTATGCTTCAGCAATCACGAATGAATTATTCGCTCTATGCATTTGGCATCTGTGCGATACCTACATGTGGGTTTCTTATTTCGACAAATCGTAGTAATTTACAATCCGGATTGATTTGGTTGTTTGCGGGAGCATTTGTGGCTGGAGCCTTATCCATTGCACTTTACGGGAATGCATCACTCCACGGTAGTGGGCGAGCGAAAGGCGGTGATTTTATTGGTGATTTCGTCGCGATCGGTCCGCTCCTGCTTTCATACGCAGGTTCGTCTCTCGTAGTATTGGGTTCTTACTGGGCGTTCGTTCGAGAGAGCCTACCATCGGTGATGATCAGATATACGATTGCGGGCGTGTTCGTGGCTATCGGAGCCTACTTGATGGCCTTAGGTGCATCGCGAGGGCCTGTGATCGCAGTCTTCATACCCTGTGCGCTCTTTATGGTCTGTCGAGTTAAGAAAGCATCGGATATTATCATGCTAATTGTTAGTTCTGTGATACTTGTAGGTATGGGGTTCGTGCTACTCTTTTTTGCAGATATGATGGGCAGTGCATTGGTTATGCGCTTAAAGTCTTTGATGCACATACAAGAAACTTATATGTCTGGAGGAGTAGGCATTGGGCGTATTATTGTTTACCAAGAAGCCTTTAAGCAGTTCTTGGGTAATCCTATCTTAGGGAATGGCTTATATTGCCGAGCGGTGTTATCTTACCCGCACAACTTCATCTTAGAAGCCTATATGACGACTGGCGTGTTTGGAGGCACTGCCTTTTTGATCTATTTTTCTACCTGTGTTTCTCGGGCGATTAAGATCATACGCCACTTCCCTGTCTATAGTTGGGTGTCTTTGTTTTTTTTACACTATGCGGTCTATTGCCAATTTTCTTCGGGAATCATTATGAATCACTATTTTTGGTATTCTTCGGCGATGGTGATTGCAGTCTATGAATTTGCGTCGAAAGAGCGCCCGCTGATCCGGCGGAGGCAGTATGTTCGTTAGTTCAGATGATTTTTCTAGAGGCCTATTCTTGTTTGAGATTAAATAAATATTTATTATGAAAGTCGCTGTATCCTATCGAGTTATGCAGGGCTGGCGAGTGCCCATTTTTGAGCGTTTGAGCCAACTTCCTTCTGTTGACGACTTCTGTGTTTTTCACGGAAGTGATTTCCCCGGAACCAAAGTGGTTAATTTCAAGGGAGAGAAAGCATTTAAGTCTAAGGCCATGCCAACGATTCGTATGAAGCTGAAGGCTAAGAATCGCACGATATGTCAGGCTATAAACCTTACGTTTTTTTATGAGCTGATTCGCTATAAGCCTGATGTGATTCTATGTGAAGGAGCTTCGAATCTATTTAGTGCATCCGTAGCGTTTCTTTATGCAGCTCTATTCAGGAAAAAATTTGTCTGGTGGAGCCTTGGAGAACTAAAGAACAGAAAAAAGACGATCTACCGAAAAATACTGGAGGCGCCGATTCAATTCCTGGAGCGCAAATCGGATGCAATTATATCGTATAGCAGTCTTGGGGCGGAGTATTTTAAGCGTATAGGCGTCAATGAAGATAGAATCTATGTTGCCGTGAATGTGATTGATACAGAGAAAAAGAAGGCTCTCATTGCTTCGCTGAATACGGATGAAATTTACCAAAAAGCACACGAGAACTCTGATTTTAACCTCATTTTTGTTGGAGCAATTACGAAGGAGAAACGTCTTGATGTATTACTGGAGGCTTTCGCGGTGTTTGAAAAGAGTGCGCCTGGAGTCAAATTGACTATTGTTGGTGATGGGGAGTATTTTGAAGCGTGTAAGGCGCAGGCGGTTGAACTTGAAATCGAGAATGTATTATTTACAGGACGTGTTGTAGATGGTGTCTCTCGTTATTTTCTGCAGTCGGATCTATTTGTTTTACCTGGCTTGGGAGGATTGGCTGTTTCGGAAGCCTTAGTGCATGGCCTTCCAGTTATTGCCAGTATCGCAGATGGTTGCGAGAAAGACCTACTGGGGACAGGGGCAGGCATGATTGACGAGGCATTGGATGCGGAGAAGCTACTCGTGCATCTAAATGAACTCTACCATGATCGTGTAAAACTGTCGGAAATGAAGCAGGAAGCTGTGCGCGTGATCGATTCAGTATATAACATCCATACCTACATGGGCAGTATTCAAAAATGTATCGAATCATTGTCGCCTAAAAGAAACTAGGGCGGCATGCATTGTAAAATATGTTTAGCAAAATACTAAGAAATTATCCTGAGTTGTATTTGCTCAGCCGGCGAATTCGGATGTTCCTGAAATATCGTATTTGGGGCGGCTATATGCATGTTGATAAAACTGCAAATTTCCTGGGAACCAGTCGTATCAGTAAAGACATCACTGTGGGGCCTTATTCATCGATTGGTCCAAAGGCGTGGATTGGCCCTAAGGTTGAATTGGGCAAATATGTAATGATTGCTCCGAATGTTACCATTACAGGGGACGATCATCACTTCGACGTAGTTGGTAAGCCAGTGATTTTTAGCGGTCGTCCGCCGATTCGTAAGACCATAATCGAAGACGATGTTTGGGTCGGTCAGAATGTGTCAATTCGGGCAGGCGTGGTGATCGGGCGCGGCGCGATTCTTGCGATGGGCGCGGTGGTGACGAAAAATGTCGAGCCCTATACGATCGTAGGAGGCTTGCCTGCGAAAGAGATTGGGAGGCGTTTTTCAATCGAAGAAGGAATCGAGCATGATCGGATGTTACAGGAATTACCTAAGCCGGGTGTTTATTGTTCGGAGAAAAAGTAGTGTGGTGTTGGTTTTTAGGGGCAGATGAGCAATCCATTATTTCAATTTGGCGATGAGGCATCATTTATATTTTTGAGCATGAGGCGTAATTTCGTGGCAAGGGCTCTGCTCTTTTATCTGCTTTCTTTTATAGTGCCTGTTGTGCCCGCTGTTGGGGATCAAGTGGATATTGTCCTGTTTGGCGATAGTCTCATTAATGGGACTAAGCGTTTGGCACTACCATTACTTCAGAATCTTGAACAAAACAGGACGATTTCTGGAGCTGGCTTCTGCACCTTCGTGGACTCTAGTGGGCCTGCTGATATAGGAATGATGTATCTAAGATCGCCGACAGGCTGGACTGAAGTCGATCAGTCGAGCTCGTCAATCGGACTCAATATAGGTCATCTTCAGAGTAGCACGGTAGGTGCCACGATTAGTTTCAGTGTGACATCGGATGTTGATTAAATTGAAATTTATTTCCTGAAGCAACCAGGTGGCGGCAGTTTTCGTCTCTATGATGGAGATACAGGATTTGTGACCCTCTCGACGAATGCCCCTTACACTGCCAGTGATGTCTATCGGATTCGCTGGACGCCTGCTTCACTGCCGAGAACCTTTAAATTGGTGTTACATGAAGCTGGGACTGCTGGAGTTAAAATTGGCGGGGTGAACTTTAAGACGGACGACGATGGAGTGCGTATCCACAAGATTGGGAATGGTGGCCTTACGGCTGCGCAATCGGTATCGGTTGATCGAACGATTTGGGTGGCTGCGCTGAGAGATTTGGATCCCGAAATATTCTGCGTCCTCTTGGGAGCGAACGATTCGATTAGGAATGTCTCGCCTGTATCTTATAAGGCAGATATTTCTGAATTAGTTGATCGTGCCAAAGAAGCCAGTCCCAATGTTAAAATACTGCTGATGTCTCCACCCGACAATGGCTACGATAATCGCGATTATGAGTTAAGCGCTTACCGAGATGCGCTGATCGCGTTGTGCCAAGAGCAGGACTTGTGCTTTATTGATTTTAAGGAAGTTCTGGGCGACTTTGAGGCTGCAGACTCCCTAGGTTGTTATTCGGATCTAGTGCATCCGAGTGATGCAGGTGGTCTGCTGATGGCCGATGCGTGGTGCAGTTTAATTGAAGAGATTGATTCGTCTGAGCTTCAACTGGTCGATGTTTTTGATGAATCGTCATTGGTAAGTGCCAGCGAATTATCGATCGTGGGTGCCGAAGGTGAGGATGTTGAATTGTCTTGGCGTCGATTGCCGGGGATCGATTACGTGCTGTGTAAATCGAACAATTTAATGAATTGGGACGAGGGTCCTATCACAGATGGCTACCCGCAGCGTGAATTTGTTTATGAGCTCGACGAGGAAGGTAATCATTTCTTCAAACTAAAGATGAGCTATCCTGAAGCTTGGTGAATGTTCTGAATATGCCGCAAAAGGCTGATATAATTTTCTTTGCTGGAATTGAGTGGCACGGGCAAAACAGAATGCCATGTCATCACTTGGTCGAGCGGCTTTCGAAGACGCACCGCATCTTTTATATCAATAATTTCGGAGCGCTCCGGGATTTGGATCAGCATGACCTGGGTCGTTGCTTCAGTAAGGTATCCGGACTGTTCCAAGGAAAAAACCCACATCTGCAAGTGGGCAATATGCAGACTGGGGTGACTGTTTGGCAGCCGTGGGTGATCCCTACGCCGAGGTTATCATTGATTCAGGCTGCGAATGTGACTCTGTTACGGAGAAGTTTGAGGCAGCTTTATGAGCAGTATGACATACAATCGCCCATCATTTGGGCGCGGCTACCAACACCAATCGTGTGGGAGGCAATTCAGGGATTGGATCGGAGCCTCCTCGTGTATCAGTCGATTGATAAATTTCCTGAGCATCCACGCATTGCTCAAAGTCTTAGGAAGCGCTATTGCATGAGTGAGCGTAAGTTTAATGAAAACGCCGATGTTGTTTT
This sequence comes from Opitutia bacterium, assembly GCA_029252625.1. Taxonomy (GTDB): domain Bacteria; phylum Verrucomicrobiota; class Verrucomicrobiia; order Opitutales; family Coraliomargaritaceae; genus Lentimonas. Next base: position 12,603 of record JAQXBA010000181.1, on the reverse strand, counting down.
TACCAGTGCACGGGGTCTTTACGATGAAAAGAGTCAATACAATGAAAACACGCATTTCATTCCCAATGGTGTGGGTGAGGGATTTGCAGATGCGCAGCTAATTAAAATACCAACAATGGAGGCGATCTCTGGGCCTGTGGTTGGGTTTGCTGGCGCACTGGGAACGGCAACGGATATCGAATGGCTCGTTCAGTTGGCAACGGGGATGCCGGAAGTGACCTTTGTGTTTCTCGGGACGATTGATCGGACGGAGCCCCTGTTGGGCCTTGAATCACTTGAGAATGTTATTTTACAGGGCCTAGTGCCGCACCATGAGTTGATTTCATGCTTTCAATATTTCGATGTTGGCTTGATGCCCTATAAGATAAACGCTTTTCAAGATTATACGTTTCCGTCGAAGCTGGCGGAATATTTAATGGCGGGCTTGCCGATCGTGGCGACGCACTTGCCTGAGTTGGAGCATTATCAAGAGGTCGTCGAAATTGCAGATCAGCCTGAGGCTATGATGACCGATATTCGGAAGCTATTGGAGTCTGATGCACGTTCGGATCCGGACTTGCTCAAGCAGCGGAAAGCGGTGGCTGCCACGCTCACTTGGGAAGCTCAAATTGTGAAAATAGAGGATGCGCTGGAGCAGGCGCTTATTCGGTGATTATTAATGGCTAAGCTTTTGCTTATAGTTCCCACGCTGAGTAGTTATGAGGCGTTTCTATCGGATTTCGCTGAAGCTGCGATGGCTGGCGGGCATGAGGTGCACGTCGCCACTCAGTTGAAGTTGTTGGATGGCCGCTCGGTCGAGGAGCACCCGACTTTCAAGTCCGGTGTTCTGTTGCATCCGATCTCAATGCCCCGTGGCTCGAATCCTTTTGCAGCGCTTAAGGCGGCAAAAGAGTTGCGTGGTCTTGTTTCGAAGATCCAGCCGGATTGGATTCAGGCGCACTTCAGTGCCGCGGCGTTCGTGTGTGCCTTAGCAAAGTCGAAGGATTGGCCGTTTACTTCGTGCGTGATTCAAGGACTGGCCTGCACGCTGGCCAGAGGCAAGGCGCGTTGGGCGGCATGGTTCGGTGAGCGTTTGGCAATGGCACGTCTCGATGAGATGTGGGTGTTGACTGACGACGATTTTGCAGTGATTCAGAGTTGGAATTCAAAGAAAGCACGGCGGCAACAAGCGCCTGGCTTTGGTTGTCGCTTGGATCGATTTGATTCGAATCAATACAGCTCTAGTTGGCGTCATGCAAGAAGAGCGGCACTCGCAATCAGTGAGCAGGATGAAGTTTTAATTTATGTGGGCCGCTTAGCGGCGTTTAAGGGCTTTGATAAGGTGGTGCATGCGTATCAGAAATTGAAACAAAAGGGAGCTCCAGTTCGTCTCCTGATTCTAGGCGCTTTTGATCTCTTACATGCATCCGGCTTAACTACAGAAGAAATCCAGGCGCTCAAACAGGATCCTTCGGTGATTCAGCCAGGCTGGCAGGAAAACGTCGCAGAATGGCTGGCGATTTCGGATCTCTGTGTGTTTCCAAGTGAGCGGGAGGGAATGCCGGTTTGCCTCATGGAGGCCCTCTGCATGGCCGTGCCAGTTGTGACTTCTAATTCGCGTGGCTGTCGAGATGTGGTGCAAGATGGTGTTGACGGATATGTGCTTAGAGATGCAAGTGTTTCCAACTTGGCAGCTCAAATTGAAGGTTTGATGAACAGCCCAGAGTTGCTGGATTCTTTGCGCCTAGGTGCGCTTGCAGGGCGTGCCCGGTTTGATCGGGCACGTTTTGTCGCAGAACAACTAGCCTCACTGAGCAATTTACTTGCTACTGATTGAGTGATTAATCTCTATCGAATACGCGGTTAATATGGTGAAAGTGAAAAAATATTTTAATACGGCTGTTTATTTTTGGCGTAGGAACAGCTGGATGTTCTATGTGCCGGGATGGTTTAGAGCGCTAGCCGGTGATCGTATTGATCGTCCAGTATTTCTTTTAGGGAATCAAGGCGATGGCATTACACTTATTTCACGTTTTCTCCGGCGACATCAACAGGTGGTTTCAGTTAGTGGGAATTCGGATTATTGGACTGGAGCGGATGAAATGCAGCGTGCGATGGAGTATCGTTTGCCGCGTCTTCTTAGGCTTTCGGGGAGCTTTCTTGGGACGGATCCTAAGCATTCGTCGTTAACTATGCCACGAAGTTGGTCATACGGATGTGATGAACTTTGGGAGGCTTATCATTCTACCGAGGACGATGCAAACGAGGTAGATCGAGTTGGATTGAAAAGGGCTATCGGTGAATGCATACATCGATACAGTCGTTCGATCTCGACAAGATTTGTCGATAAGAGCCAAGTCTATACGCTGAAATCCCGCTACATCCAGTCACTGTTATCTGAGAGTGATCCCTACTTCGTTCTCATTACGCGAGACCCTTATGCTTCTTGTTATCGAGCGGCTATGGGAAAAGCGGGTGATATGGCACGTTATTCCTCGTTTTTATCATTTGAGGAACGCTTTGAGCTCTGTATTCAGCATTGGAAGAACTGCATGTCTACTATCCTGGAGGATTCTTCGAACTTGAGTCACTTTAAGCATTGGAGATACGAAGACTTCTTATCGGAGCCGGAAAAAAATACCAGAGAGCTATGTGACTTTATTGGTCTAGATTACCAAGAAAGCATGTTGCCAGCCCCTGAGCATACTATTCCTTTTGGCACAAGATATGGTGATCGCTGGTATCCTCTGCGGCCGGACAATAATCAGGCTTACTTTGATAAAATGACGATGGCTCAATTTCGTCAAGTTGAGGCGGGGTGCGGAGAAATTGCCAAGCAGTTTGGCTATACCATTCCTAGCAGCGCAGGGAATCACGAAAAGACTTCGTCGTGAACCGCCGTGCGAGTTCCACATTCCCGAAGCATTATTGAATTATGAAACAGATCTTACAAAACCTATCGTCAGGTGAGACGACACTGACCGAAGTCCCAGAGCCGAAAGTGCGCAAGGGGCACCTTTTAATTAGAACAGAGGCATCTCTGGTATCAGTGGGCACCGAGAAGATGCTCGTCGACTTTGGTAAAGCTAATTTACTGGACAAAGCACGTCAGCAACCGGACAAGGTGAAACAGGTTCTGCAAAAGATGAAGACGGATGGGATTATCACTACTGTAGAAGCTGTTCGTGCTAAATTGGATCAACCTTTACCTTTAGGCTATTCAAATGCAGGTGTTGTTGTTGAAGTTGGAGCTGGAGCGGTGGGGTTTGCAGTCGGAGACCGTGTCCTTTCGAACGGGCCGCATGCGGGGATGGTATGTGTGCCGCAGAATCTATGTGCTAAGGTGCCAGATGGTGTGACACCCGAGCAAGCGTGCTTTGGCGTCGTGACATCGATCGGCTTGCAAGGAGTCCGACTGTTGGAGCCTACTTTGGGGGAGCGAATCGTTGTTACTGGGCTTGGATTGATTGGTTTGCTTTGCGTGCAAATTCTGCGTGCCAATGGTTGTTCGGTGCTGGGTATTGATTTTGATCCTAAAAAATGTGAACAAGCACGGCGGTTTGGAGCAGAGACCGTAGACTTGTCGAAGGGAGAGGATGCCTTGGTTACTGCCGAAAAGTTTAGTCGTGGGCGTGGTGTGGATGGTGTGTTAATTACTGCGGCAACGAAGAGCAATGAGCCTGTGCATCAGGCCGCTGAAATGTGTCGTAAGCGCGGGCGTATTATACTCGTCGGAGTGGTCGGTTTGGATCTTCTGCGCAGTGATTTTTACGAAAAAGAGCTTTCGTTTCAAGTGTCATGTTCCTATGGGCCTGGGCGTTATGACTCTAATTATGAAGATAAAGGGCTCGATTTTCCCTTCGGTTATGTTCGTTGGACGGAGCAGCGCAATTTTGAAGCGGTGCTTCAACTGATTGAATCCGGCTCGTTGGATACGAGTTCATTAGTGACGCATCAGTTTTCAATTAATGAGGCAGTGGATGCTTATGAGCAGCTTTCTGGCGGTAATGCGCTAGGTATTGTGCTTAGCTATCCTGAAGCACCTTTAGGGGGGGAGTCCGCTCAACGTCTCGTCACACTTGCCCCAACAAGCTCAGCGAAACCTTCGAAAGCTGTTGTTGGTATGATCGGGGCAGGCAATTTCACCGGGCAGGTGCTACTGCCTGTATTGGCTAAAACTGGCGCACGCTTGAAAACTATAATCAGCGGAGCTGGTGTGACAGGAACCCATCACGGTAAAAAACATGGATTTGAGTTTTCGGGGACTGATGCGGTCGATGTCTTTGACGATCCTGAGATTTCGCTGGTGATGGTGACGACGCGGCACAATAGCCATGCGCGTCAAGTGTTGAGCGCGTTAGCAGCAGGGAAGCATGTGTTCGTAGAGAAGCCTTTGTGTATGACTATCGGTGAACTCGATGAAATCGAACAAGCAGTTCGTGATTCGGGCAAGTCAGTGATCGTTGGATTTAATCGCCGATTTTCACCTCATACGGTAAAAATGAAGCAGTTACTTGATGGAATAAACGCCCCGAAATCTGTTGTATTGACTGTTAATTCCGGACTAATTCCGCCCGAGCATTGGACTCAGGACCCTGAGGTGGGGGGGGGGCGTATTGTAGGTGAGGCCTGCCACTTTATTGATCTCTGTGGGTTTCTAGTCGGAGCACGAGTGAAGGGCACATCCATTAATTACTTGGGTGAAGGTGCTGGCGCTTTGGGGGATGTGGCAAGTATCCAACTGAGTTATGAGGATGGCTCAATCGCGACCGTTCATTATCTGTCGAATGGTAGCAAATCTTTCCCCAAGGAGCGAGTCGAAGTATTTAGTGCTGGGCGTGTGTTACAGTTGGATAACTTCCGTCAGTTAACTGGATATGGCTGGCCAGGATTTAAAAAGTTGAAGACACGTTCTCAGGCAAAGGGGCACGCTGAAGAGATGGCTACTGTGATTGATTGGCTTGAGCAGGGCGGGACAGCGCCGATTTCCTTTGAGGATATTTTGGAAACCACTCGCATTTCCTTGGAACTCTGGGATCAGCGCTAAATCGGTATGATCATCTCTTAACGCGTCTTATTTATTTTTGCCGATATGAATATTATAGTTCTATCCAATTACTATGTTCCCGAAATGGGGGCAGCAGCGAACCGAATTTACAATCTGGCTTCGGGACTATCCGAGCGAGATAACGAGGTAACTGTAATCTGCCCGCTACCAAATTATCCAGAAGGACGAGTCTTCCAAGACTACCGTGGCAAACTATACGCTAAGGAATCGGAGGGGGCGCTTAGTGTTTATCGCTACTGGATCTATCCGTCGGTTTCCAGTAATCCATTGCTTCGCGTTTTGAGTATGCTTTCCTTCGCAGTTAGCCTGTGGGGGTATGTTTTGAGAGCAAAGGCGATTTCCAAGGTGGATTATGTCATTATTCAGAATTCACCTCTGTTGGTCTCTATGTCTGGCATTGTGTTGTTTAAAAAGATTTTCCGTAAGAAAATCGCTTTAAACGTGTCGGACTTGTGGCCGCTGTCGGCTTTGGAACTGGGCGCGATTAAAAAAGGTAGGATGTATCACATTCTGGAGTGGATCGAACGATTTAATTACCGCAACGCAGATTGTGTCTTAGGGCAATCGAATGAGATAATCGATCACGTTCAAGAGATCGAAAAGACGCCTTCATTTTTGTATCGTAATCTTCAGCCTCAGTCAGGTGCGAGTAACAGTGGCGGTATTGTTGATCGGGTTGGTTCTGTGCGGCTCGTTTACGCAGGGTTACTCGGAGTCGCTCAAGGGATGTTGGATATGGTTAAAGCAATCAATTTTTCTGAATTGAGTGCGGAGCTGGAGATATACGGGCATGGAAACGAAGAGGAGGCAATCAGACGTTTTATTGATGAAAACCCTGAGTGTGGCGTTTCCTATAAGGGCTCGCTAAAAAAGGAAGAATTGCATGCCCGCCTTCCTGAATACGATGCCTCAATTGTGCCTTTGAAGACTCGCATTAAAGGCGCGGTGCCATCCAAGATCTTTGAACTGATCTATTTGCAAGTGCCTGTTCTATTCTGCGGCGGTGGTGAAGGTGCGCGAATTGTGGATGAGTTTAATGTAGGATTCAGTTCAGAGCCTGGTGATTTCGAATCTTTGAAATTGAATATACGAAAGCTCGGTGAAATGAGTGCGAGTGATTTACAGGCGCTTAAACAGAATTGTATTAACGCTGCTCAAAATTCATTGGATTTTGATAAGCAGCTAGATGAATTAGTCGCGTGGCTTAAGAAATAGAGACTTAGTTTCGATTCTATTATATTATCTGACGCACATTTCATGCAGTATTTAGAAAAAGCACTATTGGTTGCGCATACGTTACGGCATTTAAGACCTATTCAGGTCTGGGGCCAATTGAGGAATCGATTTCCGAGGAAGAAACCTGCCCAAAGTGGTGATGCTCAGGTGTCGGTTCCTGTCGGCGAGTGGTGCGATGGAATTGTGAAGCACCATGCCTATCTTGGGGATTGGACTTTTCGTTTTCTGAATGAGGAATCGAAGGTGTCCCCCGAGGTGTCCTGGTGGAGTCAATCCCGTGGGAATCTTTGGAATTATAATTTAAGCTATTTTGAATGGCTGAATCAAGAAGGCACCCGTGTTAGTCCAGATGAGGCGAAGTTGATTTTGAATCAATGGATTGAGATGAACCCCGCTGGATCTACGAGAGCGTGGGATCCATACCCCGTATCCTTAAGAATTATTAATTGGATACGCTTCTTTATCGAGAATGAAGCAGTGGAATCGGTGCACGATTCGTTGGCTTATCACGCAAGATGGTTGTCTGGGCGCATCGAAACTCATCTCTTAGGGAATCATTACCTCGTCAATGGTGTGGCGTTGTTGTTTGCGGGGCTGTATTTCGAAGGCAAGGAGGCTGAGCGTTGGTTACGGTTGGGCTGGAGTATTGTTCGAGAAGAACTGCCTACTGAGGTGTTGGATGACGGTGGACACTTCGAACGTTCGCCAATGTATCACTCTCTCATACTTGAGGATGTGCTGAATCTTTTGAATTTAGCGAAAACATACACCAGACGCTCTCCGCAAGGTTTGGAATCACTCTGTAGTGAGGTCGCTGTTTCAATGCTTACATGGCTTCGGCAGATGACATATTGTGATGGCACGTTCCCGTTGTTCAATGATGCTGCCAATGGCATTGCAGCCTCGTTAGCAGATTTAGACGCTTATGCACTACGGCTGTCTCTTGACGCCCAATCGGATGAGATTGGGAAGGGGGTGCGTTTGCTTAAACAGTCTGGTTTTGGAAGAATTGAGGCCGGCAAGGCGGTTGTATTTACAGAGGTGGGCGGCCCTGATCCAAGTTATCAGCCCGGGCATGCGCATGCTGGGACACTCGGATTTGAACTAATGGTCGCTGGTGAGAAAGTCCTTGTGGACACTGGGACGAATACATATGAGGTTTCCGCTGAACGTGCCCGCCAACGATCTACTCATTCGCATAATACTCTCATCGTGAATGGCAAAAACTCCTCGGAAACATGGTCTAGTTTTAGGGTGGGGCGTCGTGCTGTGGGTAAGTGCTTGTCCTATGAGCAAGATGTAGATGCCTATGAGCAAACCATGGTTGCCGAGCATGACGGCTACGAGCGCACGGGATGTGGTGGTCTTCACCGGCGAGTCTGGAAATTATCGGATGAGGTTCTTCAGGTATCTGACTCAATTAATGAAATGAAAGAGGGTGCATCTGTTGAGATCCGGTTTCATTTTAGCCCTAATACGCGACTCCGGCAGGACGAGGGTTCATGGGTTGGCTCGTGTGGGGCACTTAGTATTCGTGTTTCTCAGCATGATGATTTCTCTTATAGCCTTGAGTCATACGATTACTGTCCAGAATTCGGGAGGTCACTTAACGCGCAGTGCCTAGTTGCCCGGATTTCTGCAACATCAGTAAATGTCACTCACACACTTCAATGGTCTTTAAATTAATATACTAAAATGAAAAATATTTGTGTTATCGGTGGTTCTGGATTTGTAGGGACTCGTCTCATCTCACTTCTCAAGGACGACAAGACTGTCCTGAATCTCGATAAAGCACCGAGTGCTCTGCATGGTGTTTTGACGCAAACAGGAGATGTTCGTGAGCCGGAATCTTACACTTCTCAGTTGGCTGGGCAAGATGTGGTCATTCTCCTCGCGGCAGAGCATCGTGATGATGTGTCGCCGACATCACTCTATTATGACGTGAACGTCGAAGGGATGCGTAATGTGCTAAACGCAATGGATGTGCAGGGAGTGAAAAATATCGTGTTCACGTCGTCGGTAGCAATTTACGGGATGAATCAACCCACGCCACCAACTGAGACTTCACCTGAGGCACCGTTTAATCATTACGGGAAAAGCAAGTGGCAGGCGGAACAAGTGTTGCAGAAATGGATTGCGAAAGGCGAAGAACGGAATGCATTGGTGATTCGTCCAACGGTGATTTTTGGCGAAGAAAACAGGGGGAATGTTTTCAACCTCTTGAAGCAAATCTATACGGGTAAGTTCCTGATGATTGGAAATGGCCGTAATCGGAAGTCGATGGCCTACGTCGGCAATATAGTGGCTTTTATGAAGTATAAGTTGGAGGCGGAATTCTCGGGAATGGAGATTTTCAACTATGTCGATAAGCCAGACTTTGACATGAATACGCTGGTCTCGGAAATCTATCGTCACAAGGGTTTATCTGCGCCGAAACTGCGTATCCCCTATCCCATTGGTATCCTTGGCGGGTATTGTTTTGATTTACTGGCGAAAGTGACTGGTAAGAAGTTGCCGATTAGTTCGATTCGAGTTAAGAAATTCTGTTCATCAACGGAGATTAATGCGGATAAGCTGGAGGTGTCGGGATTTGTGCGGCCTATGGATTTTAAGGAAGGCTTGCAGCAAACGCTGACTAGTGAGTTCGCCGACTGACCAACTCGCGAATGATTACATCTTACTCTTAGAGGACGTAGTAGACAGAAAACAAAAATAAGAATTTATGAAAAAAATAATACACATCGTTGGCGCACGCCCTAATTTCATGAAGGCCGCACCGGTTTATTTTGCGATCCGTGAGCGTGGCAAGTTTGAGCAACTGTTGGTGCACACTGGGCAGCACTATGATGAAAAGATGTCGGACATCTTTTTCCGTCAATTGGGCATTCCGAAGCCAGATATTAATTTAGAAATTGGCTCCGCATCGCACGCAGTCATGACGGCTCGCATCATGATCGCCTTTGAGCAGGTGGTATTGGATGAGAAGCCAGACTTGGTGCTAGTGTATGGCGATGTAAATTCGACGATCGCCTGTGCGATGGTGGCGGCGAAGCTCGGTGTGAAAGTCGGGCATGTCGAGGCAGGGCTTCGTTCGTTTGATCGTGCGATGCCCGAAGAGCTTAATCGTATGCTGACCGATTCGATCAGTGACTATTTCTTCACAACTTCTCCCGATGCGGATGAATTGCTTGCGAAGTCTGGGATCACGGAAGGTGTCCATTTTGTCGGTAATGGTATGATCGATACTTTGGTGCGCTTGCTTCCTGAAGCAGTAAAGCCCGAGATTAACGGCGTATCTCCAGACGAAGCAAAGGGCTTTGCCTTAGTGACGCTCCACCGTCCGTCAAATGTAGATGATGCGGAGGCACTTGCTAAAATATTATCAACATTGCGCGACCTCTCCGCGAAGATGCAGGTTATCTTCCCGATTCATCCTCGAACGGCTGCACGAATTAAGGATCTAGGCTTGGAGACGGGGGATATTTTACTGTCTGGCCCGCTCGGTTATTTGGAATTCTTGTGGTTACAGCAAAATGCACGCATGGTTCTGACTGATTCTGGTGGTATCCAAGAGGAGACCACCTACCTGGGCGTGCCTTGCTTGACGCTACGTGAAAATACGGAACGTCCGATTACTATCTGGGAAGGGACGAACGTGCTCATCGGTAGTGATTTTGACTTGCTACAGCAGGAAATCGAAAAGGTGGTTTCCGGGAATGCAAAAAAAGGGAAAATCCCGGAGAAGTGGGAAGGCAAGGCAGGTGAACGCACTGCACTGGTGCTTGAAGACTTGCTGCTCTGAGTTCATCCTCTCTCCGTTTCTAAAAGCCCGCCATGTGCGGGCTTTTTTGTGTCCGGTCAAGGGGGGGAGGAGAGCTGAGACCTGAGGGGGGGGGGAGAGCTGAGGATCCGTTTTTTAGTCGCATCCGAGCGTAGCCCTGTTTCGGGCACTGACTCGGGCTCTGCTGTTTGGCCCGCGAAGGGGCGCGAAGGTGGCGCGAAGGCCGGGATGTTTTTGGGGGCAGGCTCTTGAAAATGGTTGAGGCGTCTTTAAACCGCTAATTGACGCTAATGTGACGCTAATTTGAAGGAGGTCACTGAGCCAACGATTATGAAGCTTAGGTTCTGTCGTTTCAGCTCCAGTTTCGCGTCGTTCCATATTTTGAGCTACGTGAATGATGCCTCACTACTTGAATACGCACACGGTCTTCAAGATCTTCGTAGAGGAAATGAAAGGGGAAGTTTTTTAAATTATAACGCCTCAAGCCAGAATCATCAAAATGAGAGTGGCTGGGGTTTCGCTGAATCTGATGAAACCCTTGAACTAGCTCGTCCCAAAATTGTAATGAGATCTTGTGTGTGGCTTGCTCTACATAATAGCGCATCGCTTCGTTAATATCTCGCTGGACAGCTGGGTGATATCTGAGCGCTTTCAACTTCCTTCTAAATGCTTGAGTCCGGATATCAATTGTTGATGGGAGATGTCTTGCACCTGTCCCTCGCGAGTTTCATTCACTCGCTCCAGAATCTCATCATCACTCACGTCGTAGGTGCAAGAAGTGCCTAATCCTTCTAACAGCTTCTGGATCAGCTCCGCTCGTTTTTTTTGCGTCAACCTTTGAGCTTGATGACAAATTTCTTCTACGTTCATGCGTTTAACTTATCTCAACTCATTGTATTTTCAAGGAGGAAAAGAATGGGGGCATGTCGTAGCCTCGAAACTTGGTTTCGTGCTCCTTGTCATAATAAACGAACAATTGAAGGCACCAAACGTTTAAATTAAATATCGCCGATGGCGTGGTGCTCGTTTGGGCTTCGCCGGTAGCTAAAGCAACCGATCCCTGGGGCAATATAGAGAAGAAAGAACCCAGGTTTTTTAACCGCTTATGAACGCTTAACCACCACGATGTGTTCTTAAAAGGTTATGTGGTTAAAAAGTCCAGATCTCCAGTCGCGAAGGATTCGCTCTGCATCTCAGCGTGAGGACCCATCGTAATAGTCCCAGCCATCAGAGCCTCAGCTGTGCGGCTCCATAGCCGCTATATACCAGTGGCATTTGTGACATCCCAGCCCAAAAAATTTCCACAGTGAAACACAGTGAAATAGTCAAATTGGCACCACCGCAGTCCTTGTATCCAATTCTGGCATGACAACAAACAGCATCACACCCTTACGACACAAATTCAACCGCCCGCTTCTCAACCGCGTGCTCGAAAACCTCGGAGATGGCCTCAATACCCATCCAGCCATTGAAAAAGAAGGCATCAGCGTCCGGCACTTCTATCGTGAAATTAAAAAACATCCAGAATTGGCAACAGAATTCAAACAAGCGCAACTCGAGCGGGATCAGATCCGCAACATGGTGCGCATTGAAGAAGCCGAAGCCGAGCTCTACCGCCGCGCCGTTCACGGCTGGGAGCAGGAGACCTTCGACGAAAACGGCCACCTCAAAGGATCCCGCCGCCGCTATTCCGATCAATGCCTGCTCTTCATGCTCCGCAAACTCAAACGCGACACCTTCGGCGAAAGTCCCACCGTCCTACAAAACGAGATCAACATCATCCCGCAGCGGACCGAGAAAGAGGTCATCGCAGAATGGCGACGCGAGCTAGGCTGCCCAGACAGCACGATCAGCAACCCGAACCCTCAGCAAGTATAGAGCGCACACACAATATTTGTAGAATATTTGTAGGGCCCGGCTCCTGGTGAGATGGCTTCGACAGAGGGATGTTTTAGGGACAGGGGATGTTTTAGGGACAGGGATGTTTTAGGGACAGGCTATTAAAAATACCTGTCCCCACAAATGCCTACTTGGGAGGGATGACCTCCGTGTCGTCCGCAGTGTGCCAACATTTGTAAAAAGGAGGGATGTTTTAGGGACAGGCTATTAAAAATACCTGTCCCCACAAATGCCTACTTGGGTGGGATGACCTCCGTGTCGTCCGCAGTATGCCGACATTTGTAAAAAGGAGATTTTATAGCCTGTCCCTATAAATGCCTTTGTATCCGGTTATACCCAAGGGCGGATCGCGGGATCAATCAGTTCGCTAGGTGGCAATGCGGACGACGCGGAGGTCGTCCCTCCCGCTACGTTGGCTAGAATCACATTTCACGAGTTGATTTTCTGTTGGAGGGTCATCGCCTCGATGTCCGCTGGTGTTGTGCGGGCATCGGGACGCTACCCCTCCAGTGTATTCGGTTGCCGGCCTGCTGTGTTGCTGCAAAGGAGGGCGAGTCGCCCTCCCTCCTTTACCCATAGTTAATCAGCGTTTGCCCCTCTTTGGGCTGGAGCATCAAACAAAGATTTCGCAGCTAATTAT